>JACMPG010000161.1 GCA_014377625.1 Spirosoma sp.
ATCTCCTCAGCCCGCCGGACCGTCTTTTCGAGCGATGCATCGTCGAACTCGTTGATGGTAGCCGAGCCGGACTTTTTGCCAAAGACCGAGGTTACGGCCAGGCTCATATTGTCCGATTCGCCCGATGTCGAGACTGAGTTGCGGGCGTAGCGGATATTGCCTGTGCGGTTGCCGGATAGGCTTACGGCGGTTTCGTCGGCTTTCGCGTAGGAAAGTACTTTGTCGATAATTCGTTTGGCTTCTGCTTGTGTGAGCATTTTTAGTTATGTTTTTTTTGGGACACAGAGTTACACGGAGAAGACACAGAGTTTCACAGAGAAAAGAGAGATTTACGTCAGCCTCTGTGAATCTTTGTGTCTCCCTGGTGCATCTCTGTGTCTCAATTTCTTTAAATTTTCCGGCCTGTATTTATTACATTGACCCCGTTGAAGCGGGTGGTGGCACTGCCGTGCGAGACGGCACTGACCTGAGCGGGCTGGCCTTTGCCGTCGAAGAAACTGCCGAAGGTGCGGTAGTCGTCCTGATCGCAAAGCTGGGCGCAGGAGTTCCAGAATTCCTGGGTGTTACTCTGATACGCCACGTCGTCGAGCATTCCAACAAGTTCGCCGTTCTTGATTTCGTAGAATAACTGCCCGCCAAACTGGAAATTATACCGCTGCTGATCGATAGAATACGATCCCCGCCCAATGATGTAGATGCCCTTCTCAACGCCCTTGATCATGTCGAACACCGAGCGTTTCTCGGTACCCGCCTGAAGCGATACGTTCGGCATCCGCTGAAACTGCACCGAGTCCCAATTGTCGGCGTAACAGCATCCGTCCGATTCGGTCTGGCCCAGAATGGCGGCCTGATCGCGGATGGCCTGGTAATCGACCAGAATGCCCTCTTTGATGAGCGGCCATTGCTTGGCCGGAACGCCTTCGTCGTCGTAGCCCACTTTGCCGAGGGTGTATGGCTGGGTTTTGTCGGCTACGATGTTAACGAGTTTGCTGCCGTAGTTGAATGTACCGGTTTTCCACTTGTCTAAGGTAGCGAAACTGGTGCCGGCGTAGTTGGCTTCATAACCCAAAACGCGGTCAAGTTCGGTAGGGTGGCCAACTGATTCGTGGATGGTGAGACCGAGGTGGTTGGGGTCCAGCACGAGGTCATACTTGCCGGCCTGCACACTTTTGGCGCCAATCTTTTCTTTTACCTGTTTCGCACCCAGCGTGGCATCTTCCACCATGTCGTACGAGTTACGGTAACCGACGAGGTTGTTGGGAGCCTTGATTTTTTCGGAAGATAGTCCGTCCAGATACTCGTAGCCCATGCCCATTGGTGAGGAGAGCGCGTCGCGGGTTTTGAACTTGCCGGTGGCCCGGTCAATGGCCGATACCGTAAACGTGGGCCAGATGCGGTGAATATCCTGGTCGATGTACGACCCGTCGGTAGAGGCAAAGTATTTCTGCTCATTCACAAAGAACAGGTTCGAGGTCACGAAGGCCGCGCCGTTTTTCACCGCTTCGCTATTGACCTTCATCAGAAGATCGACTTTCTCGCCAACGGGTACGGCAAAGGCATTTTTGGTGAGCGGTGTTTTCCAGGCCACTTCGCCAACGCCCTTCTGCGGAGCCAGTACAACCGGTTCCTTTTGCAGTTTTGAGTTGGCTTTGGCAATGGCCACTGCCGTTTCGGCGCAGCGGGCAATGCCGTCGGGGGTTACGTTGCTCGTGGCCGCAAAGCCCCAGGTGCCGTTGGCAATGACCCGGATACCGACGCCGTAGCTTTCGGCACTGACTACGTTCTGCACTTTCTGCTCGCGGGTAAACAGATACTGCTGCAAATACCGCCCAATTCTGACATCGGTATAACTCGCCCCCTTGCTCTTGGCGGCATTGAGCGCAATGTCGGCCATGCGTTTCTTCATGGCTACGTCCGCAGCCGACCCCGCACCGGCCCGGTCAAGCAGGTAACCGGGCGACACGGCGTGACCCAGCACGGGTACTGAGCCAACCATCAGGCCGCCAACGCCCATACCGGACAACTGCATAAAATCTCGTCTATTCATAAAATCTGGTTCTGGGAGAGTCCCGTTGATGAGCAGACCCGTCTGTGTTAACGGCGTCATAAACTGCGAAGATGGGTAAAAACGACGAATAGACTATGGCAAACGGGCTGAATTGTGATGAACGGAGCCGATAATACAGTCAGTATGCCAATGATTATTTGGGCAGGCTGCTATAAAAAGAACCCCCGGCCTTTTGGATTTGGGGAAGTACTCTGCCTGGCGCTCAGTGTGTGCGAAGTGTCAGTGCTGATGCGTCACCTCATTAATAGGCGAACTGTGGGATTTAAAAAGCCGTAGAGATGGTCGATTTGGTAACCGAAATGCAGTTTTCAACCTCTCAGTCCGCATTAAGAATACGCCCGCTGACTAAATAGTGGCTGGATTTAATCGATGCGTTCCTAAATTAGTCCGCTACTTTTACCAGTTCCAATCTGTTCAACCCATGACCAATCACGTCTACCTGCATTTGATTGCTTATTACCGCAGCCCTCAGTCGGTCTCTGGAAAATATGTTGGTATCCTGCTTTCAGGCCTGCTACTGCTGATGGCCCGATCGGCAGTAGCCCAGTCTACCCCAGCGCTGACCATTGTGCCCAGCGCAGCAACAGCCTGCTCAGGGGCGAGTGTTACGCTAACGGCATCGGGCTGCCCCGCCGGAGGTGCGTTGGTATGGTCAACAGCTCAAACTGGCGGGGTGGTGGTAGTGGTGCCTACGCAGACGGTAGCCTATCAGGTGGTGTGCAGTGTAACCAGCAGTTCGGTCGTAACCACAACTGCCGTGAGTGGCACGGCTACGAGTGGCACGGCTACGAGTGGCACGGCCATTGTCAGCACAACGGCTCTGGTAACCAGTACCGCCAGTACCTCAGCTACAACGACCATTCAGGTTAATCCGCCTATTTCAATCTCGGCCACGGTGGGGCCGGTTTCCTGCAACCGGGGTGCCGATGGGCGCGTAACTATCAATGCTACCGGTGGTACGGCCCCCTTTCAGTATCAGTTCAATACCACCACGTTTCAAACCGCCAATGGGTACACAGGGCTGATTGCGGGCGTGTATCCCGTTGCTGTTCGAGATGCGCGGGGCTGTACGGTGCAAACTACTGCGCAGGTGCGGCAGCCGGACGCCCTGACGCTCAGCATTACGGCAGTAGGAGCCAAATGTACGGGCGGATCTGATGGGGGTATTATCGCCGTACCGTCGGGGGGTAATGGTACGTATCGCTTTTTCCTGAACACCACCCCCCGCGACAACGGAACGTTTTTTGATCTCAAAGGCGACTCAACCTACACTATTGGTGTGGTTGACCGGCTCAGCTGTGTCTATTTTGAGTCAGTAAAGATTACCCAGCCCCCGGCGTTTCAGGTGGCGCTAACGCCCCAGCCTACGCGCTGCGCCGGATCGGTGGATGGCAGTATAACGGTGGCTGCGTCGGGTGGGTCAGGGGCCTACCAGTATCAGATCGGGACCAATGCCTTCCAGACCGGATCGCAGTTTACGGGGCTGTCGGCCAGTACGTACGCTATTACCGTGCGCGACGCCAACGGCTGCCTAACCAAAGCGTCGGCGGCTGTTACCCAGCCCACGCGGTTTCAGCTCAGTGCTGTCTCCAGGCCCGTCAACTGTTTTGGTCCCAGTAGTGGCACGATTACGGTGTCGTTTACGGGCGGTACCGGCGCGCCCAGTTACCGGCTCACGACCGCGCAAACGGCACAGGCCAGTAATGTCTTTACGGGTGTGGGTGTGGGTGGCTACTCCATCGTAGGGACCGATGCCAACGGCTGTACCGAAGTCACTTCGGTAACGGTGGGTCAGGCCGCCCCCCTCAACGTTCGGGCGGTACCCACATCGGCGTCGTGTTGCGTTTGTCCTACGGGTGCCATTACCCTGACCAGCACGGGCGGCAGCGGTACGGCGCGGCAGTACCAGGTGCTTGGCCAGCCCGCCCAGCCCGCCCCCCGCATTACGGGCCTGCGCCCCAACACCTACCGGCTGCGCGTAATTGACGAAGTGGGTTGTGCCGACACCACTACCGCCGTCGTGACCGATGCCAACGTACTCACATTGACGATTGGTACCATCAAAAACACGCCCTGCGCCGGGGGGAGTGCCGGCGAAGCTGCCGTACAGGTAGCGGGTGGAGCCAGACCGTTTACGTACTACTGGATTACCGAACGCAAAGACACACTGCGGAGCCGCACCGCCACCCAAACGGGCCTGATCGAAGGCACCTATACCGTCAGCGTCACCGATAGCAACCGCTGCACCACCAGTACCGTGTTTATAACCGTCCGGGCCACGGCTCTGCTGCCCGATAAGCCCGTAGTTCAGCAGTCAGGCGGGGCATTGCTGGTTGATCAGACCGCGGGGATTCAGTGGTTTGTGCGGCAGGGTGCCGACCCCGCCCGGCCCGTTCCGAACGCCACGCGCCCGATCCTGACGCCCTTTGAAAGCGGGCAGTATTACGCCGTTGTGACCACCAGCGGCTGCGCGTCCCCCCCGTCCAATGTCATTGATTTTGTGCTGACGGCCACGCCCGAGCCCCTCGCCGATTTTGTGGTGCACGTCGCGCCGAATCCGGTACGCGGTCAGTTGCGCGTTGAACTCGAACAGGCAGGCCGTTCGGCAGTGGGATTCCAATTGCTGGACGCGTCGGGCCGGGCCGTATGGCAGCAGCAGCTACCCGCCTTCACCGGTAAAAAACAGGCAGAGTGGCCATTGACGGGCATACAAGCCGGAAGCTACCTGCTCCGCGCCGACGCTGATTCGCGCCGGACGACGGTGCGGGTAGTGGTGGAGTAGGCTGGACCGTGCAGGCCAGCTTTGTGTGCCGAAGCAAACTACTGTACTACTGTTCGCAGACTGATCTGAGCCGTGTCGTCCTCGCCGTTTTCGTAGCCAATGTTGGGGGCAGAGTCGGGATTGGGACGGCCCGCGCTGAAGATTTCGGTCTGTATAGTGGCCTGCCCCGGCTGATTTACCCGCGCCCGGAATGTCAGGGCCGTTGGCTCGTAGGTGTATACGCTCCGGCTTGCCGAGGTGAGTATATTACCCGATGCGGTGAAATCGCTGCTGCTCATGAACGACATCCCCGGCGGCAACTGACAGCGAACCTGCGCCTGTTCTTCAAAATAATAGCCCCGCGACGTAATCCTGACCGTTACTGTTACCTCCCCGTTAAGGGCGGGTGTCAGCGTACTGGTCAGAATACCCAGCGACAGATCGCTGAACCCAGTCGCTACCACTGGCTGATTCGATGCCACAGGAGGGAGGATGGCCGGGTTCGGTTCGGGCGACGAGAGAACGACGTTTGCAGTGGCTCCCGTAGTCCGAAAATCTGCCCAGGCCACGTATTTCTGCCCGCCGTTGATGCCAAAATCGGGTGTTGCTTCGGGGTCAGGGTTTTCTGCTGCACAGCCACGCCCTCACAACCACTCGTTGAACCGCTTCAGAATGCGTTTGTACTCGTCCATCTAACTCACAAAAGCGATTCACTTCCCAACATTATAGCCGCCAATCAAGGCGATAAACTCGCTGATAATCTGAGCTTTATAGGGATTTTGTTCTTTCAGAATTAACGCCACCGGGTACTTTTCTCCGTTTACATCCCGCAGAATGTCGTCGTACTTTACAAAGTCTTCATCAACGAATGAGTAAAACCAGGAATTGAACTTGCGTTTCCGGGTTAGCTGTCGGCCATCGGACGAATCGCAGATGTAGATGATGATTAGCTCGTCGCTTCGGTTGAAGAAGCTGGTGAAAATTGCTGCGATGGTGTGCGATGTGCGATCATCAAATGCGGGATTAGCCGCCGTTGGGTTATTGGCTACGATGATTGAGAACTCATATACGTGCGGAGCAAACGAACTACTCTCCCCAAAGAGGTAAGGCGTCGGCTTAAATTTTACCTCATAGACAATCAGATTGGCTGTTTGGAACGTGTAACTATTGAAAGTCCCGCCAACGATGGCAAAATCATAACTCATTTTCTGACGGAAAAATAATTCCTTTTGCTCTATTTCGTTCGCGCAGGTCTTTCAAAATAGCCTGATATTCGGGTGTTTTGACTCTTGCTTTTGTTTC
This sequence comes from Spirosoma sp., assembly GCA_014377625.1. Taxonomy (GTDB): domain Bacteria; phylum Bacteroidota; class Bacteroidia; order Cytophagales; family Spirosomataceae; genus Spirosoma. The sequence goes on from JACMPG010000161.1 coordinate 6,132, forward strand.
CTCCTCCGATAATTTCTTTCGAGCTTTCCAGTCAGAAATTAGCTTCGATACGTTGGCCTGCCGTTCCTCCGGGGTAAGCGTTTGTTGTTGCGTAGTTTCCATGATTTTGTTGATTTACAGACAAATATACCGAATCGGCGCAACACGACCCCGCGCTTACAACCGCTCGTTGAACAGCTTCAGGATGCGTTTGTACTCGTCCATCCAGCTTGTCGGTTCCACAAATCCGTGATCTTCCAGCGGGTACAGGGCCAGCTCCCAGTTCTCCTTCTTGAGTTCGATGAGCCGCTGCGACAGCCGGAGGGCATCCTGCGCGTGTACGTTCGTGTCGATCAGTCCGTGGCAGATGAGCAGGTGGCCGCGCAGGCCCTCGGCAAAGTAAATCGGCGATGATTTTCGGTACGATAGTGAATCGGCCTGGGGTTCGTTGAGGATGTTGGCCGAGTAGGGGTGATTGTAGGCGGCCCAGTCGGTAACGGGGCGCAGGGCGGCACCAGCTTTAAACACGCCCGGCGTGGTAAACATGGCCATGAGCGTAATGAACCCGCCATACGATCCGCCGTAAACACCAATCCGGCTTGAGTCCACGCCCTGCGTCTGCACAAGCCACCGGGCTGCATCCACGTGGTCGGTCAGGTCTTTGCCGCCCATGAACCGGTAAATGCCTGTGCGCCAGTCGCGCCCGTACCCCGCCGACCCCCGGTAGTCGATGTCCAGTACGGTATAGCCCGCGTCGGTCAGCAGGTTATGAAACATGTATTCGCGAAAGTACTGACTCCACCATTTGTGGGCGTTTTGCAGGTAGCCCGCGCCGTGTACAAACACTACGCTCTTGCCGTTGCGAATAGTCGGGTCGGGTTTGTATAGCCGGGCGTAGATGGCCTGTTTGTCGCGGGCCGGAATGGTCACGAGCGTTGGTTCGCGCCAGGGGTATTTTTTGAATGCCTCCGTTGGCGAATCGGTCAGCTTAACGGGCAGAGAAGTCTGTTTACTGGTTACTGGTAACTGCACACTGTACAGCTCCCACGGCTGATTAGTGCTGGAATAACGGATGGCCATTCGGGTTTCGTCGGGCGAGAGCGTTACGTCGTTCGCACCGGTTTGGGTAGTCAGGCGGGTGCGCGGCCCACCGGCGGCTGCCATCCGGTAAAAATGCTGCTCGCCGGGATGCACTTCGTTGGTTTGCAGGAAAAACTGGCTTTTATCTTTCGACAGAAATGCCTGCTGCACTTCAAATTGGCCCGATGTAAGCTGTTTACGCTGTTTGGTCAGTAAATCGAGGGTATAAATATGCGAGTAGCCATCGGCTTCGGACTGAAACCAGATCGTATGGTCATCGGCCAGGAAGCCGAGGTTCCCGGCACTGTTGGCCGAACCAATACCCGGCCCGCCAATCCAGGCGTCGTCGTGCTGCCGGTCCAGCGGGGTCAGACTCAGCGAATCCAGATTGAGCTGCATAATCCAGCGGTCTTTGTTGTCCTGCGACCGCAGCACGACCACGCAAAATTTACCATCGTCCGACCAGACCGGTCCATTAATGACCACTGGGCGGTTTTTTTTCGCCGTATCAGCTTTGGCAGTCGATCTAGTTTTTGCCGAGTCGGCTTTCGCTTTCTTTTGATATTCAGTCAGAAACGCCGGTTTGTCGTAAATGCCGGGAACGGTTCTGAGCGATACAGTCCGAATGGTATCGCGGGTTATATCATAGACAAAAAACTCTGACGCGGCCACTGGACTACCCACTTTGGTCCGGCCCGTAATTGGTTCTGTATAGCCCGACTCGGTCACGTAACTCGGCACGATAGTGGTTTTGGCGTTGGTTGGGTTTTTACTGAGCCGGTACGTAATAAACCGCCCGTCGGGGCTGCGTTGTGGGCTTTGCAGGGTGCGGTCGTCCAGATAGACTTCCTTTGGGCGTTGGGGTTTGTCAGCTTTTTCGATGCGCTCGGCTTCTTCCTTCTTGGCTTTGCGCTCGGTCAGCACCGTAGAGAGCCGGGGCTGGTCGGCTTTTAGGTATTTTTCGTTATCGGTCAGTTTAGCATCGTCTTTTTTCTTGCCGGGTTTAAAGTCGGTCAGTTGGGTCAATAAACTGGTTTGTAAGTCGAGGCTGAACAGGTTGCTACCGCGCCGAAAAATGGCCTGCCGCTCATCGCCGGAGAAAACCGGGCTGCTTTCGGCTTCGGTAGTATTGGTCAGCTGCCGGATGGCGTTGGTCTTCACATCGACCAGAAATAAGTCGTCCTGCCGTTCAAACAGCCGTTGCGTCCTGGCCCGGTTAAAGCCGAAGTTGGGGGGCGTGGTCAGGGCGCGTCGCTCGGTAGGGGAGACCTTTACGGGTTTGGCAGGCGCGGGCGTTTTGCCGGTCGAGAACGTGACTTTATAGAGCGAATCGCTGGTGGCTTTGTCGGGATTCCAGCTAAAATACAGCGTTTTGGAATCGTCGGACCAGAAGGGGCTACTGGGCGACGTGCCGACCCAGTTCTTCGGGTCCTGCATGATGGTTTCGACGGTGAGCGTGGGTTTTTGTGCGAAGGTGGCGACGGTGGTCAGCAGCAGCAGGTAGCGGAGGTATTTCATGGTAGGACAAAGAAACGGGTAAAGCCGATAAAAACGTACCTTGCCAGATGGAAACGCCAATCAACCCAGTTCTCTAAGTCTCCAAATAGCAGCCAATGACCTACGTTATTCACGCATACGATTACCCCGACAGCCTCGACAAACGCATGGCCGTCCGGCCCGACCATCTCGACTATGTACGAAAACTCAAAGCCAATGACCAGTTTATTCTCGGCGGTGCATTACTTGATGAAGCCGGGCAGATGATGGGTTCTATGCTGATGCTCACGCTCGATACCGACGACCAACTCCAGGACTACCTCCGTACTGACCCCTACATTGTGCAGGGGGTCTGGGAGAAAATTGACGTTAAACCATTTCGACAAGCTGAGGTTTGAAAAAATAGGGGTAAGGAGTAGGGAATGGGGTGTATTGCTGACGCATCACTCCCACGCATCAGCAATACACCCTATACCCCCATTTTCACCCCTTACTCCTTTCTACCCCTTGATACAAGCAGCAATATTTGACATGGATGGTTTGCTTATCGACTCCGAACCACACTGGCGGGCTGCCGAACGCGAGGTATTTGCCACGGTGGGCCTGAACCTGACCGACGATGAATGCAAACAAACAACCGGCCTGCCCATTCCGGCAGTGGTAGAGTACTGGCTTGCCCGCTTCCCGTGGGTCGAACAGCCGGGGAAAACCCGCGCTGAGATTGGCGAAATCATTACCGAGGGCGCGCATGAACGAATCGGTGCGCTGGCTGAGCCGATGCCCGGTGCGCTGGCCATACTTGATTTTTTCGCTGAACGTAACATCCCCACCGCCATTGCTTCGGCCTCGCCTATGAGCCTGATCGAGCTGGTTATCGACCGGATGGGTATCCGCAATACGCTGACCGTCTGGCACTCGGCCACGCTGGAACCCCGCAACAAACCCGCCCCCGACGTGTATCTGGGCACGGCCCGCAAACTGGGTATGGCACCCGCCAACTGCCTGGCGTTCGAGGATTCGGGTACGGGCCTGACCTCGGCGCGGGCGGCTGGTATGAGAACGGTGGCGGTACCTGCCGCGTTTGAGTTTGCCGATGCCAAGTTTACGGGTGCTGACCGGGTGCTGGCGTCACTGCGGGATTTTTCTGCGCCGGTATTTGAGCAACTGACGACTATGCGCTAATTTTCCCGTTGTTACACTCGCCCAAAACCCCTTTTTATGAAAATTTATCAACTCGATGCCTTTACCGACCGTCTTTTTTCGGGTAATCCAGCCGCTGTTGTTCCTCTGACCGAGTGGTTGCCGGACGAACAGATGCAGCAGATTGCCGTTGAAAATAACCTCGCCGAAACCGCTTTCTACGTCAAGACCGATGGTGACGCCACGTTTCACATCCGCTGGTTTACGCCCACCGTCGAAGTGGATTTGTGCGGCCACGCCACGCTGGCAACGGGTCATGTCGTGTTTTATCTGGAAGAAAAAGTTGATGCCGACGAGATCAGCTTTGAGTCGCGTTCGGGACTACTGAAAGTTTATAAAGGTGAAAATGGCTGGCTCACGCTCAATTTTCCTGCCGACGTAGCAACCAAAGCCAACGTACAGCCACCGGCATTAGCTACCAGTCTCGGCGAAAAACCGCTGGCCGTCTTCAAAGGAAAAACCGACTACATGCTGATCTATGAGAATCAGGCTCAGATCGAAGCCCTCGACCCAGATTTCCGTGAAATGGCTACTGTGCCGGCCCGGGGCGTCATTGTAACGGCTCCCGGCGATGCTGATAGTGGCGTTGATTTTGTATCGCGTTTTTTCGGGCCGCAGTCGGGTGGTGACGAAGACCCCGTAACGGGTTCGGCCCACACCACGCTGGTACCGTACTGGGCCGAACAGCTGGGCAAAACAGAATTTACGGCCCGGCAACTCTCTAAACGGGGCGGCTATCTCCGCTGCAAACTCCTCAACGACCGCGTTGCTATTTCCGGGCAGGTGCAGTTGTACCTGACGGGAGAAATTTCGATATAAGCATCGGGGCGGCAACACATTGCCGCCCCGATGCTTACTGTTCCTCTCCCCGAATCCTGAACACGCCCCCCTGCAACGATTCATCGACGCGGAGCTGGCACGCCAGGCGGCTGTCTGAGTCGGCGTCGGGCAGGGTGTCGAGCATGTCGAGTTCGGCGTCCTGGGCGGGCGGGAGGTTATCCAGTCCTTCCAGCACCTGAACATGGCAGGTGGCGCAGAGGGCCATGCCGCCACAGGTAGCCAGAATAGTGTAGTCAGACGCTTTCATGACCTCCATCAGGCTCAGGCTGATGCCTTCGGGTATTTCCAGCGTCTGCCGCGTACCGTCGCGGTCTTCTATGGTAAAGTCAATCATAAGGAGAAGTTTTTAACACAGAGAAACGGAGACGTTCACCGAGTAGTCCACTGGTACAGTTTTCTTTCTTTTTCGCTGTGAAACTGCCCCGTCGAACCACTCTGTTCTCTCTGTGTTAAAGAAAAACATCAAAACGTGGGTACGCCGTTTACGGTGGTGTATTTGAAACTTAGTTTCTGGCTTGGGTATACGTATTTAAACGCGCTCTGGCACATCAGTGCAGCTTCGTGGAACCCGCACAAAATCAGCTTCAGCTTGCCCGGATACGTATTGATGTCGCCGATGGCGTAAATGCGCTCCACGCCTGTCGAGTAATCTGTGGTGTTGACGCTGATGGCCGACTTGTCGATGTTTAGACCCCAGTCGGCAATAGGGCCGAGTTTAGGTGTCAGGCCAAAGAGCGGAATCAGGTTGTCGGCGGGCAGGGTGGTTACGGTTTTGTCTTTGGCCGTAATGTTTACTTCCGCCAGTTTCCCGTTGCCGTTGATGCTCGTGATGTTGGATTGTAAGACGAGGTTGATTTTTCCCTGACTGGCCAGGTCGAATACTTTTTCTGCTGAATCAGGTGCCCCCCGGAAGGTATCGCTGCGGTGCACGAGCGTCACTTCCTTAGCTACGTCGGCCAGGAAAATGGTCCAGTCCAGCGCCGAATCGCCCCCGCCGGCTAGCACTACGCGCCGGTCGCGTAGGCTCTCCGGGTTTTTGACCATATAGGCTACGCCTTTGCCCTCGAAGCGTTCGAGGTTTTCGATGTCGGGTTTGCGCGGTTCAAAAGAGCCCAGCCCGCCCGCAATAACTACCACCCGACAGTGCACGGCCGTGTTGTCGCTGGTGGTGATGACGAACGATTCGTCAGGCTGGCGGGTCAGTGTTTCTACCCGTTCGCCGAGCGAAAACGTTGGTTTAAAGGGCGCGGCCTGCTCCATCAGATTGTCAACGAGTTTCTGGGCGTTGATGGCCGGAAAGCCCGGAATGTCGTAAATAGGTTTCTGCGGATAAATTTCGGACAGCTGCCCGCCCACCTGCGGCAGGGCGTCGATGAGGTGGCAGCGCATTTTAAGGAGTCCGGCTTCAAAAACGGCGAACAGGCCCACTGGACCCGCGCCAATTATGCATATATCGGTTGTAATCATGGTTTTTGTGTGATAGCAACGGTATTTTAACATTCGCTACCACGTTTATAAGAACGTTGGCTACTATTGAATGATTCGGGCGTAAAGGTAGCGTAGCCGGGCAGGGGTGGCACATTACCATGCGTTATGCAGGATAATGACGGAGAATAGATTTCAGTTTGTATTCTGGTTGCCAGTAGCTTTGTCGGTATAAATCAGCCATTCAGGACTTCTATAGTTGCATCGTCCATTCGTTTATATAACCCAGTAATTCTATGAATCAACAACGCCGACAACCCGCCCTTTTCCTCGCTGCCCTGGCACTGCTTGCCGTGGGTACAGCTATGCTTCCCACCGTAAAGCCACCCGTTGGCGTGGGAACCAAACCGCCCACAGGAGCCGATCTGCTGTTTGATGGCACCCGGCAGATGCTGGACCAGAACTGGACGTACTGGAACGGTCCGCGTTTATCGGCTACGCTGCCCATTAAATGGTTTCTGGTGAAAGACCCGGCTGGAAAAGGTATGGTCCTCAACACCAACGACCCGGCGGCTGCGGGCGGTAAATACGGAGCTGCCGACATCGTGACGAAAAAACTTTACCGTGACGCCCGTATCCACGTTGAGTTCATGATTACCGAACCGGGTGGTAACAGTGGCGTCTACCTGCAAAGCCGCTACGAGATTCAGATCGTTGATGGCGACACCACCTCACACGGTATGGGCGCGGTCATTAACGAGTCGCCTTCGCCGTATTATGCCTACGCAGGTATCGGCAAGTGGAATGCCTACGATATTCAGTTCCGCACGGCCCGTTTCAAAGATGGCCAACGTACCGAACCCGCTATGGTGACGATATACTTCAACGGTAAAAAAGTGCACGACAACCAGAAAATCAGTCAGGTATGGGGCGGGCCAAACTCCGGCATCGACGGGGGTAATGACGGCGGCAAAGGCATTACCGATACCCCTGGCGGGCTGAAACTCCAGGCCGAAGGACATAATGTTCTCTACCGCAACGTCTGGATAAAACCGCTGGAACTGGCCAAAGCTGATACGGATTTCTGAGTAAATTTTAACCGGTACGCCGGCGCGGCAGAGGGAGGGGAGTTAAACACGGAGGCAACGGAGCAAAAACTCTGTTCTCTCCGTGTTTAACTCCCCTTTCTCCGTGTTAAAAAGCCATTATCCAAACAGCGCGTACTGAGCCAGATAGGCCAGCGCACCGGCTACGTAGCCAATCAGGGCCAGCCAGCTGATCCGGCGCAGGTACCAGCCAAACGATAGCCGCTCCATGCCCATGACGGCCACGCCGGCTGCCGAGCCAATCAGCAGCAGACTACCGCCCGTACCGGCACAATAGGCCAGAAACTCCCACAGCTTGGCATCGGGCGGGTAGGTCTGCAAGTCGTACATGCCCATAGCCGCAGCCACAATCGGTACATTGTCCACCACTGCCGATGCTACGCCAATGAGCATAATGATGGCGTCTAAATTACCCACCGTGCGGGTCAGCGATTCGGCCATGTCGCGTAGCAGGCCGGTTGACTGCAGCGCGCCAACGGCCAGTAAAATACCGAGGAAAAACATTACACTGGGCGTATCGATACGGCTCAGGGCGTAGGCCGGGGTGTATTTCTGCCGTTCGGCATCGTCTTTTTCGCTGTGGAGCAGTTCCGACACTACCCAGACACTACCCAGCACCAGCATCATGCCCATGTACGGCGGCAGGTGCGTTATGGTCTTGAAAATGGGTACGAACAACATGCCCCCCAACCCCACGCCCAGCATAAGCTGACGCTCGAAACGGTGCCGTTTGGTTACGTAAGGGCGGCTGATCCCGCGCCCTGCCGTACCGAGCATGGCCTGCGAATCTGCTTTGTAGAGCGAGGTAACAACCAGCAGTGGTACCAGCAATGACACCAGACTGGGCAGCAGCAACTGCCGGATAATGTTGAGCGTAGTGACCTGACCGCCAATCCAGAGCATGGTCGTGGTGACGTCGCCGATGGGCGACCAGGCCCCGCCGGCGTTGGCCGCCAGCACAATCATGCCCGATACAACTTTTCGCTGGTCGGGATCGGTCACTAACTTGCGGGCTACCGAAACCATGACGATGGTAGACGTCAGGTTGTCTAACAGGGCCGACATGAAAAACGTCAGCAAACTAATGGTCCAGAGCAGGGTACGGGTATTGCGGCTGGCAATGCGGTCGGTGATGAGCGTAAAGCCATCGTGTACGTCGATGAGTTCAACCACCGTCATGGCACCCAGCAGGAAGAACAGGATTTCGGAAATTTCGCTGAGATGGTGGCCCAGGTTTTCTACGACGGGTTCCCGGTCGGGAGAGGCCAGCGCATAGACAGACCAGCACAGTACACCTGTAATGAGAGCGGTGGCCGTCTTGTTTATTTTAATGGGATGTTCGAGCGTAATCAGTAGGTAGCCGACGGCAAAAATCAGTATAAGCGTAAGAATCATATAGATTGAAACCGGAATAGAACCGGGATTGTCTCTTAATAGAAGATGAAAAAGTCGTTTGTCGTTCGGTTTTCGCGGCTTAATGCTGATGGTATGGCCCTGTTTCCGTTCATCCTGGTACGCCAGCGCCAGCCCGGTCCGGTACTGATCAACCATGAGCGTATCCACCTGCGGCAACAGGCCGAACTGGGTATTTTGCCTTTCTACGTCTGGTACGGTATTGAATACATCATCCGCCGAATCCAGGGCAAAACGCATGACCAGGCTTACCGAAATATCAGCTTCGAGCGCGAAGCCTACGTCAACGAAACCAATCTCACTTACCTGAAAACAAGACGGCTGTGGTCATTCTGGCGATACCTGTCTTTAAATGATGAATGATGAATGGGCTGACGCAATTGTTGTCGACGCCGGAAGGCATTCATCATTCATCATTCATCATTCATCATACCTTTCCTCCCCCGCGAACCGGCCATCATAACCAGCGACGACAGTACGACGACCAGCATCGGAATGCCATTCCGAAATCCCAGGAGTCGCAGGCTTTCGGGAATGTTAAGATATAGCAACAAGGAGATCAGGCCGCGCGGGGCCATCCAGAGCAGGGGCGTAATGCGGCCCCGGTAGGTCAGGCGTAACGTAATCCAACGCCAGCCAATAATGACAAAGACAAATAATATGCCCACAATCAGGGCGTCGGTATCAACCAGCTCTGTCGGAATGGCGATATAGCCGAAAATCAGGAAGAAAAACGTGCGGACTACAAAGGCTCCCTCAGCGGTCAGGTTCTTGAGTTGTTCCAGCTCTTTCTCGAACAGATCGTTTTTCAGAATCAAACTCAGCCGCCCCCGAATAAATAACTCGGTGTTGTTCAGAAACAGCCCGAAAATCAAAACCAGCAACAGCGACGACAGATGATTGATTTCGGCCAGAGCATAGACCAGAAACAGCACTGAAATAATGGGTAGAAACTTGATTCGGTGGTTGATGCGCCCAATCAGATACAGCAACAGAAAGCAGCACACGACCGACACCACCGCCATGACCACTGTGTCGCGTGTGAAGGACCAGACCGCACCCAATGCGGAGTTATTGCTGAGTAGTAACAGAAAATTATAGGCCATAATGCCCAGAATGCTGCTGAATGCCGACTCATACACGACAAACTCCTGCTGCCAGCCGGTCAGACTCGTTATGATCGAGTTAGATGCGGTACTGCTGATAATTGAGAATGGCAGGGCAGTAATCAGGCAGTGATAAAAACTATCGTTGAGCAGTAGATAGAGCATCGTGGCAATGAGTAGCGTACAGCCTACAATGGACAGCAGTGAGGCCAGTAATGTGCGGCTCAGGACACCGAGCCGGGTACTTTCCAGTTCCAGGTCCAGACCCCCTTCAAGCACAACCAAAATCAGACCCAGCGTACCCAGCGTGGGCAGAATGGTATCAAGGTAGGGCACCTGCACGCTGAAGTACGTAGTGGACAGCCGGATCAGCATACCCAGCCCCAGCAGCAGGAGTACTGACGGCATCTGGAACCTACTGCTGAACAGATCGAAGCCGTACGAAATCAGAACGGCTAAGCTCAGCACAATAATTAAAATCGAAGAATCCACGGTTCAGTTATCAGTTATCAGTGACCAGTTCTCAATGACCAGTTAGCCGGTATAATGTCAGTTGTATCAGGCTATCCGCAAAGATAGCCCATGCCCGCAACCCATCCAGAATTGACTGATAACTGGTAACTGATTACTGGTCACTGACAAGCTGAGTAGCAATTTTTGCCGACAGCAGACACAGTGGAATGCCCCCGCCGGGGTGAACGCTGCCGCCCACAAAGTATAGATTACTGAACTCGTGCGAGAAATTGGCGTGGCGCAAAAATGCGGCAAACCGATTGTTGCTGCTGTTGCCGTACAACGCTCCCTGACTTGACGACGTGCGGCTCTCGATACTGCGGGGGTCCAGAACCGCTTCGGTCTCGATGAATGCACCGACGTCCATGCCGAGGTTGTGGCTTAGTTTCTGGATCACGTTCTGCCGGGCACGGGCAATAACCGCATCCCAGTCCTGCCCGGTGTTGTTGGGTGCGTTGAGCAGAATAAACCAGTTCTCACAGCCAGACGGAGCGTCGTCGGGTTTCTGTTTCGAAGTAATATTGAGATAGATTGTAGGATCGTCGTAAAGGTCGTTTTGCTGGAACAGGCTCGTGAACTCGGCGCGGTAATCGTTGCTGAAGAAAATGTTGTGCAGCCCCAGCTCCGCAAATTTGCGGTTGATACCCCAGTAAAAAATCAGGCCCGAGCTTGACTTGGGCTGCCGCAGAATCCGCTCCGGCTGCCGGGCGTGGGGAAGCAGTTTACGAAACGTACTCACCACGTCCATATTCGTAATAATCAGGTCCGCTTTTTTGATGATTCCCTCACCAGACCGCCTAACCCCAACTACCCGTTTACCTTCTGTCACGATCTCCGTAACGCGGGTGTTGTACTGGAAGGTAACGCCGAGGTCCTCGGCCAGTTTTACCAGACTGTTGGTAATGCTCACCATGCCACTGACCGGGAAAAACGCACCGATGTTGTACTCCAGATGCGGGATGATGTTCAGCGTGGCAGGGGTCTGGTAGGGGTCTGAGCCGTTGTACGTAGCGTAGCGGTTAAACAACTGTACGAGTTTTGGGTGTTGGAACCGCTGCTCGTTGGCTCCGTTCATCGTGCCGAATACGCCCAGCCGGGGCAGGTTGAGGTAGCCGCGCAGGGCGTCTCGGTTGAGCCAGGTGCTGACCTTATGCAGCGAACGGTGCAGAAACAGCTTCTCCGTGACGTCGTATTTGAGGGCCGAGTCGCGGAGGTGGCTGAGGAGGTGATCGGCGGGCTCGTTAAAGACGGTTTGTGTTTCCTGCGCAAACCGATTGTGGTCGGCCCAGGCGGTTAGGCGGGTGGTATCATCCCAGAAATAGCGGCAGGTTTCGTCCAGGCGAATGTACTCGAAGTAGTCGGCGGGATTTTTACCGGCCAGCGTAAACAGCTCGTCTACCAGATGCGGCATGGTAAACAGCGACGGACCCGCGTCAAACCGGTACGGCCCGCTGGTTCCGGTCAGGTCGAACGTAGAGAGCTTACCGCCCGGATACGCGTTGGCTTCCAGCACCTCTACGGTATAGCCCTGCACCGCCAGCCGAATGGCCGATGCTATGCCGGCCACCCCGGCCCCAATCACAATGGCGCTTTTCATGTCAATGAGTGAATAGTTGCTGGCGGGGGGCTACGCCTGCGCCAGCAACCATCAAAATTATTTCTTCGCGTAATAATACAGGTTCACTGATGCAGCAGTGCCGCGTTCGCTGAGGGTAAAATAGCCACGACCCTCCTTGTTGAAACACACGGCTTCGCCCTGTGGCTCCAGCCGATACGGTATGGTACGGCCCGTACCCTTCTGAAGGGCATCGGCAATGCTTTGCCCGTCCTTACGCTTCCAGTAGAATATATTTGAATAGGTGCGGACAATCAGTTCGCTGCCATCGGGCGAGATGGCAGCGCCGGTCACGTAGGCAGGCAGACCCTGACCAAATGAAGGCATCTCGCCGAGTGCTTCGGCTACGGTCACCTCATCTCGATTTTGTGGGTAAGCCAGCCGGTACAGGCGCGTGTTGTTGGGTTCGCGCTTTGAGATGATATAAATGTCTTTTGTAGCGGGATCAACGAACATGGCTTCGGCATCGCGGGGGCCGTCGGGGTATCGGAAGTTGAACCGATCCACCTGCGTGATGGGCGTTTGCAGGTTGGCAGGTTCGGGCAGACGGTAAATCTGCACCAGCCCCCGGTTGGCGTTATTATCGCCAATGTCGCCGATGTAGAGGTAGTTCACACCAGCTTGCGGGCCGGGGCCGTTGGCCAGTTCTTCCCAGTCGGTGTTGAGGAAATTGGGTACGGCAATTTTTCCTTTGAGTTTGCCATCGTAGCCCAGCAGGGCCAGTTCGGCGGGGTTGCCGCTGTCCTGCTCTACCCAGAGATTACCGGGCTGGCTGCGGCTGTCCACTATGCCTGATGCTTCGTCGATCAGACCGGGGGCTATGGGCGTAATGACGGGTTCGACAAATTCAACCTGATCCACGCCGGGCAACGTGAGTTTGCAGGCGGAAGCAGTGAGCAGGAAAAGCCCAAAAATAAGGATACGCATTTGAGATTGGTTGAGGTTGTATGAGTACCCCAAAGTAACGGATGAATGATGAATTATGACTTGTGACTGAGTGAATAGTTACTGACGTCAGCGTCTCCCGCGTCAGCAACTACTCACTCAGTCTATCATTCACAATTCACAATTAAACGGGTATCAGAATGGTGAACGTAGCCCCATGGCCCGGTTGGCCTTCGGCGCGGATGTAGCCCCGATGGTTGTCAATAACTTTCTGCACAATGGCCAGCCCGATACCCGTTCCCTGATACTCGTTGCGGTTGTGCAGCCGCTGAAAAACCTGAAAAATCTTCTCGGCCTGATGCGGATCGAAGCCAATGCCATTATCGCTCAACTCAAATCGGTAAAACTGAATCGCGTTGTCGCTGGCAGAAACCGGAAGACCTGTATCGCGCCCCCGCTGCACGGTGTACCGAAGCTGGAGTTCGGGCTGACGCCCGGGTTTAGTGAACTTGAGCGCGTTGCTCATCAAATTCTGGAACAACTGCCGAAGCTGGGCTGCGTCGCCGGCAATGATGGGCAGCGTATCGACCAGAATAAGGGCATTCTTCTCCAAAATAGCGGTTTCCAGATCGCCGGCTACGTCGCGAAGAAGCTGATTGAGATCAATGGCTTTCTCGTTTTCCCGTTTGATAGCAATGCGCGAGTAGGCCAGCACGTCTTTGACGAGTACCCGCATCCGCCCGGCCGCCGACTGCATCCGGCGCAGCATGTCCTGGCCCGACTCGTCCAGAACAGCCGCGTAGTTGGTCTGAAGAATGTCGCCAAACTGCTGAATCTTGCGCAGGGGTTCCTGTAAATCGTGGCTGGCTACGTAGGCAAACTGCTCTAAGTTTTTGTTGCTGCGCTGCAAATCGATTACCGACGCTTCGAGCTGCTGCTGTAGGTGTTTAATCGTAGTGAAATCGCTGAACGTAACCAGTACTTCGTTATCGAGTTTAGTGACCAGCATGTCGAGCCAGGCCGACGGGGATTTGCCTTCGTAATAAATCTCGAAATGCTGCGCGTTGCCGGTCAGGTACGTATGCAGGAATTTCTCAAACAATCCATTGGTCATGTATTCGGGAAACCACTCGCTGACCAGTCCAACCATGATTTCGCTGGCGGATCTCCCGGCAAACGCCGATACGATTCGGTTGGCTACCCGCAGGCGAAAATCAATCACTTCGCCGGTTTCGTTCCGCACGGGTCCAATCAGGAAAATGCCGGTTTGTGCCGTATCGATTACCGTCTTTAATTCGGCTGCCGACTGTTCAATGGCCTGCGAGGCCCGCTTGATGGGTGATATATCGGTAAACGTCACCACGAAGCCGTCGGCAAGTTTCTGGGCCGAAATGTCGAGCCAGAAATCCAGCCCGTCGGCTTTGTACTCGATTTCCGCGCGGGCTGACTCGCCGGTTTCGGTGGTTTGAATATATTTGGCAAACAGGCCCGACTCGACATTCCCCGGGAAAATAGACAGCAGTGGCTGGCCCACGAGTTCAACTTCCGACTTGCCCACCATCCGGCATGCCGCTTCGTTGCTGGTCAGGAACCGGAAGTCCTGAATCTGCCCCGCACCACTCCGAATGCTTTCAAAGGCCATAATCCCGTTAATAGAACAGTTCAGCACACTATCGAGCAAACTGGCCTGCTGTTTGGCGTAGGTGGCCAGCCGCATGGTTTCGCTGACGTCGTTGTATGTTACCACCAGGCCATCACCAAGCCGGGTGGTTTTGACCGTAACGTAGGTGTCAAGTCCATCGGCCTGATAATGCAGTTCTTTCTCGAGCGATTGCTTTGTCTCGATAGTAGCGACGTAGAGATTGTACAGCCCTGCCGTTTTGATGCCAGGAAAATTTACCAGTGCCCGCTTATTAATCAACTGTTCAATGGGTTTGCCGGCAATAGTGGCACCAATAGAGTTAGCATTCGTGATGAGCAAATCAACAATTTGCCCCTGCTCATTGCGGACTGCTTCGAACGACATAATCCCGTTGCTGGTGCTGTTGAGCAGATTGTTCAGAAAACTGGTTTGCTTCTCGGCGGCAAGCTGCGCCCGTTTCAGGTCGGTATAATCGGTAAACGTAACCAGCACGTCGTTGCCAAACCTGACAGAATGCACGTCGAACCAGACATCGAACCCATCGACGCTGTAATTAATGTCAAAACGTTGGTCTTCGCCGGTAATGAGGGTGCGTTTATACTTGTCGAATAGGCCGGTTTCACGGTAGCTGATGAACCAGTCCGACGCGACCTGCCCTGTCAGTACGTCGGGCGTTTGGCCCACCAGTGCCGCCACCATCTGGTTGATGGTTTTGAACCGGAAATCCGTATGCATGCCCTGGCTGTCATAGACTGGGCTGAACACAAAAATACCCGTCTGCGACTGGTCGATGACAGCCTGGAGATTGGCCGCGCTGGCTTCGAGCCGTTGCTGGGCCAGTCGGGCATCGGTCGTTTTGGTATAGGTCAGCACCAGGTTTCCCCCCTGCTTTACCACCAGTACCTCAAACCATTCGTTGAGTTTGTCATCTTCGTAATGACTTTCCCACCGCCGGGGCTGTCCGGCTTCCAGTACCTCGCGATAGAGATCGAAGAACCCCAGGCTTTTATAGGTTGGAAATACAGCCAGCATGGTCTGGCCCACAATGGTATTGGAGTCAGTATTGGTCATGGTACCAGCGGCCCGGTTGGCGGTCAGGATTTGGAAATCCGTTACGGTGCCATCGTCCTGCCGGATAGGGCCAAGCAGCAGAATACCGGTCAGCATGTTCCGCAGCAGGTCGGCCTGCTGCTCCAGTTCCTGCTGAGCCTGTTTTTGCGCTGTAATATCGGTAGCCGTAATCACCACCCCATTGTCTGACGGGGTGATAATCGTATCGTACCAGACATTGATGTTGGCGTAGAAATGTTCCTGGCGTGTTGACTGTCCGGTTTCCACGACATCTACGTACCGGTCGAACTGCCCCATCCGGCGGGATTCGGGGTTTATGGTCAGTAGAGTACGGTTATGGGCCGTTGCGCTGAAGTGGTGTTTGATCTCTGTTTCGGCCCTGGGGCTGGTTATCATCAGCTGAAAATCCTGAATCTGGCCGGCCTCGTCGCGAATGGCTTCATACAGGAGTATGCTGCTGAGCGAGGTGTTCAGGATGCTGCTCAGTAGTTTATTCTGCTCATTGATGGCCGTTGACGTCTGTTTCTGGGAGGTGATGTCGATGAACGTGGCTACGAACCCGTCATGGAGTTTCACCGCCGATACGTCGTACCAGTTATCACCATTGATCTCGAAGCGGTCTGGCTCACCCGTGTTAACAACCCGGATGTAGTGGCCCAGCGTATCATTCTCCAGTACGTCGGGAAACTGGGTCAGCAACCGCCAGCCGGGTTCAGTGTTGGGCAGGTGTAGAATCTGCTGCGCCACCCGGTTGATGAGTACGGCCCGGAAATCAACGATAGTACCCGTTGCATCACGCACCGATTCGTAGGCGATAATGCCGTTGAGCGATGCGTTCAGGATACCTTCGAGCAGGTCATTAGCAGAGGACGTGGCAGGGGAATCGGTAAAATTGGTGGGCATAAATAACGTAACGGCAGATGTAGGGATTATGTTGAGCCGGAACAAGAAAGCAAGTTATCGTTTTTTTGCCGTACTTAGAGGGTCAACTAACCGAACCAGTCTGCTCATGCAACAACCGTTCCGCTTCGCCCGGCTTGTGCGATACGCCCTCATTCTTCCTCTTTCGTTCTGCATTTTTTGCCCGGCAATTGCTCAGGACGCACCCACCTACCAGACCCCGCCCAAAGCCCTGGCCGACCTCGTAACCATACCGCCCACGCCGGGAGTGAGTTTGTCGGACAAAGGCGACGTGATGCTGATTCTGGAACAGGCGTCGGCCCCCGGCATTGCCGAACTGGCCCAGCCCGAACTTAAACTGGCCGGTTTGCGCCTGAACCCCGCCAATAACGGCCCCAGCCGTTCGCGCTATATCACAGGACTGAAACTCAAAAACGTAACGAGTCAGGAAGAAAAGGTCATTACGGGCCTGCCGCCCGAGCCGCTCATCAGCAACGTGCAGTGGTCTCCCGATTACCAGAAAATCGCCTTTGCCAATAGCACCGACAGCCACATCGACCTCTACGTGGCCGACGTAGCTACTGCCAAAGCGCAGCGGGTGGGCAGCATGGCCCTGAACGCCACCATGCGCAGCCCGTTTCGGTGGCTGCCCGACAGCCGCAGCCTCATTGCCAAAACCGTACCGGCGGGCATCGGCAACGTGCCGGACATCAGCCGCGTACCCACTGGACCAACTACGCAGGCTAATACGGGTGGGCAGCGTGGCCAGGCACCCACCTACCAGGATTTGCTCAAAAACCCGTCCGACGAACGACTGTTTGCTTACTACACTACGGCGCAGGTCGTTAAAATTGATCTCGATGGCAAAACGATGCCCATCGGCAAGCCCGGCATTATTTCATCGGCCGACCCTTCGCCAGATGGGAAGTACGTCATGATCGAGACCGTACACGCGCCATTTTCGTATCTGGTGCCGGTTTATCGGTTTCCCCTTCGTACTGATATTTTTGCGATGGATGGTAGTCTGGTGAAGACGCTGAACGACGGCCCGTTGCAGGAAAACGTACCGTACAGCCCCGATGGTGCACCCAGTGGCCCCCGCGATTTTGGCTGGCGGGCCGACGCCCCGGCATCGGTTTACTACACCGAAGCGCAGGACAAAGGCAATCCTAAAGTACAGGCCGACATTCGCGACAAAGTCTACCTGATTGACGCGCCGTTTGCCGCGCAACCCAAAGAAATCTACGCGGCACAGTTTCGGTTCGAGGGGTTCGACTGGGGTAACGAAACAACCGCAATAGCTACCGAACGCTGGTGGCAGACGCGCAAACAGCTTACCAAAACCGTAAACCCCGCCAACTGGCAAACCAAAGTCCTCTTTGACCGCTCGTACGAAGACCGCTACGGCTACCCCGGCCAGCCCGACACCCGACACAACCAGTACGGTCGCGAAGTGCTGAACCTGCTGCCCAACAACGAAATCATGCTGCTCAACGCCCAGGGTGCCTCGCCCCAGGGCGACCGCCCGTTTGTGAGTGTGCTGAACCTGAAAACCGGCCAAACCCGCGAACTGTGGCGGTCGGCGGCTCCGTACTTCGAGCGTCCCGTAGCCATCATCGACGCCCAGCGGCAGGTAATCCTGACCACCCGTGAAACGCCCGACGAGAGCCCGAACTACTTCGTCCGTAACCTGAAAGCCCGCATTGCTCCCACGCAGGTAACGCAGTTTCCGCATCCATATCCGCAGTTGAAAGGCGTTCAGAAACAGCAGCTCCGCTACAAACGCGCCGACGGTGTGGACCTGACCGCTACGCTGTACCTGCCTGCGGGTTACAAGAAATCAGACGGGCCACTACCCACGTTTTTATGGGCGTATCCCGCCGAGTTCAAGAGTAAAGAAGCGGCAGGGCAGGTATCGGGGTCGCCGTATCAGTTTAACCGCATCAGCTACTGGGGCGCGGCTGCGTTCGTGACTATGGGCTACGCCATTCTGGACAACGCCAGCATCCCGATTGTGGGCGAGGGTACCAAAGAACCGAACGATACCTACGTAGAACAGCTCGTGAGCAGTGCCAAAGCCGCCATTGACGAGGGTGTCCGGCTCGGCGTTGTGGATGCCGGTCGGGTAGGGGTGGGCGGCCATTCGTACGGCGCGTTTATGACGGCCAACCTGCTGACGCACAGTAATCTGTTCAAAGCCGGGATTGCCCGCAGTGGTGCCTACAACCGGACGCTGACGCCGTTTGGTTTCCAGAACGAGCAGCGCACCTACTGGCAGGCTCCCGAAATCTATAACCAGATGTCGCCGTTTATGAATGCCGACAAGGTAAAAACGCCCATTCTGCTCGTACACGGCGAGGCCGATAACAATACCGGTACGTTCCCCATTCAGTCTGAGCGGTATTACGCGGCTTTGAAGAGTTTCGGTGTAACGAGCAAACTGGTACTGCTGCCCTACGAAAGTCACGGCTACACGGCCAAAGAAAGTCTGCTGCATATGCTTTGGGAAATGAACGGCTGGCTGGACAACTACGTCAAGAACCCCAAACCCGCTACCGAGACACCCAAACCCGGAAAGCTGGGCAGCGGGAAGGAGTAGGTCGGACGCCCACGTCCGACCAGCCCGGTACGGGCTAACACAGTAGTCCAAGATAAGTTGCTGTTATGATAGCTTTTGCTTAGACACATGAGCGTGTACGGTATCGTTCAAGCTAAGTTGCTGTCGCGGCTGGTCGGACGTGGGCGTCCAACCTACTCACCCAATCACATGAAACTCCTCAAAGTAGCCCCCGCCGATACCGTTATCGTAGCCCTGACTAACCTCGAAAAAGGCGAAACACACCGGCTCGACGGCGAAGCGTATACCCTGACTGAAGCCATTCCGGCCAAGCATAAATTTGCCGCCCGTGACTTTGCCCCCGGCGATGCCATCACCATGTACGGCGTGCTGGTTGGTAAGGCGCAAACCGCCATCCCGAAAGGAAGCTGGCTCACGACCTTCAACACTAAACATGCGGCCAGTTCGCTTGCCGTGCGCGACAGCCACTACGACTGGACGGCCCCCGACGTATCGACATACCGCGATGCTACGTTCCGGGGCTTTCAACGGAGCGACGGCAGCGTAGGCACGGCCAATTACTGGCTGGTGGTACCGCTGGTATTTTGCGAAAACCGGAACGTAGGGGTGTTGGAAGACGCGCTGACCAACGCCCTCGGTTACGAAACGGCCACGCCCTACGAAAGCAAAGTGGCTAAAATTCTGGCGATGCTGGCCGGTGGTCAGGCTGAGGATATTCTGCAAACCGACCTGCCCACGGCGCCAAAAGCAAAGCCCGTTTCGCCCGTATTTCCGAATGTCGATGGTATCAAATTTATCACCCACCAGATGGGCTGTGGCGGTACCCGGCAGGATGCGCAGGCGCTGTGCGGCCTGCTGGCGGGCTATATTACCCACCCCAACGTGGCGGGGGCAACGGTGCTGAGCCTCGGTTGCCAGAACGCCGAAGAAAGCCTGCTGGCCGGGGAAATTCAGAAACGCGCCCCCGGCTTCGACCGGCCCGTCTATGTCCTCAATCACCAGACCATCGGCTCCGAAGAAGCAGTCATTGACCTGGCCCTCAAACAAACACTGCTGGGTATGCAGCAGGCCAATACGGAACGGCGTACCAGTGCTCCGCTGGCCAAACTCTGCGTGGGGCTGGAATGTGGCGGCTCCGACGGATTTTCGGGCATTTCGGCCAATCCGACCCTCGGCTATTTCTCGGATATGCTGGTGGCCCTCGGCGGGCAGGTCATTCTGTCTGAGTTTCCCGAACTCTGTGGCGTGGAGCAAAACCTGGCCGACCGCTGCGTGGACCGCCCCACCGCCGACCGTTTTGCCCACCTGATGGCCACGTACAGTCAGCGGGCCATAGAAGCCGGGTCGGGCTTCGACATGAACCCCTCGCCGGGCAACATCAAAGACGGTTTGATTACCGATGCTATCAAGTCGGCGGGGGCGGCTAAAAAGGGAGGGACCTCGCCCGTAACGGACGTAATCGACTATCCCGAAAAAGCCACTAAACCCGGTCTGACGCTGCTTTGTACGCCCGGTAACGACGTAGAGTCGACCACCGCCGAAGTAGCTGCGGGCGCTACGGTGGTGCTGTTTACCACCGGACTGGGTACGCCCACCGGCAATCCCATTGCGCCGGTCGTGAAGGTTGCCAGCAATACGAAGCTGTACCGGAAAATGAACGACATCATGGATTTCGACACCGGCGGCATCATCGACGGCAGCGAAACCATCGAACAGGCGGCCCACCGGCTGCTCGATTTCGTAGTGAGCGTAGCCAGTGGCGACACAACGGTAAAAGCCGTATTGAACAGTCAGGACGATTTCATTCCTTGGAAGCGGGGCGTATCGTTATGAGTGTGTCGTGTCACTTCCTGATCCAGGAAGTGACGTTTTTTTAGAGGGCATATAAACCCAACCCTACACCTCCCGCACCACCAGATTGGCGGGGGGCTGCCAGGCCCCGCTTTGCCACGTAAATGCGAACGTTTCGGGCGAGATTCCCCACATCCGCCATTTTCCGGCGTTAATGGTATCGCTTACGTTTTGCCGGTACTGAAAAGCTCTTACGGGAGCAGACTGGGCGGTCTGCCCATCGGTACCGGTAGGGGGCAGACTGGCAAGGATACGCTGATAATCGGGTTGGGTAACGATGTACTCGGTATGTGTATCGGGGTGGGCCATGTTGGGGCGATTTACGGGGCAAAGTTACCAGAACAGCCCATACGTTGGACGTCTGGTTGCGGGTGGTATTGGTTGATGTCGTACGGTTTCAGGTATAGTTTCAGTGCATTCGATTATATTGCCTGTCCCTTCATAAATGCCCTTGCCGACAATGAAAAGACGACTTCAGCCGATTTTTATTCTGTGTATTCTCCTGATTCAGGTGCCTTTGCTGCGAGCGCAGACGTTTTCGCTCGAAGCCGTGCGGAGTTATCCGTTTCCGTCCGATTTGACCCGCTCGGCGCAGGGTGAGCGCATTGCCTGGGCGGTGAATGAACAGGGAAAACGAAACGTATACGTAGCCGAAGGGCCGGAGTTTGCACCCCGTAAACTCACGAATTATACGCAGGACGACGGGCAGGAAATCAGCAGTTTGTCCATCTCCGACGATGGTCGCTGGGTCGTGTACGTACGCGGGGGTGAACACGGGGCTAACTTCGACGATGAACTGCCGGTAAACGCGCTTTCTTTGCCAACCCCGCCCAAAGTCCAGATCTGGCGCGTTCCCTTCGCCGGGGGCGATCCCGCTGCCGTTGCCGAGGGTGACGAACCGATTATCTCGCCCGATAACAAACGAATTGCCTTTGTCAAGGGCGGACAGACCTGGAGCGCACCGCTCGACGGGACTTCACCGGCCAAAATCCTGTTCACCGCCCGCGGCACAAGTGGGTCGCTGCAATGGTCGCCGGACGGGGCTAAGCTGGCGTTTGTCTCCAACCGAAAAGACCATGCTTTTGTGGGCGTTTTCACCAACGAAACCACGCCCATTAGCTGGATGGCCCCGTCGTTTACGCGGGATGCCTCGCCCCGCTGGTCGCCGGATGGGCGGCAGTTATCCTTCATACGCACCGCCGGGCGTGGTAACGAACCCGACTCCCTGCTGACGCGCCGACCCCGCCCCTGGAGTATCTGGATTGCCGACGTGGCTACCGGCGTGGCCCATCAACGCTGGCAGTCGCCTAAAACGCTGGCGGGTTCGCTGCCGTCCACGCAGGGCGGTACCAATCTGCATTGGGCCGCCAAAGACCGGATTGTGTTTGTGTCTTATCAGGATGGCTGGCCGCACCTGTATTCGATGGCCGCGCTGGGCGGTATGCCGTTGCTGCTCACACCCGGCCCGTTCATGGTCGAACACGTCTCGCTCAGTCCCGACCGGCAGTGGCTGGTTTTTTCGGCCAATACCGGCCCCGACAAACTCGACATTGACCGGCGGCACGTAGCGCGGGTACCGGTCGATAAGGCCACAATGGACGTGCTGACGCCCGGCGCGGGGCTGGAATGGACCCCCGTTGTGCTGGGCGATAACAAAACGATAGCCCTGCTGAGTGCTACGGCCCAACGTCCGCCCCTGCCCGCCGTTATGCCTTTCGGTATCGGAACGCCCAGACTAATTGGCGAAAATCTGATCCCCGCCGATTATCCGCAGAATCAACTGGTGACGCCCCGGCAGGTTACGTTCAAAGCGCCCGATGGCATGATGGTTCACGGGCAGCTTTTTGAGAAGCCGGGTCGGGCCGCGTTCGGTCGGGTCGAGTTCGGTGGTTCGGCAAAGAAACCCTCGTTGATTTATGTGCACGGTGGCCCACCCCGTCAGATGATGCTGGGCTGGCACTACTCCGATTATTACGCCAATGCCTACGCTATGAACCAATGGTTGGCCAGTGAGGGCTTTGTGGTGCTGTCGATCAATTACCGGCTGGGGATTGGCTACGGCTTCGACTTCCAGAACCCGGCCAATGGTGGAGCAATGGGGGCGTCGGAGTATCAGGACGTGAAGGCGGGGGCGGTCTGGCTGGCGCAGCAGCCACAGATCGACGCGAACCGGATCGGTATTTTCGGTGGGTCGTACGGTGGCTATCTCACCGCGCTGGCCCTTGCCCGCGACTCGAAACTCTTTGCCGCCGGGGTCGATACGCACGGCGTACATGACTGGAACCGCGACGAGTACGATACCCAACAGACGGGGCGGTTCGAGAAAGTACCGGATTTTGCCAAAGCCATGCGGGTCGTTTACGAATCGTCGCCCATTTCATCGGTCAAAACGTGGACGTCGCCCGTGCTGCTCATCCACGGCGATGATGACCGTAATGTGCGCTTCAGCCAAACGACCGACCTCGTGCAACGGCTCGACAAACAGGGTGTACTAATAGAAACGCTGGTCATTGTAGACGATACGCATCACTGGATGCGCCACGCCAACGCACTACGCGCCGGTAACGCCACCGCCGATTTTTTTAAACGTAAACTGATGAAGAGTAAGCCCTGATGACATTGGCCGACGAGTGTCCGGGCTACAACTCATAACCCCCAGACTATATGCAAATTTCTACCAAACAACTCCTTCTACTACTGGCCCTGACCGTACTTTCCCTCGGAAATTCATTGATCCGGGCGCAGGGCATTGACGAAACGTATAACCAGAAAATCCGGGAGTACACCACTGACAAACGGTTTTTGCCCGAGTCGGTGCTGAATCTGGTCGACCACCCGACGATTCCTTCCCCCCGAAAACATTTTGGGCAGATTGTGGGTACGCCGGGCGTCATTCACCGCACCCCGGAAATCTACGCCTACTACCAGAAGCTGGCCCAAACGTCGCCCAACATTACCATGACGCAGGTCGGCACGACGGAAGAGGGGCGGCCCCTTCAGTTGGTGGCCATTGGTAGTGAAGAAGCCATGAAACGGCTCGACCATTATAAAAAACAACTCGCGCTGCTGGCCGACCCGCGCAAAGTGGGCAGCGCAGGCATTGAGCCGATTCTGGCCGACAGTAAGCTGGTCTATTACCTGAGTGGCGGGCTGCACTCGCCCGAGATGGGACCGCCCGAAATGCTGATGGAACTGGTGTACCGGCTCATTACCAGTCAGTTGCCCGAGATCAAGACCGTTCGTGACAACATTATCGTCCTGATCAATCCCGTGGCCGAACCCGATGGCTGGGACAAGCAGGTGGACTGGTATTACCGCTACACCAAAGCCCGAAAATCATTTGATGATGGCTTTCCGAAGTCGCCACCGTACTGGGGCAAATACGTGTACCACGATAATAATCGCGACGGGTTGCAGGTGTCGCAGGCCCTGACCAAGGCCATCTTCAACGTGTTTTACGACTGGCATTTCACGGCCAGTCTGGACCTGCACGAGTCAGTACCGCTGCTGTACATCTCGACCGGCACCGGTCCCTACAACGAAACCATCGACCCGATTACCATTGGCGAGTGGCAGACGATGGCCAACCACGATATGGCGTCCCTGGCCGCGCAGGGGCTTCCCGGCGTGTTTACGTGGGCGTTTTACGATGGCTGGTACCCCGGCTACGCGCTCTGGATTGCCAACAACCACAACGCTGCCGGACGGTTTTACGAGACCTTTGGCAATGCGGGCGCGAACACGTACCTGCGCAACCTTGCCGACCAGAAATACGCGGGCGACGCCGTGACCTCCAAAGAATGGTACCGCCCCGACCCGGCCACCGAAAAAGTGAACTGGTCGTACCGCAACAACATCAACTACATGCAGGCCGGGGTACTGGCGTCGCTCTCGTACGGAGCCACCAACAGCCGGATGCTGCTGAAAAACTTCTATCAGAAAGGGCTGAACAATATCCGCAAAGGCACCGAAGACAAACCCCGCGCGTTTATCATCCCCAAAAGCCAGCGCGACCCGGCTATGGCGGCTTACCTCGTCAATCAGTTGCGGGCGCAGGCTATTGAGGTGCACCGGACCGAGTCGGGTAAAAATCAGGGCGATTACGTGGTGCTGCTCAACCAGCCGTATCGCAACCTCGCTGTGTCGCTGCTGACGAAGCAGAACTACCCCAAAGAAGCCAAGTTTCCGCCCTACGACGACATTGCCTGGACGTTCGGCTACCTCTATGGCGTGGACGTAAAGGCCGAAGATAGCCTGACCTACAATGCCGCCGATCTGAAAATGGTTAGTCAGGACGTGCAATACGCCGGACGTATCGACGGCGACGGCACGAGCTACGTACTGGATTATAAAGGGCAGAATACGCTGCTGCCCGCGCT
The DNA here is from genome assembly GCA_014377625.1 of Spirosoma sp. Taxonomy (GTDB): domain Bacteria; phylum Bacteroidota; class Bacteroidia; order Cytophagales; family Spirosomataceae; genus Spirosoma. The sequence continues at coordinate 31,212 of JACMPG010000161.1, forward strand.
GGTCTGGCTGAAAGGGCAGGGTAAAGCCGCTAAAGCTACCGTGCTGGATACCAAAGCGACCATTGCCGGGATGAAAGACACGCTGTCGGCGGGCGCGGTAGTCTTCAGCGGGCTGACCGCCGATCAGGCCCAAAAAATGACGACTCAGTTTGGGCTGGACGTACACGCTACAAAGGCAACCCCCGCCGGTGTGGGAACGGACCTTCGGACGCACGAGGTGAGTTTGCCACGCGTGGCCATCTACCACAGTTGGTTCAACACGCAGGACGAAGGCTGGGCGCGCTATACGTTTGAGCAGCGCGGCATTCCGTACACGTCCATCAGCAAAGACCAGCTCAAAGCGGGCGATCTGCGCAAGAAGTTCGACGTGATTCTCGTACCCCGGATGCGCGGGACCGGTACGAACTTCATGCACGGCGTTGACACCAAATACGGCCCGATGCCCTACACTAAAACCGCCGAGTTCCCGGCGCACGGCTTTCCTGATGCTACCGCCGACATGACTGGCGGGCCGGGTTTCGACGGGGTGGAGAATCTCCGAAAGTTTGTAGAAACGGGCGGAGTGCTGATTACGCTGGATAACTCCTCGCTGATGCTGGCCCAAACGGGTATTATGCGTGACCTCGAAGAAGCCCCCGCGCCCACGCTGTTCCATCCGGGGTCCATTGTGCAGGTGAAAAACCGTCAGCCCAATAGCCCGGTCATGTACGGTTTTCCCGAAACGTTCGCCATTTTCCGGGGAATTGCACCCTTGCTGCAAACGAAGCTGTATGACCGCGATATGATGCTGATGCAGTACGGTACCAAGCCGCTCAAAGACGAGGAGGAATACAAGGGAGCTATCCTGGGCATGCCGGAAATGGGTGTACCGGCCAAACGACCGGCGACTGATGCCGCCAAACCGACGACGCCGAAAAAAGAAGACCCTTATGTCCTCTCCGGTATGGTCCGTAACGAGCAAACGATTATTGGACACGGCGGTATCTTCAACGTGCCGGTGGGTGCGGGGCGGGTTATCGCGTTCACCTTCGACCCGCTGCACCGCTACCTCAACCACCACGACGCGCCCCTGGTCTGGAACGTCCTCATCAACTGGAACCACCTCCAGACCCCCACTCGCCCCGCTACCGCCGGGACCCCTGCTCCGGCAGGTACGAAAACAGGGGAAGAGCATTGATAAAATAGTTGTTACGACTTGTGTGTATCCTGTATGACGCCATAATTACCCGTATAGTAGATAAGTAATCACGCAAATTTAGATTAATGTTTTTACCTTCGCGCTATGGGCCGAAAACGTTGCATAGAACTCACTGACGATCAACAACTCACCTTGCGGGAGGCAATCAAATATCACCCCAAACATGAGTTCCGACGGTGCTGTCAGGCACTGCTGTGGAGTCACAAAAACTGGGCCGCTCAGACCATCGCTGCCGAGTTGGAAGTCTGCCCCCAGACGATTGGTAACTGGCTAACAGCCTGGCAAGAGGACGGGCTTGTGGGTCTGATGCGGCAAAAAGGACAGGGCCGAAAACCCATCCTTAGCTTGACCAATGCCAGCCACCAACAAGCCCTGACAAAAGCCGTTGACAACCACTATCAGGACGCGGCTCGCATCCGCACCGAACTTGAAGCGGTGCTGGGTCAGCCCATGAGCCGCGACACGGTTAAACGGTTTCTAAAAAAAACGATTTTGCCTGGCATCGCATCCGCCGGACGACCAAACCTCAACAAGACCCCGTAGCCTACGCCAATGGCGTTGAGCGATGGAAAATTTTGCTAACGCTCTGGGTATGTGGCCTGATTGACCTGTATTTCGCCGACGAAACAGGTGTCACGTTACAGCCTTATATTCCCTACGGTTGGCAGAAAAAGCACCACCCATTACAGATAACGGCACGAACGAAGAGTAAACGACTGAATCTATTTGGGCTGATGCGACTGGACAATCATCTGAGTATCTACCACAGTGAGCAGAGTTTAACTGGTGCTTTCATTGTTCGTTCGCTGGATGATTTTGTGGCCAAAGGCCACACGCGTCCGGTAGTGATTGTGCTTGATAACGGTCCGATTCATCGGTGTCAGGTAGTTTATGATCAGCAAGCAAAGTGGGAAGAATCGGACGTTTTCCTGTTTTTTCTACCTACGTACAGCCCTCACTTGAATCCGATCGAGACCCTTTGGCGGTTCGTCAAGTACCGCTGGTTACACAAACGGGATTACAATTCATGGGGCCGTTTGAAGAAGGCCGTGTTCGACATCATTCGTCAATTTGGGGTTGAGTATCAGATCAACTTTAAGGCGTTAGCTGCCAAGAATGTACTTCAACCTAATTCTGCGTGACTACTTATCTGGCTCTATACGCTTGTGTACCAACCGCCAGCAACCATTTATGAAGCACACTCTTGAGTTTAAAACTTGTTGCGCCCCCCGTATCACAGTTGGGAGCGTGGACTCAATGAGAATACCAACGGACTGATCTGGGAGTATATTCCCAGGAGTTGTCCGATTCGTATCGTCCGAGCGACATATCCGCACCTGCGGCCCGGTTGGATTTTACTTCAGTGTATCGTTTGGCCCGAAAAATTCGGATTTTGATAAGTAGTCACGCAGAATTAGGTTGAAGTACATTCTTGGCAGCTAACGCCTTAAAGTTGATCTGATACTCAACCCCAAATTGACGAAT
>JACMPG010000015.1 GCA_014377625.1 Spirosoma sp.
CTAGACTTGAACGAAAGCATCGCCCGTAAATACGAAGCGGGCTACGACGAAGTCAAACTGAAAACTGACTTCTTCCCCGGCGACCATACCCACACCAATCACGCCGGTGCCGGGTTCAATGCTACCGTCGTGGCCGAAGGGCTAAAGCAACTTTCTGTTTGCCCATTGAATCAATACCTAGTCAGATAATTTCCGACCTCCACAATGCCAAATCATTTGCCTCATGAAAATCCACTTTTTATTCGTTAACCGGCTTATTTTTACCAGCTTACTGCTGGCCATAACGCTGGTTGGCACGGCCCAGAAATTACCCGCCAAAAAAGAAATACTGGCCAAAATGACGGTCGCCAACAATTATTTTATGGCAAAATGGCCCGACACCGGCAAGGAAATCGTCACGAACCGAACCCGCCCCAGCCACATCTGGACGCGGGCCGTCTATTATGAAGGACTAATGGCGTTGCACGGCATCGACAGCCAAAAACGCTACGTCGATTATGCCGTAGACTGGGGCCAGAAACACAACTGGGGAATGCGGAGTGGGATAAAAACCCGGAACGCCGACGACCAGTGCTGCGGCCAAACCTACATCGATCTCTATCTGCTGGAGCAACGCGCGGGCCGCGACCAACCCACGTATATCCACGACATTAAAGCGTCCATCGACAGCATGGTAGCCAGCCCAAAAGTTGACGACTGGCACTGGATTGACGCGCTGCAAATGGCCATGCCAATATTCGCTCAATTGGGTGTACTATACAAACACCGTAACGACGGACCGTCCGCCTATCACGAGAAAATGTACGCCCTCTACATGTACTCGAAAACGAAGCACGGCGGCAACGGACTTTATAATCAGGCGGACGGACTTTGGTGGCGCGACAAGGATTTTGTACCGCCCTACAAAGAACCGAACGGCGAAGATTGCTACTGGTCGCGGGGGAACGGCTGGGTGGTGGCCGCTTTGGTTAAAGTGCTGGAGATCATGCCAAAAGATGCCCCGCACCGGGCCGAATACCAACAAACCTACCTGGAGATGATGCGGGCATTGGCCCCGTTGCAGCGAACCGACGGCTATTGGAATGTGAGTTTGCATGATCCGACCAATTACGGCGGAAAAGAAATGACGGGAACAGCACTGTTTGTCTATGGCATGGCCTGGGGAATCCGCAACGGGCTTTTAGACAAGAAACAGTATGCGCCAATCGTAGCCAAAGGCTGGAATGCGATGGCTACCGAAAGCGTTGACCCCACCGGCCAATTGGGCTGGGTGCAGGGAACGGGTAAAGAACCCAAAGAAGGTCAGCCGGTAACATACACCAGCATCCCCGATTTTGAAGATTACGGCCTCGGCTGCTTCCTGCTGGCCGGGAGCGAAGTATATAAACTGAAGTAAACATGAGAAACTACCTATTCGCCAGCCTGCTCCTGATCGTTTTAGTAACCAACGGGATAATGGTCTATGCCCAACCCAAATGGCCCACCATCACTCAGCAAACCAAACCCTGGACCCGTTGGTGGTGGATGGGTAGCGCGGTGAACGACAAAGACCTGACCCATTTGCTGGAGCAGTACCAAAAAGCCGGTCTGGGCGGGGTCGAAATTACGCCGATTTATGGGGTGAAAGGCGACGAAAAACAGTTCATCAGCTTCCTGTCGCCAACTTGGATGGACCGGCTGACGCACACCCTCACCGAAGCCAAACGACTCAATATGGGCGTTGATCTGGCGCAGGCATCGGGCTGGCCATTTGGCGGACCATGGGTGTCGTCGGCGGATGCGTGTAAATATGTGGCTTACAATACGTACACCCTTAAGGGCGGAGCGCAATTAGACGAACCCGTCACGTATCGGCAAAAGCCGATTATGCGGACGGTCGGTGAGAAAATCGACATCAGTAAATTAGTCGAGCCAATCGCTAAAAATCCTGATCTTCAGCTTCATGCCTTCGATCAGGTGCGGTTCGAAAAGCCGTTGCCGCTACAATCGCTCATGGCTTACCCCGAGCAAGGCGTGGCTGTTGACCTGACTGACAAGGTGGATGCGACCGGCAAACTGACCTGGACAGCACCGACTGGCGGCCCCTGGACGCTGTACGCCGTTTTTCAGGGCTGGCATGGCAAAATGGTGGAGCGGGCGGGACCGGGGGGTGAGGGCGATGTGATCGACCACTTTTCTAAAACCGCCACGCAGCATTACCTTCAGCGATTCGACGAGGCTTTCAAAGGCCGTGACCTGACATCGCTCCGGGCGTTTTTCAACGATTCTTACGAAGTGGACGACGCACAGGGCGAAGGTAACTGGACTCCGGCGATGTTTGCCGAATTTCGGCAACGGCGCGGCTATGACCTCCGGCAGCACCTACCCGCCCTTTTTGGCCAGGCGAGACCCGGCAACGACACCGACGATAGCAACAAACGGGTATTGAGCGATTATCGGGAAACAATTTCGGAACTGCTTCTCGAAAACTACACCAAAACCTGGAGTACGTGGGCAAAAGGGAAAGGGAAAATCATTCGTAATCAGGCGCATGGCTCACCGGCCAACATCCTCGATTTGTATGCGGTTACCGACATTCCCGAAATCGAAGGCACGGAACTGTTGCGAATTAAATTTGCATCGTCGGCGGCACACGTGACGGGCAAAAAACTAACCTCGTCCGAATCGGCAACGTGGAATAATGAGCATTTTTTGTCCAAACTGAGCGACATCAAAAAAGACATGGACCGCTTCCTGCTCGGCGGGGTCAACCACACGTTTTACCACGGCACCAATTATTCGCCCCAGGCCGCAGCCTGGCCCGGCTGGTTGTTCTACGCGGCTGTTCACTTCAACCCCAACAACTCTTTCTGGACTGATTTCGAGAAGCTGAATCAGTACGTGGCGCGGTGTCAGTCGTTTTTGCAAGCCGGCATACCCGACAACGACGTGCTGGTTTATCTGCCGATTTATGATGCCTATGCCCGGCCCGGCAATCGGGGGGCTGTACCCGTATTGCTGCAGCATTTCGATGGTATCGACCATGGATTTAAAGGTCTGCCCGTCGAACGGCAAACCGAGACCATGCTGGAAAAAGGGTACAGTTTTGATTTCATTTCAGATAAGCAACTCCTCGGCCTGACCACCACGGGCGGCAAAATCGAAACCGGTGGCACCACGTATCAGACGATTCTGGTACCGCAGACGCAGTATATGCCCCTGGCTACCATTCAGCAATTGCTGCAACTGGCGCGAAATGGCGCGACGATTGCATTTACGGGTAGTCTGCCCGAAGACATACCGGGTCTGAGCAATGTGGCCAATCGCCGGGCTGAATTCAAAAAAATGCTGGGTCAACTACTATTCACCGAGAGCGGCAAACCGGGCGTTCGGCGGGCATCGGTGGGGCGGGGCGTGGTGCTGGTTGGTCCGAATGTGGATCAATTGCTGGAAGCTACCGGGGTATCCCGCGAACCAATGGTCGATAACGGCCTGCAATGTATCCGGCGGAACCACGCTAACGGGCTGTACTATTTTATTGCCAACTGGGGCCAGAAAGCCATTAATGGTTGGGTGCCGCTTCAGACATCGGCAGCATCGGTGGCGTTGTTCAATCCGATGACGGAGCAGCTGGGCATGGCCCGACACCGGGTTGTCGATGGCCGGCACGAGGTCTGGCTTCAACTGGCTCCCGGTGAATCGTGTATTCTGGAAACGACTCGTAAACCCGTCACCGGCCCGGTATATGCCTACCACAAACCCATTGGTAAACCACAGGAAATCACCGGCACCTGGACTATCAACTTCGTAACAGGCGGCCCTGAACTGCCCAAGCCGATACAGATCGACAAACTCGGTTCGTGGACAGAAGCAGGCAACGATGCGCTGAAAAAATTCTCCGGCACTGCCGACTATACCATCGCGTTCTCCAAACCAACCGGTCCGGCTACGGCCTGGCTGCTCGATCTGGGCGCAGTGGCCGAAAGTGCGCTGGTGCGGCTCAACGGTCAGAAGCTGGGCACGTTGATCGGCCCGACCTACCAACTCACTATTCCGGCTAACACGCTGAAAATAAGCAATACACTAACCATCAGCGTATCGAATAGCATGGCTAATCGTATTGCCGACCTGGACCGGAATCAGGTGAACTGGAAGAAATTTTATAACATCAATATGTCGCCCCGGCTCCGCGAAGACCGCGATGC
>JACMPG010000162.1 GCA_014377625.1 Spirosoma sp.
ACAACAGAGAACAGACTGATGCTTTTTTAAATAGCCCTGAATTCCTCAATTTGGTCCGATTGGAGGCTATTCATATCTGAACATGGCGAACATATTGCTTATCCTATTGATTATTAGTTTGCTTCCCATAACGACGCAGGCGCAAACGCGGTCAGCGCATCGGAATGCCGAACGCGCGGTTCCCCGCCGGGACACGGCCGTACCCCGTGCGACGGACCGCCGGAATGCCGTACCCCGTGCGACGGACCGCCGGAATGCCGAACGCGGCCCGGCCATACCACCCAACATAATTTACATCATGGACGATGACCTGGGCTACGGCGATCTGGGCTGCTACCGCACCGGCGGACCGGGCCAAACCATCGTAAAAACGCCCAACCTCGACCGCATGGCCCGGCAGGGTACACGATTCACCCGTTTTTACGCGGGCAGCACTGTTTGCGCCCCCTCCCGTTGCGCCCTGATGACGGGCAAACACATGGGACACGCTTACATCCGGGGCAACGGCGAGATTCCTCTGCGCTCAACAGATACCACGCTGGCCAAACGATTGAAAGCAAATGGCTACACGACGGGTATGTTTGGTAAGTGGGGATTGGGTTTGGATATAAATTCGGGTGCTCCGCAACTCCAGGGCTGGGACGAGTTCACGGGGTATCTGCACCACCGTCACGCGCACAATTACCACACGGATTCGCTGTGGCAGGTGCGTGGCGGACAGTTGTCCCCCCTTCGGCTCAACCGGAGCCAATACACCCACGACGTGATTATGGACGGGGCGTTGTCCTTTCTGAAAGACCGCAAAACCGACCGGCAGCCGTTCTTGCTGTACTTGCCCGTCACGCTGGTACACGCCGAATTAGCTACCACCACAGCCGATTTGCAACCCTATCTGGAGGCTGACGGACGCAGCCGGTTTGCGGAGACTCCGTTTGTCAATGCGGCAAGCCGGGGGTATGCGTCGCAGCCCAATCCGAGGGCTACGTTTGCTGCCATGTTGAGCCGTTTAGACAGCGACGTTGGCAAGATACTGGACCTGCTGCGTGAGTCTGGCATGGACCAAAACACCTACGTTTTTTTTACCTCCGACAACGGCCCACACAAGGAAGGCGGGGCCGACCCCGACTATTTCGACAGCAATGGCCCTCTGCGTGGCATCAAGCGGGATTTATACGAGGGCGGCATCCGCGTTCCCATGATTGCCTGGGCACCGGGCCGGGTACCCGCCAACACGGTCAGCGACGCGATTTGGGCTAACTGGGACATTACGCCGACCGTCTGCGAATTGACCCGCACCACCCGCCCAACGAATATCGACGGCATCACGATGGCCCGGCTGCTGGGTCAACCGTTATCGGCGGCTCCCCAGAACGCCGAACCGCCGGCTGATCGGTATCTGTTCTGGCAGTTTAATGAGGGCGAACTCCGGCAGGCCGTTCTTCAGGGCAATTGGAAACTCATCCGGTTGAAAAAAGCGGGCCAGGCCGAACGGCTGGAACTGTATGATCTCGGCAATGACATTGGCGAACAGGCGAACCTTGCCAATACTAACCCCCAGAAAGTCAGCGCACTGCTGAGTCTGATGAAGCAGGCGCAGCAACCCTCTGAACATCCATTATTCAACTGGCAGAAAAATGAGCAGTAATGCATCAAACTCCTTAACCCAATCAACGCGCATGAACCGAAAATGCGTTACATCTGCTTTTTGGCGTGTCCGGCCCGCTGGTATTCGTAGGCCGGTGTCTGTTTACTTTTTATGTATTGATTCCTGCAATTTATGAAAAACCTGATTTTCAGTCTTATCGGTCTGCTCAGCATCACGGTGTTGTTAGTCGCCTTTCGGCTGCACACACCGCCCAAAGCGCCCAAACCTAAGAATATCATCTACATTCTGGCCGACGATCATCGGTATGACTTCATGGGATTCACGGGCAAGGTAGCAGGCCTGAAAACGCCCAACCTCGACCGGCTGGCTCGCGACGGCGCACACGTCAAAAACGCTTTTGTCTGCACTGCCCTTTGCTCGCCGAGTCGCGCCAGCATCCTGACGGGGCAGTTTCCCCACAAACACACGGTTGTCGATAACTTTGCTGACCTGCCGAAGGGCCTGAAATTCTTTCCGAAGTATTTACAGCAGGCAGGCTACAAAACGGCGTTTCTGGGCAAATGGCATATGGGCAACGCGGGCGATGGACCCCAGCCGGGCTTCGACTATTGGCTCAGTTTTAAAGGGCAGGGCGTTTATTACAACCCGACGTTTAACATCAACGGCAAACAGGTGACGCATGGCGACAGCAGCAATACCACCGATCTGCTAACCGACTACGCCGTAAAATGGCTTGATGAACAGGATAAAGCCCGTCCGTTTTGCCTGTATTTGTCCCACAAAGCCGTTCACGCCGATTTTCAGCCCGCCAAACGCCACCGGGATATGTACCGCGATATGCCCATCAATTACCCCCGCTCAATGTACCTGACTGCTTCCGACAGCAGCAAAGTATTCGGGGCCAGCCGGTCGGAAAGCCGCACCTCCCCCGGTGCGGTAGATTCGCCGAAACCATCGGTCGACCCGGAGAGTGGAAAACTCAAAACGAACCTGGCCGATATGCCCGTTTGGGTCAAAAATCAGCGGTATAGCTGGCATGGCGTGGATTATATGTATCACGGAAAAATTGGTTTCAACGATTTTTACCGTCAGTATTGCGAAACGCTGATGGGCGTGGACGATAGCGTGGGGCGGGTACTTAAGTGGTTGGAAGACAATGGGCAATTGGAAAACACGATTGTGGTGTACATGGGCGACAATGGGTTCAGCTTCGGTGAGCATGGCCTGATCGATAAGCGGCATATGTACGAGGAGTCCATGCGGGTGCCACTGCTGGTGCATTGCCCCTCTGTTATAAAACCCGGCTCAAAACTGGAGCAGGTGATTCAGAATGTGGACATTGCGCCCACGTTGCTGGCCTACGCCGGATTGCCCAAACCTGCCCAGATGCAGGGCACTTCGTTTTTGCCCCTGCTTCGGGGCGAGTCGGTTCCCTGGCGCGACCGGGCTTTTTACGAGTATTATTGGGAAGCCGATTTTCCGCAAACACCCACCATGTTTGGTTTGCGAACCGACCGTTACAAGTACATTTTCAATCATGGCGTGTGGGATGCCAACGAATTATACGATCTGAAAGCCGACCCGCTGGAGGTCAATAACCTGATTCGAAGCCCGGAGCATCAGGCTATTGCGAAGGATATGAAAAGTCAGGTGTTCACCTGGCTCGAAGAAACAGGTGGGTTGCAGATACCGTTACACCCGATTCGCCAGAAACGCGCCGACCACCGCTACAAAGACACCTACTGATAAATCCGAAAAGCCATGCTCAAAAAAGTATTTATTCCGCTTTTATCCCTGTTGGTACTGACCCTGACCACCGGGCTGCTCGTTAGTCCAACGGCTTCGGTGCGCCCGAACGTGGTGTTGATTTTCATGGACGACATGGGCTACGGCGATTTGTCGTGCTACGGTGCGCTGGGGTACACCACGCCCAACATTGACCGCCTGGCAATTGAGGGTACCCGTTTTACCAATTTCCTCACGGCTCAGGCGGTCTGCACGGCCTCGCGAACGGCCCTGATGACGGGTTGTTACCCCAACCGGCTGAGTATGTCGGGGGCATTGGCTCCCTGGGCCACAACGGGTCTGCATCCCGACGAAGAAACGCTGGCCGAACTGCTCAAAGAACGGGGCTATGCAACGGGGATTTTTGGCAAATGGCACTTAGGCCATCACCCGGAGTTCATGCCCCGCGGACAGGGCTTCGATGAGTACTTCGGCCTGCCTTACTCCAACGATATGTGGCCGATCAATTACGATGGCACCCCGGCCACATCGGGCAACAAGGCCCGGTATCCGCTGTTGCCAATGATTGATGGCGATACGCCCGTGGACTCCATCCGCACCCTCGCTGACCAGGACGAGCTGACCCGCCGACTAACGGAACGGGCCGTATCGTTTATCAATAAAAACCACAAACGGCCTTTTTTTCTGTATCTACCCCACCAGATGCCGCACGTACCGATTGGCGCGTCGGCCCGGTTTCGGGGGAAAACGGGTGAAGGGCTGTACGCCGACATGATGCAGGAAATAGACTGGTCGGTAGGCGAGGTAATGAGGGCACTGAAGACGAACGGGTTAGAGAAGAACACGCTCGTTATTTTCACCAGTGACAACGGCCCCTGGCTCACTTTCGGCAACCACGCCGGGTCGTCGGGGGGGCTGCGCGAGGGCAAGGGTACGACCTACGAGGGTGGCCACCGGGTGCCGTGCCTGATGCGCTGGCCGGGCGTTGTTCCGGGGGGGCGGGTTTGTAATAAATTGCTCACGACGATGGACATACTGCCCACGGTCGCCAAACTTTGTGGAGCGCGTTTGCCCCGCCGACCGATTGATGGCGTCGATGCGATGGCGTTATTGAAAGGAGACGACAGCCAGACACCGCGTACCGAATTCTACTATTATTACCGTGCCAACAGCTTAGAAGCGGTTCGGCGGGGCAATTTCAAATTGGTGTTTGCTCATCCTGGCCGACGCGATGAAGGCTACGTTCGGGGCAAAGACGGCAACAAGGGTGAAAACACGGAAAGCTATGCCATTGAATCTGGTTTGTACGACCTGCGCCATGACCCCGGCGAACGCTATGACCTGAGCAAGCAGAGTCCCGACCTGAAAGCCGATCTTGACGCGTTAGCCGAAAAAGCCCGTTTGGATTTGGGCGACGATTTGCAGCAACGCAAAGGAGCCAATGTTCGACCTGGCGGGCAGCTAACTGCACCGAAACAGTAAGCGGACTATCGTCTATCAAACGCCCGACAAACCAGACGATGTGGTACAGGCTCATCATTGTAGCCCTTCACCCCTCCGCCCGCAACACCTCCAGCGGGGGCCGTACCAACACCGCCCGGCTATTGAGCAAACCGATCAATAACGTGAGTGTTGTGACCACGCCCATAACCGCCAAAACCGGCCATAAATTGGGTCTGTAGGGTGTCTCAAACACAAAATAGGCTAAGGCCCAGGTTCCTGCCAACGCCATGATTACGCCCGACAGGGCCGCCAACAAACCCAACATGAAGTACTCGATGGCTTGAATCCGCAAGAACTCCACCCGACTTGCCCTCAGCGTTCTGAGCAAAACGCTCTCCTGCATTCGTTGGTAACGGCTGATAATCACCGAACTCGCCAACACCAGC
>JACMPG010000163.1 GCA_014377625.1 Spirosoma sp.
CAACCGGCGTGACTTGTTCACGGCCTCGGCTAACCGCTGGCGCAGTCACGGCTGCGTGCGGGTGCAGAAGCCAGTAGAGCTGGCCAACATCGTGATGCGACGCGAAGCGCTGCCCCTCGATTTCCTGACCGCCTACCGCGCCGATCAGCGGCCAAAGCCCATGGCCGTACCAAAGCCGTTTCCGGTGTTTATTGCCTACAACATCGCCGATGTGGACTCGACGGGGCAACTGCGGTTTTACAAGGATGTGTATGGGTTCGACAAAAAGGCCGAAGCGGCAATGTAGTCGGGATCAGGCGCGTACACGAACAGACAGGAGCCGCCCTTCAGAACCGGAATGATCCGTTTGGAGTCGGCGTAGGGAACGGCGGGGCAGCCCTGACTGCGGCCCAGACGACCGGTTTTGCGGATGAAATCCTCGCTGGCATAATCGGCTCCATGCAGCACAATATTGCGGTTTTGCACCTGGTCATTGATGCCCTTTTCCAGTCCTTTGAGTTGCAGCGACAGGCCGTGCTTGCCCATGTACGTGCGTAGTGTCTTATAAAAGCCAAGACTGGTCTGGAATGATGCGTTAACGTTCGAGAATTTACTCGCTACTAAATCGCCGGAGTTCTGGCCGTGGGCTACGTAGGTATTGAACAGGAGTTGCTTTTTCTGGAGGTCAATGACGTACAGCCGCTTGTGGGTAGACGGCTGGCTCATATCGACGATGGACAGTAGGGGGTTGGATTCGCCCATTTTCTGCCAGTCACGCAGGGCATACTCGAACACGTCTTTTTTGAGTCCGGCCCGGTCAAGTTGCAGTACATCGTACACGGCCAGATGCCCAACTGATTTTGGCGGGACAGGTGCGGAGACAGTCGCAGCGGACGGATCTGTACGAACGGCAATGCGGCTGGCCAGAAATACGACACTGACAGTAGCAAGCAACAGAACAACTATTTTCATAAAACCGGGCCTTTGTAATTGTGGGATAGTAGACACAAATATGCAAACAAAAAACGCCCCGCCCCACCTAAAAATTCGTTATTTCACCAAACGCTCTCCGCTAACAACCTAACTATGACACCCTACGAAGCCACCGTATTCACCGAATTGAACCGCTGGCAGCGGGCCATGCAGCAACCCCCGTCGGGACTGGGCCGGATTTCTACGCGCCTGCAACGGGGTATGAACCGGCTTATTCCGCAACGGGTGCATGACGTAGTGACGGCGGCCATCAAACAGATGACGCGGGCGGTCCTGTTCGGAGCCGAGTTTCTGACCCGCAACCCCACCGAGGGTCTGAGCATGACCGAACGCGATGCACTGGTAGCCCGCCAAATCGACTTTTACCGCAAGGCCAGTGCCGCCGAGGGGGGCGTAGCGGGCGCGGGGGGATTCATGCTGGCCCTGGTCGATTTTCCGTTGCTGCTGACCCTGAAGATGAAACTCCTCTTCGAGATTGCCGCTCTCTACGGCTACCGCACCGCCGACTACCGCGAACGCATTTTTATGCTTTACGTCTTCCAGCTGGCCTTTTCGAGTCAGGACCGCCGACAGGACGTGTATCGGCACGTGGCCAACTGGACAGCCCACAGCCAGCAACTCCCCGGCGATATCAATGCGTTTGACTGGCAGACCTTCCAACAGGAATACCGCGACTACATCGACCTGGCCAAACTGGCGCAGTTAATTCCCGGCATCGGCGCGGCTGTGGGCGTAGTGGTCAATTACCGGCTCGTGACGCAGCTTGGCCGTACCGCCATGAACGCCTACCGGATGCGGCTGCTGAGCGAACAGCGGCTGATTGATAGTCAAACGAAGGGATTAGCGTCAATGGATTAAAACGAGTACGAAACCTGCGTTTGCAAACCCACCTCAACCGCTGGGTTGTGTGAACGACTATCGCCAAACCGCCCGGCTTTATAGTTTAGTACGGGCTGTATTACCAGCGCGTAGCGGTCACTAAACCTATACCGCCCCCCCGCCCCGGCCATCAGATAAAACACGGGGCCGCGTTCTGTATCGAGTGTAAGTTGCTGAACCGGCTGATCGGTGCGCCGGACCGTAACGCGCGATGACAGCGGGAAATCGAGCAGGGTACCTACCGTAAAGTAGGGTGATAAGCGTTTTTTTGACGACTGAAAATTAAGCAGCACCGGCACCCGAACGGCCCGGCTGTTGATGGTGGTCGTACCGTCGTTGCCGAGCCGGGCCTGCTGGGTGCTGAACTGCCGGTAGCCCACCCCCGCACTCACCGACCAGCCCGGTGCAAACCCGTACTGCGCTGTGAACCCGCCCTGCACGCCCGTGGCCCAGCGGATACCACTCAGGTAAATCGGTTCAACAATCTGCCCATCGCTGTTGGGGTAAAAAACGCGCCGGGGGTAGTTAGTTTGCTCGGCAAGGGGCGTAACCTGAACGGCCACCGACCAGCCCCGCTGCGCTGCACTGGCAAATGGTAATACCAGCAACAGACCAACCAATGGCCATAGTCGCCTAACTTCGCCCGCAAATTCTGATCTTCTTCGGTTCATGTCATTTCTATTCGCCAGTATCCTGCTCTCGGTGGGTTTGCTGCTCAACTTCCGGTTATTTCCCCGCTTTGGCGTCAATACCTTCCAGGCCATTGTGTTCAACTATCCCATTTGCTTCCTGACGGGATATGCGCTGCTACCCGCCGGTCAATCGTTCACGATTGATTTCGGTCAGACCTGGACCTGGCTGGCTCTGGGTCTGGGCGTGGGCTTCATTCTCACGTTTCTGCTATCGGGAGCCAGTACGCAGCGCATGGGTATCACGGCTACGTCGCTGGCCAACAACCTCTCGCTCGTGATTCCGGTCTGTTTCAGTCTGTTCGTCTTTGGCCTGAATGGCCGCCCGTTCGATGTCCTCAATTACGCAGGTATCGCCTTAGCGGTGGTAGCCGTTGGGCTGAGCGCGTACAAAGAAAAGGAAGAACCGGCAGAAGCCATACCGGGCGAAGCAGCAAAAAAGACGCACAGGCTGGGCAGTGCCGCGCTGCTGCCACTGGCTGTTTTTCTGTGCTACGGAGCCACCAATACCATGATTAACTTTATGAACCTGCGCTACATTCCTACCACCGATAAAACGCTGCAGGTTACGCTGACAATGGTGTTGGGGGCCATTGGGGCAGGTTTGCTGATGCTGGCGGTGCGGCTGGTACAGGGCAAAGAAACGTTCCAGCCGAAGAGTCTGGTAGGGGCCGTAACGCTGGGCATTCCCAACTTCCTGAGCTTTTACACGCTGCTGCTGGCCCTGTCGGCGTTTGGGGGCAACGGTGCGTTTGTCTATCCACTCTACAACATCGGCGTTATTCTGGTAGCGGCCGCACTGGCCGCGCTGTTCTTCCGCGAACATCTTTCTACCGCCAATAAGATCGGGCTGGTAGTGGCCATTGTAGCGATCGGGCTGATTTCATGGCAGGAACTGGCGGGCGCTTTATCTTTGTAGAGCCTGAATCAAGACAAATAATGGCGAAGAAGAAACCAAAATTTTACGTGGTCTGGCAGGGGCGAAAACCCGGCGTCTATGACAGCTGGGACGACGCCAAACTACAAACCGACGGCTTTGCCAAACCGCTTTTTAAAGCGTTCGACACCAAACCGGCGGCACTGAAAGCCTTTAGCGAACGCCCGCACCTGCACGTGGGGCAGGGCGCGAAACCCGTGGCCAAACAGGGTAAGATTGACGGGCTGGTAGGTCTGCCGATTCAGGGCAGTCTGGTGGTCGATGCCGCCTGGAACACTGCCACTGGCGACATGGAATACCAGGGCATTTACTTAGCCTCGAAGCAGAAGCTGTTCCTGAAAGGACCGTATTGCGATGGGACCAACAACATTGGCGAGTTTCTGGCCATTGTCCACGCGCTGGCATTACTGCACCAGAAAAACAGCAACATTCCCGTCTATTCCGATTCGCGCACGGCTATTGGGTGGGTAAAGAAGAAGAAGGCCAACACCAAACTGGAACAGACCCCGCGTAACGCCGAACTCTTCGAGCTACTGGACCGCGCCGAAACCTGGCTCACCAGCCACCGCTACGCCAACCCGGTTTTAAAATGGGAGACAACCGTCTGGGGCGAAAATCCAGCAGACTTCGGCAGAAAGTAAACCTGAACCAAGATTTTCGTGATTTCAACGATTGACAGGATTATTCAGGCGTCAGTAAATCTTGTTTGATGCTCAAAATCTTATTAAAATCCCGGTTCAGAATGTTCACCTTCAAACAGTTTGCAATCAGACAGGACCGGGTGGCCATGAAGGTATGCACCGATGCCTGTGTGCTGGGTGCCGTTGCCGACGTAGGCGCGACCGACGGCAACCCGCAAACGCGCCTTCTCGACATCGGTACCGGAACGGGTTTACTGGCTCTGATGGCCGCGCAACGTAACCCAGCCGCCCGTATCGACGCCATAGACATTGACGACATGGCCGTTGAACAGGCCACTGAAAACGTAGCGAACAGCCCATTTGCCAACCGGGTGCGGGTATGGCATAGTCGCGTTCAGGAGTTCATGCCCGGTACTGACTACGACCGCATCCTGACGAATCCACCGTTTTATACCAACCACCTGCGCCCACCCAACCCAGCTACCGCCCGCGCCCTCCACACCGACGATTTGCCGTTCTCAGACCTGCTCACGGCAGTACGTCGTCTGCTCAAACCCGACGGGCAATGGTGGGTACTGCTCCCCCCCTACCAAACCGATCAGCTCATTAAACTGGCCCAGGCAACCAACCTACGCCCTTTTTGGCAACTCTCGCTGTGTCACCACGCCAACAAACCGATGTTTCGGATCGTAACGGGCTTTGCGATAACACCCGTTGGGGCAACATCCGTTGGGGCAACGAACGTAGCACGGGAATCGTTAGTTATTCGGGAGATGGACAACCAGACGTACACCTCCTCTTACCGGGCGTTGCTGCGCGACTTTTACCTGATATTCTGAAATTCTCCGCTTCTTTGTCTATCTCGTCACACCAGAGTGCCGTATCACTTTGCAGTGAAAAAAAATGACCAACCAACTTCAACTAACCGTTCTCATTCCG
>JACMPG010000164.1 GCA_014377625.1 Spirosoma sp.
GGATTGGGCCAAACAGAACGTGCTGGCCCGTTACCGGCTTCGCTGGTGTACCGAGTCGTTGTTTCGTCATTTGAAGAGCAACGGTTTTGATTTAGAAGAGTTGGGCTTTTCCAACCCGCAGAAGATTCGCCTGTTAGTGGCTATTGTGGTCGTTTTATACATCATCTGCGTGGCTGAGGGGTTGAAACACTTCGATCGGATTAGTCAGAAGACATATGCCCAGGGTCGGGTTAGTGGGTCAGCGTCTGTATTTCGAGTAGGCTACGGGGTGGTGTCTGGTCAGGTCAGGACAATTGCACATTTCTTAGCCTGGTTGTTGAATGCCATCCGTCAGAAAGTCAAAGTGCCTAAACCGGCTATATAGTAAATGTCCAGTACTGAAAGGCTGAGCAACTGTACTAATTTTGTCTCCTGTCAATCAAATAGTTCGGTTACCTTTTCCCGATCATATACCCTCCCCGTAACGAAATTCATGGCACTACGACGGTGTAGCTATTGACTGGGCTGATTCGTTTCGCTGGTTTGGGCGGGATGGTCAACTTTTAACGGGTGCATTTTGTTACCCTGTCAAAGCCGATAGTCTTAAAACGGCTATCTTTGCGGCTTCTTATGAGCTACGCATCATACAACCTATTATGTTATCCATCAATAATTTACACGCCCGCATTGGCGAAAAAGAAATTCTAAAAGGATTGAACTTGACCGTTAACTCCGGTGAAATTCACGCCATTATGGGACCAAATGGGGCGGGTAAGAGTACACTGGCATCCGTATTGGCCGGGCGCGAAGATTTTGAAGTGACCGACGGCAGCGTTGATTTTGAAGGCAAAGACCTGCTCGATATGGCTCCCGAAGTGCGGGCCGCTGAAGGCATATTTCTGGCTTTCCAGTATCCCGTAGAGATTCCAGGCGTCAGCACGACCAACTTTCTGAAAACTGCCATGAACGAAATCAGAAAGCACCGGGGGCAGGACCCACTCGACGCGGTGCAGTTTCTGCGGCTGATGAAAGAAAAAATGAAACTCGTCAATATCGACCAGTCACTACTGAGCCGTTCGCTCAACGAAGGCTTTTCGGGCGGGGAAAAAAAACGCAACGAGATTTTTCAGATGGCTATGCTCGAACCCAAACTGGCTATTCTGGACGAAACCGATTCGGGTCTCGACATTGACGCCCTGCGCATCGTAGCTGAAGGCGTCAATCAACTGCGCTCGCCCGAACGTGCTACCCTCGTTATTACCCACTACCAGCGGTTACTTGACTACATCGTGCCTGACTTTGTACACGTTCTCTACCAGGGTCGTATCGTTAAGTCCGGCCCCAAAGAGCTGGCCATGGAACTCGAAGAAAGAGGTTACGACTGGATCAAAGACGAAATTCACGCATAGGTTAATTATGAATGATGAATGATGAATTGGTCCGCAAAGCAGACAAATTCCTTCCGGTACTATCTCATTCATAATTCATAATTCATAATTCAAGAAATGACTCCTACTATCAATACATATAATCACTTCAAGGATCAACTGCTGGCGTCGTTTCGGCTGGCCGAAGACCGGATGAACGGGGAGGCCAAAACGGCGTTTCATGGTATCCGGCGGGCGGCTCTGGATCAGTTCGACCGGCTGGGGTTCCCTACCCTGCGGCACGAGGAGTGGAAATACTCGAACGTAACGGCTCTACTCAAAGAGGATTTCGATCTGGATGCTTCGTCGTCGCTGACCGCCAACGATCTGACTCAACTCGAAATTCCGAATCTGGATGGCAACATTCTGTATTTCGTGAATGGCCGTTACCGCGCCGATTTGTCGCGCGTGGTTAGCCCGGCCAGCGAGGTGGAGTTACTGAGTTTTGCCGACGCTCAAAAAGCCGAACCGGAACTGATTGGCGACCATTTTTCGCGCTATGCCGATTATCAGGATAATGCCTTTACGGCTCTTAATACAGCTTTTGCGCAGGACGGTATCGTCATTCGCGTACCAGCCAACACGACGGTAGCGCAGCCGGTTATCCTGCGCTTTGTTACCGACAGCCGTGAGAAAAACATTGTATCACAACCGCGCAATCTCATTTTGGTGGGCCGTAATGCCGAAGTGACCGTGTCCGAATCGTACCGGACACTGGGCGATGGCGCGGGCTTTACCAACGTAGTGACCGAAATAAATCTGGAGCGCGATGCCCG
Source organism: Spirosoma sp. (assembly GCA_014377625.1). Lineage (GTDB taxonomy): Bacteria > Bacteroidota > Bacteroidia > Cytophagales > Spirosomataceae > Spirosoma. The sequence goes on from JACMPG010000164.1 coordinate 2,183, forward strand.
GATGCAGTATTACAAAGTGCAGAATGACACCGAGCAGAGTTATCACATCGGTACCACGCAGGTGCGCCAGGCCGACAGCAGCCATTTTTATTCGGCTACGGTAACGCTCAACGGCAACTTTGTACGTAACAATCTGAACATCGTCCTGAACGGGCAGCACGCCGAAGCATTCATGTACGGCCTGTATATGCCCAACGGCAAACAGCACGTAGATAACCACACGCTGGTAGACCATGCCATGCCCAACTCGTACAGCAACGAACTCTACAAAGGCATTCTGAACGACAGCGGCACGGGAGTTTTCAACGGTAAAATCTACGTCCGGCCCGACGCTCAAAAAACCAACGCCTATCAGTCATGTAAGAACGTGGTGCTGGCCCCCGGCGCGAGCATGAACACCAAGCCACAGCTGGAAATCTACGCCGACGATGTAAAGTGTTCGCATGGTACTACTACGGGGCAGTTGAACGACGAAGCCCTGTTTTACATGCAGAGCCGGGGCATCCCGAAAGACGAGGCTCGGACACTGCTGCTCTACGCCTTTGTGCAGGATGTACTGAGCCAGATTAAAATTCAGCCCATCCGCGAGTATCTGGAGGGCGTAGTCCGGCAGAAACTGGGCGAATAGCGACCACAGCATATAAACGACAAGTGATGGGTCGTGCAGCGTGAACAATATTGGTGAAGGCCGTATTACTCACGTAGCACGGCCCATTGTTCTATCAGAAAGCACCTTTCCTGCGGTTGGTTTGTTCTTTAGACATGATCCAGGCATCAACCTCTATGCAAGCTTCTCCCGATACGATTCTCGACATTCAGCAAATCAGACAGGACTTTCCCGTTCTCGATCAGCAGATAAACGGCCGCCCCTTAGTGTATTTTGATAATGCGGCCACCAACCAGAAACCGCTGTCGGTGATTAATGCGCTGACCAATTATTACGAGGGCTACAACGCCAATATCCACCGGGGTATTCACCACCTTGCCGAGCAGGCCACTGCCGCTTTTGAAGCGTCGCGCCGGTCGGTACAGGCGTTCATGAACGCCGAGCACTGGCAGGAAGTCATATTCACCTACGGCACTACGGACGGCATCAACCTCGTGGCGCAGACCTACGGACGCAAGTTCCTCGGCGAAGGGGATGAGATTATTATCTCCGGCATGGAGCACCACTCCAACATTGTCCCGTGGCAGATGCTCTGCGAGGAACGCGGTTGCGTGTTGCGTATCATTCCCGTGAACGATGCGGGCGAACTGATGCTGGACGAATACGAAAAGCTGCTGTCCGAAAAGACCAAACTCGTGTCGGTTGTGCACGTATCCAACTCGCTCGGTACCATCAATCCGGTTAAGCCAATCATTGATAAGGCGCATGAGTTCGGCGCGGTCGTTCTCATTGACGGGGCGCAGGCCAGCTCGCACCTCGACATTGATGTACAGGCTCTGGATGCTGACTTCTACGTCTTCTCGGCACACAAAATCTACGGCCCCACCGGCATGGGGGTTCTGTACGGCAAGAAAGCCCTGCTGGATGCCATGCCGCCGTACCGGGGTGGGGGCGAGATGATAAAAGAGGTAACGTTTGAGAAAACAACCTATAACGACATTCCCTACAAGTTCGAGGCCGGTACGCCCAACATTGCCGATGTAGTGGCCGTAAAGTACGCACTGGACTACATGGCTGGGCTGGGCAAGGAAAATATTGCCGCCCACGAAGCCGACCTGCTCCAGTATGCCACCGAACAACTTAGCGAACTCGACGGCTTGCGCATTATTGGTCAGGCGAAGGAGAAAATCGGTGTGGTATCGTGGGTCATGGACGGTATTCACCATCAGGACACCGGCGTTATTCTCGATCAGCAAGGGATTGCCGTGCGCACGGGCCACCACTGCACACAGCCGCTCATGCAACGCTTCGGCATTGCCGGAACCACGCGGGCGTCGTTCGCCGTTTACAATACGCGCGAGGAAGTAGACCGGCTCATTGCGGGTCTGCGCCGGGTACAGAAAATGATGTTGTAATCCCCTAAACTCTTTGACCATGGAAACCGAAGAAATTCTTTTAGACAAGAGACAGGTTTTGGCCAGTTTGAGTGAGTTGCCTGACAAGGTTTCGTCGGAAGAACTCATTGAGCGCATTCTATTTATAAAACTGATACAGAACCGCCTGCGTGAGACAACCGAAGTACCACATGAACAGGTCATGAATGAACTTCGGGAGATGAAGGAGAGAAAGCGGGCCGAATATGCAAGGGCAGCATGATCAACTGGAAGGAATCAGCCCGCGAGGATGTGCTTGAAATATATAGTTACTTCCTGAGCGTTTCGTTTGCTTTGGCTGACAATTGGTCGGACGAATTAGAGAAGAAACTCAAACTAATTGAGCAATTTCCGGGAATGGGTCGTATTGTACCCGACTATGACGTCTCATTCATCCGGGAAGTGTTCGTAAGTAGCTATCGGCTGGTTTACAGTACGCAGGAAGACGTACTCAAAGTACTTGCGGTTCGGCCAATGGGTCGCCCACTCGGCAAATTATAACCAATGACGATCAACGAAAAACAGGACGAGATTATCGAAGAGTTTGACCTCTTCGACGACCAACTCGATAAGACGCAGTACATCATCGACCTCGGCAAGAAACTACCGCCAATGGCCGACCATCTAAGGACAGACGCTAACCGGATTATGGGTTGCCAGTCGAAAGTATGGGTCGATGCCGAACTAAACGACGACCGGCTGTATTTTTACGGGGACAGCGAACCAACGGCACAAATCTCAAAAGGACTCGTAGGCCTTCTAATCCGGGTGCTATCGGGCGAAAAACCCGAAGACGTGGCCAACGCCGACCTGTATTTTATTCCGCGGGTGGGCATGGGCAACCTCATTACTTCGCTGCGGGCGGGTGGCCTGGCCTCGATGATCGAACGCATGAAAACCGCCGGACGAGCTCACACTGAACAAAGTCATCAACAATAAAAAGATGAACGACGAAGCAGAACTAAAAGAACAGGTTGTGATGGCCCTTAAAGGCGTTTATGACCCCGAAATTCCGGTGGACGTGTACGAACTGGGGCTTATCTACGACATCAAGATATTCCCGGTCAACAACGTTTATATTCTGATGACGCTGACCTCGCCCTCCTGCCCCTCGGCGGGCGAGATTCCCAGCGAAATCGAAGCGAAAGTCAGAGCCGTGCCGGGCGTGAACGACGTAAGCGTCGAACTGACCTTCGATCCCCCCTACTCCACCGAACTAATGTCGGAAGTAGCGAAGTTAGAACTGGGATTTATGTAAAACTTAAGGGTAAGGAGTAAAGGTGTGAGGTGTAGATGGCCGTTTCAGTTGTATATCCCTTCCCAACCTCGTACCCCTTACCCGTTGTACCTTTTAAACTGTAAACTGATATGTATCCTCCTCATTTGCTTATCCCCATGCGGGAAGACCTGACCAGCGTTGGCTTTCAGGAATTAACCACTGCTGCCGACGTAGACGCTGCCCTCACCGATCAGCAGGGTACCATGCTCGTAGTGGTGAACTCGGTATGCGGTTGCGCGGCTGGTGCCGCCCGCCCTGCCGTAAAAGCAGCCGTGATGCAAAGCAGCGCGAAACCCGATAAACTCGTGACAGTATTTGCCGGTGGCGATGTAGAAGCCACCGAGCGGATGCGCGAGTACCTGCTTCCCTACCCGCCGTCGTCGCCCGCCATTGGGTTGTTCAAAGATGGTGAACTGGTGCATTTCGTAGAGCGACACCACATTGAAGGCCGTTCGGCGCAGATGATTGCCCAGCACCTCGACATGGTGTTCGATGAGTTCTGTACGCCGGTAAACGCGTAATTTTAGTAGCCTGAACGCCCCCGTCCGGGAGTAAATATTTACTCCCGGACGGGGGCGTTCAGGCTATACTACGTTACCGCAAATACCTTTGCCAGTAATCTCGAAAGCGGCAACAGGCAGAATACCAGAATGGCCAGCGGAAAGTTAGCGAATGCCGCGACCCAGGCCGCGTTCATTACAATGAGCGAGATCACCCCTGCCCGCACGGCCAGACCAATATTGCGACCTACCGGTTCGTGTACGGCCCGCCAGAGTGGGGGGAAAATATAGTAGCCAAACAGCAGCAGGAACGGCAGGGCCGTACCCAACTGCCCGCGTACCTGCGCCAAAGCCCCCAAGCAGCCAATTACGAGCGCGTATAGCAACCCTGCCACCCGCAATACACCAGAACTACCGCCATGTACTTCGCCCCGGCTAATCATGGTAATGGCGGCAATGTAGGCCACCGGCACCAGTCCCACCCACAGATAGGGTATGAGTTGTTCGGGAATGATACTTACACCCAATAACAGATTCAGCCCTCGGCACAGGCCCATATTTAGCGGACCGAGCCAGTTGTGGTGTTTGCCATACCGGTCATACACCAGCGAGGCCACAGCAATACCGATGGCCAGCAAACCCGCCGTTGAGTTCACCATGAACGAAGCCACTACCCCGATCAGAAGCAACACACTTCCCCACAAGGCAGCCGCCCGTTTTGGCACTATACCACTCGGAATTGGTCGCTCGGGCCGTTCGATTGCATCCAGTTCAGCGTCGAAAACGTCGTTAAACACAACGCCCCCGCCATACAGCCCCACCGTGGCCAACGCCAGCCAGCCAATGGGTGCAGCTGCCGGAGCCGGAAGCAAAAAGTAGTGGGCAATGGCCATACCCGCCAGTACGTCGGCAATGGCCGTAACGAGGTTGGCCGGGCGGGTCAGCGTGAGGTAGGCGCGCAGGGTTGCGTTCATGTTGTTGAGTACACCGAAGTTAGTGCCGGATTACCTGCTGCGTCTGACGTTGGTTGCCCACCTGCACCTGCAACAGAAATATACCGGCAGTAGGCAGTGCCACCAGTTCGCTCATAGACGTAACGGACCCGACGTTTTTCTGGTAGATCACCCGCCCCTGAAGGTCGGTTAGGCGTACGCTGGTTTCGGACCGCTTACCCGCCGACAGATCAACCGAAACCCGGTCGTGGGTGGGGTTGGGAAAGATACGCAGACGGTCGGCAAGCGGGTCTTCTGTGGCGGTTATTACCACCGGCGGGGCCAGTACCGTGATCTCAAACTCGTCCAGCAGACATCCTTTCCCGTCTGAAACCGTGATTGGGAGTTGGCCGGCGGCCCGCTGAGCCGGGAGACGGATGCTGCGCGTTGTTTCTCCGGTTATCCAGCGATAGTCGCCGAGGGGCCAGGAAGCGGTTAGCTGGAGCGTATCAGTAGATTTAACCGTGAGTCCAATGCGCTTATTGACGTTCTTGACAATCGTAAACCGATCCGGCACTGAGCCGTCAAAGGCCAGAAACTGGCCATCAATTCGATTTTCGGTTACGTCGAGCAACACCGAACCACCGCCCAGTTCACCCCGAAAACCCGCCACCATGCCGGGGTGCGGATACGTAGGCGATACCGGTTTGTTTTCGCCACCAGACCCCGCTACGATATAGACCGTGCCAACACCTTTGGTCAGGATGGGACACGAGTTGGGCGAGCCGTCGTAGCGGGCGGTGGTGTTTTCGGTGATGTGTTTGGCGGGGTCGAACGTGGTAGACAGGCCGGTTTGGCCGTGCATCCGATAGAACCGTTCGTAGGTGTGGCTGTGGCCATTCATGACCAGATCGACGCCGTATTTTTCGAAGATGGGCGAGAGCCGTTCGCGCAGAAGCTTCATACGCTCCTCGGTGTCGGAATCGCGCGGGCCTTTGGTGTAGAGCGGATGGTGAAACGTGACAATGGTCCAGGGCAGTTTGTTGGCAACAAGATCACGTTTGAGCCACTGCACCTGCACACTCGTAGAATCGTTGAGTTCTTTCTGGTCAGCAGCCTGCTGGGCAAATGCATCGAGCGAGATGATATGTACGTTGCCGTAGTCTGCCGAGAAGTACGTACTCGTCCCCGACGCCAGGCCACCGGCCTCGCCTTTTTGTGGCATCGTAAAGGCCCGGTAATAATCAACGTTCAGATTTACGTTGTTGTCGTTGTAGTCGTGATTACCGGGCGTAGGGTAAAATGGTGTATTACGAAGCGTAGGGCCGTATACGTCGAATATATTTCGCTGGTACTGGTCATCTATACCACAGCAATACGCATTATCGCCGAGCCAAAGCCACAGGTCGGCGGGCCGGGTAGTAGTTGCTTTCTGAAAGGACTCATAAACCCGCTTCTGATTGTCGCTGCCATTGCCGAAGTCGCCCAGTACCCACAGCCGGATGGGTAGCGTAGTACCCGCGACAGGGGCCGTTTTGAGGTAGTAGTCCGGGCCGGACGCCAGTTTGGTTTCGTCGTAGCCCACAGCGTAGGCGTAGCGGGTGGCAGGCTGCAAATTACTGACGGTCAGTATATGTTCCTGAGTAGGTTGGGTCTCGCGCAGAAATGTGGTTAGCTGACTGACGTTGGTACCGAACCAGACCCGGCCCGTTGTGGGCTGATCGGTACGCCAGCGCACAATGGCCGAAGTAGGGGTAACAACCTGCCAGTACGGCCCCCGTGTGATGGACTGAGCGGAGGCAGCTAACCAACAAAATAAAAAGATAACAGAGAGGTGGTAACGTAAATGCATGGGCGGTAAGGACATACCGCAAAACTACAACGTATCTGCCGGGTTTGGTATCAGTGAGGTACAGCCGCCAGTGCCTGATACATCTTAAGCAAGTGCCGGACGGGCCAGTCAGACCGGTTATAGAGGTCGATCTGGCTGATTTTGAGCAACAGCTGCCGCTCAATATGCCGACGCTCGGCGTCTGGTAAAGCCCGTAACTGCGCACTCAGTTCCTGCAGCGAATGCCCAAGTTGAATACTGGCCGCAACGGGCAGCGAGAAATGAGCTGCCAGCCGTTCTACGTCGGAGAGTTTCCATAAGTCAGGTTTCGACCGGCGGTTTCGGATGGCATTACCACTTACGCCGAGTGCCAGGCCCAACTGCTCATCGCTGAGCGAGCATTCTCGCAGGCGCCACATAATAGCCCAGTAATTATTAGCGAACGTATGCAGCGTAGTACGTAAAGTGTCTATCAAAACCGGGAAGTTTTATGTAAGGTGGTGGGCTTTGTATAATTGCCGAAACCGGAACAAGTTTCGTGCCATCTACACACCGGTTACTCAATAAAAAAGCCGCCGATGAACGAGGTTCATCGGCGGCAACCCGTAATCCGGGCCAGTAAACAGCAAACGGGCATTGTCGTTTGGAATATTCTGCATGACGCCATTAATTTCTCCCCCATTGAGGGCGAAATCAGCGTGGCCGTCCATATCCTATCGGGGGCGGTGTTCCAACTCGTCTGGGCACCTGTTGCATTACTCCCTTATACTACTTCAACAATCAATCGAAGTATAAATTCGTCCATCTCGATTTCTGTGGCACTTCCGTTCATGCCCGTAACAAGATCGAGCGAAACGGCCTGTACTTCCTGCTGAATATAACTGCGATTGCTTTCAACTGCTTCGGCCAGTGTATCGTTGTTTCGCTCTAACTGAATGCTGATTTTGTCGGTTACGGCGAAGCCCCGGTCTTTACGCAGGTTCTGAATGCGGTTTACCAGATCGCGGGCAATGCCTTCCTTACGCAGTTCGTCGGTAACGGTCACGTCAAGCGCAACGGTCAGGGTACCTTCCGAGGCCACTACCCAACCCGGAATGTCTTCGGTCACGATCTCCACGTCGGTCAGGTTCAGCGAGTACGTTGCCAGCAATAACGTACCCATCTGTTCCAGCTCACTAAGCTGGTCGGGCGTCATGGCTGTAATAGCGGCTGCTACGTCTTTCATTTGCTTGCCAAATTTGGGGCCGAGCGCTTTGAAATTCGGCTTTACCCGCTTCGTGAGCAGTCCGCTGGCATCATCGACAAACGCCACCGCCTTCACGTTTACCTCCGACATAACCAGTGGAGCTACGTGTTCAATCTGTCGGCGCGTGTCGGCGTTCCGCACAGGAATCAATACCCGGCTCAGCGGTTGCCGAACCTTCAGCTTGTGCGCCTTCCTGAGCGAATGCACCAGCGACGACACCTGCTGCGCCAGTTCCATCGACCGCTCCAGATCGGCGTCGATCCAGTCTTCTTCAATCGGGTGCCAGTCGGTGAGGTGGACGGAATTGTGTTTGAATGGCGTATTTTTAGCTACCGACTCGGCCCGAACGCCGTCGGTCAGGCTGCGGTAAAGCCAGTCGGCAAAGAACGGCGCAATGGGCGACATCAACTGCGAAACGGCCACCAGACAGTGCTGCAGCGTTTCGTAGGCCGCCTGTTTATCGGGCGTCAGGTTACCGTCGGACGCGACCCCGGACCAGAACCGCCGACGCGCCAGCCGAACGTACCAGTTAGAGAGTTGATCGTTGACGAATTCCTGCACGAGCCGCCCGGCTTTGGTGGGGTTGTAGGCCTCGTACTGCTCCGTTACCTCGCCCACCAGTGTGTTCAGTTTCGATAAAATCCAGCGGTCGAGTTCGGGTAGTTGCTCACGCGGTACTCTGTCAAATTGGTTGACCTGGTAATGGTCTAAGTTAGCGTACAGGGCGAAGAAGTTATAGGTATTGGCGAGCGTACCAAACAGTTTGCGCTGCACCTCCCCTATCCCGTCCGTATTGAATTTGAGGTTGTCCCAGGGTTCGGCGTTGGTGATCATGTACCAGCGCGTGGCATCAGGACCAAACTGCGCCAGCGTAGCAAACGGGTCAAC
>JACMPG010000165.1 GCA_014377625.1 Spirosoma sp.
AATAATGCCGGTCTGAATGGCCATTCTACCTACGGTCATCAGGCCTTGCTGGATAATTATCTGCTTCAGTTGAAGCCAGATATCATCCTGTTCCTGATTGGCATCAATGATGTAGGAAAAGATAAAATGGATGGGTTCGATAACGCACTGGTTCGAAATGCGTATGTTAATCTGGACGGTTCCTGGTGGAAAAACACGGCACGAACCATTGCTCAGAACAGTGAACTTATCAGCACCGTCCGACTCATTATCCGGGGCGTTAAAACCCAGAAGCTGCATTACGGCGATAACATGTACACGCCCCTTCGGCCCGCCGATACGCTGACTTTGCCACCTGCCAGAATCCAGGCCGAGCTGGATTCCCGGAAACCTTATTTAAAGCCCTACCGCGAACGCGTTCAGCATCTTGTAACGACCTGCCGAAAAGCCGGCATTGAGCCAGTTTTGATTACGCAGCCTCTGTTGGTAGGCTTTGCCCGGGACTCGACTACGCAGACCGATCTGGCCAAATTCAGGCTGCACGATACCGAAAACGGCGAACTGACCTGGAAACGACTGGAAATATACAATGTTATTACGCGTGAAGTAGCCGCCAGTCAGCATGTGCATCTCATTGACCTGGCCCGCGAACTGCCTAAAAAAGGAGAGTACTATTATGACGAGATGCACTACACCGAAGCCGGTGCCAATAAGGTAAGCAGCATCATAGCCGGGGACTTGGGGCCGTATCTGAAGGTAAAATACGGCACTGCCCAGGTTGCCAAAGTCAGATGATCTTATTTTCCGTACACTTCCCCCCGCGCGGCCTTGAGGGTGTTCTGCATCAGGGAGCAGATCGTCATTAGGCCAACGCCACCGGGTACGGGCGTGATGAAACTTGTTTTGGGCGCTACTTCGTCAAATTTTACGTCGCCCTTCAGCGCAAAACCGCTTTTCTTGCTGGTATCCACTACGCGTTCCAGCCCCACGTCAATGACAACGGCGCCTTCTTTCACCATATCGGCGGTGATGAATTCGGGTTTACCGAGGGCGGCAATCAGGATATCGGCGGTGCGACAGATGGCGGGCAGATCCTGCGTACGGCTGTGGGTGAGCGTAACGGTACAGTTGCCGGGGTAGGCGTTGCGCTGCATCAGGATGCTCATGGGTAACCCCACAATCTGGCTTCGGCCCACGACTACGCAGTGTTTACCCGCCGTTTTAATATCGTAGCGCTGCAGCATCTCCAGAATACCCTGGGGCGTGGCCGATACGTAGGCGGGGAGGCCCTTGGCCATGCGCCCGATGTTAACGGGATGGAAACCGTCCACGTCTTTGGCGGGATCGATGGTTTCCATAACGCGGTTGGGGTCGATGTGGTCGGGGAGGGGCAACTGCACGATTAGCCCGTCCATGTCGGGATTGTCGTTTACCCGGCGTACGGCGTCGAGGAGTTCGGTTTCGGTCACGTCCGGCTCGAAGCGGATCAGCGTGGAGTGCATGCCTACTTCTTCGCAGCTCTTCATTTTACTGGCCACGTAGGTTTCTGACCGTCCGGCGGTGCCCACGAGAATGGCTACGAGGTGTGGAATTTTGCCGCCCGCTTCGCGTATCTGCGTCACTTCCGCTTTGATTTCCGCTTTGATCTGAGCCGAAAGAAATTTGCCGTCTAATAATTGCATGCGTCTTTTGTTTTTGTTACACCCCCCTTGTGGCTGGGTAGATAAGCCGGGGATGCAAAGGTCGCAAAGAAAAAGACTACTTTATGCTGTATGCTACAGGGGGTATGAGGTATGACTGACGCGGGAGAAATGATGCGTCAGCCATACCTCATACCCCCTGTAGCATACAGCACTCATGCCAGCCCGGCCCGGTACGTTTCAAATAGTGATTGGTTAGCCAGCTTATCCGTTTTGATTTCCAATAGCTTAGCCTGTGAACTGGGCTGAAAGAAGTCGGGGAGGAGCGAGGCTATTGATTCGGCCGTATCGCAACTAGAATAGACGATATGCGCATCCATAGCCGTACGTTCGGCTGTGTAGCCGTGGGGGGTCTCGAAGTACGTTTCCAGTTCTGGTTGTTGCCGGGGTCCGTCAATGATGCGGAAGATATGCCCGGCATCGTTGTTGAGCAACACAATACGGAGGTTGGGCGGCACGGGCGCGGACCACAACGCATTTCGGTCATAGAAAAAAGCTACGTCGCCAATCAGCAGCGTCACGATCCGGTCGGTGGTCAGGGCCGCACCCACGGCGGTACTCAAACAACCGTCAATGCCACTAACGCCCCGGTTGGCCCACACCCGTACGTTTGTTTGCCCACTCAGGCCGCAGAGGTTGGCGTAGCGTACGGGCATACTGTTGGCTACGTGTAGTTCTGAGTGGTCCGGCAGCATATCGAATAGCATTTGCACGGCCAGCCAGTCGGTCAGGGGAGCAGAGACATTGCCAATCGGCTTCGACTGGTTGAGGAGTTGAGCAACGCGCCGGGCTGCCTGTCCGTCGAGGGTTTGCCAGCGTTCCAGAAACACCTGGGAATCGTCGTCATCGTCGCCCTGTAAAAACTGCTGGTAGTCGAGGTCGGCGAAGAGTTTTTCCAGGAAGGGCAGGGGCGAAGCGCCGATCAGCGTTGTCAGACTCTGAAATGAATCCTGAATGCGGGCAGGAGTCGGGTCGAGGTGCCAGTGCCGCCGGGCCGGGTAATTTCGGAAGAAGGTTTTCAGGGTACGGGTCAGAAATGAATTGCCCATTGTAATGAGCAGATCAGGCCGTAGCGATTCGGCAGTTTCTTTGGTCAGTCCGGCCAGCCCCGTATCGCTATGGGTGATGAACGACGGTCCCGACACATTACTGATAATTTCGCCTACGACAGGCAGGCCAAATTCCTCGCTGAGTTTGGTGAGCAGGGCAATCAGGGCAGGTGTGTAAGGCATTTGACCTACGGCAATCAGAATTTTTTCGCTGGCATCCCACTCATTCAGCAACCGGTGCCAGGTTTCGGGAGAGAGCGTTGGTTCGCCGGTTAGGGTTTCGATAATCCGTACCGGCCCGGAGGCAAACGAATCATTGGCGGTAGGATAGAACGGTTCGCGCAGCGGTACGTTAATATGCACCGGCCCGGCGGGTTGCTGCTGACTGAGCATGACAGCTTCGTTCACACTGCGCCCGATAAACCAGCGGCTGTCGGCGTGGTTGTAGTCGGCGGGCAGGTCATAACTGCGTTTTACGTGCGGGCCAAACACGCCGGGTTGGTGCATGGTCTGTCCATCCTGCTGATACAACCACTCGTGGGGGCGGTCGGCGGTGAGCAACAGTAGGGGCACCTGCTGAAAATACGCTTCCACTACCGCCGGAGCCAGGTTATACACGGCACTACCCGACGTACAGATAATGGCTACCGGGCGCCCCGTTTGCTGAGCTATACCCAAAGCCACAAATCCCGCCGACCGTTCGTCGGCCCGGACGTGTACCCGCAGGTGCGGATGCCGGGCCACGGCCAGCGTGAGCGGAGCCGAACGTGAACCCGGCGAGACGAGCACATCGGTAACTCCTTTCCGGTACATCAATTCAGCAATGTCAACGATGGGTTGTAAAACGGGCATTTTGTCTGGAATGATGAATTATAAATGACGAATGATGAATTGACTGACGCGGGTGGGCTGGCGTTGGCCAATTCATCATTCATTTTACGGCAAACATACGGTCTAAACCATTGAGCGGGTCAACTGTCTGTATCGCGTATCAGCCTTTTTCCGTTTCTTTGTTTAGAAACCTGCCAACGCGCTATGAATCTTGCTTTCGATAACGAAAAAGAAATCCAGCTCAAGTCCTTTGTCGGGGCTTTAGTGATTAGTTTGCTGTTGCTGGCGGCTCTGTTTTTGATTAGTCTTACGCAGCCACCTCCGCCCAATCCACCCCCCATCGAGTTTATCGAAGTCAATTTCGGTACAATGGATCGGGGCAGTGGTAAAATACAGACCTATAATAAACCATCCGATTCGCCGAATGCCGTCGATGTAAAACCGTCGGACGAACGACCCAATCCCAAAACGAAAACGACACCCCGGTTGGAACGTACCCGCGCCACGCCCACGCCGACTGTGGCTGATGCCAAGCCCGCGAAGACGCCCACCGAGAAGCCCGATATTGTCAGTAAGGTAGCCAGTCCCGTTACGGTGGCCGAGCGGCCCGAGCCTCAGCGCCCGGTCCCGGCCAAATCAACACCGGCCGCTGAGCGCCCCGCCCCGCCGGTAGAAGCCAAAAAGGAAGCCCCGGTCAACAACGACGCGCTGTTCAAAAAGTCGTCGGGGGGGGGTGGTTCCAATGGTACGGTTGGGAAAGCATCCGGCACGGGCGGTAATAACAACGGCGACGACGCCAGTGGGGTAGGCGATAAGGGTAACCCGAATGGTAAGATCGACGCCAAAGAATTTTACGGTACGCCCGGCGGATCAAAAACGGGGGTAGCCTTTGACGTATCGGGCTGGTCGATGGCGTCACGCCCCAACGTAAACGACGACTCCGACGAAACGGGGAAGATTATCTTCCAGATCACCGTTGATGGTAGTGGCGATATTATCAGCGTTAAAACCCGGCAGACCACCGTTAGCCCGGTTGTTGTCGATCAATACCGTAAGGCTGTGCAGCGGCTTAAACTCCGGCCCAAAGGTGGAGCAACGCCCCCTACCGCCACCGGTACCATCACCTTCATTATCACTTCCAAGTAAATGATTTTTTCGGAAGCAATCGATTACCTGTACAGTCGGCTCCCCGTGTTTCACCGAATCGGTTCTAAGGCACTCAAGCCCGGTCTGGCCAACACCCTGCAACTCTGTGCTGCACTGGGTAACCCACAAACTAAATTCCGCAGTATCCACGTAGGTGGTACCAATGGCAAGGGCAGCACGGCGCATATGCTGGCGGCTGTGTATCAGTCGGCGGGATACCGGGTGGGATTGTATACCTCGCCCCACCTTAAATCATTTACCGAACGCATCCGAATCAATGGCCAGCCCATTGCCGAGGAGGATGTGGCCGCATTTGTGACCCAGTACCAGTCCCTGATCGAAACGGTTGAGCCGTCGTTTTTCGAAGTAAGCGTGGCGATGGCGTTCGATTACTTTGCTCAGGCCGCCGTTAATGTTGCTATCGTTGAGGTTGGCCTGGGTGGGCGCCTGGATTCGACCAACGTAATTACCCCGCTTCTGTCGGTTATTACTAATATCGGTTACGACCATACCGATATTCTCGGTGATACGCTGCCGGCTATTGCCAGTGAAAAAGCCGGGATCATCAAGCCCGGGGTTCCGGTTGTTATCAGCGAAACGCAGCCCGAAACTGCCCCGGTCTTTAGCAAAAAGGCGGCTGACGAGCAGGCACCTATTCTATTTGCGGACACACGTTATGCCGTACTAAACGATGGATTGAGCAATGGCATTCGGCGGGTGCGGGTCACGCGCGATGGTATGCCCCCCATTTCTCTGGATCTGGCCCTGGCCGGTACGTACCAACTCCGGAACTTGCCGGGCGTTTTAGCTACGGTCGATGGATTACAGTCGCTGTTGTCCGTTGCCGAAGCAGACCTGCAGTACGGGCTGCGGTCGGTTGTTGCACTGACGGGACTTAAGGGGCGTTTTCAGCAATTTGCCGACAGCCCGCGCGTCATTGTCGACACGGCTCATAATGAGCCGGGGTTGCAGGCGATGATGGAGACCGTAGCCTCGATGGATTACAGCCGGCTGCATATTATAATGGGTGTGGTATCCGACAAGCCCGCTGGCCCTTTGTTGGCGGCCCTGCCCAGCCGGGCTATTTATTATTTCTGTCAGGCTGACTCCCCTCGTGCTCTGCCCGCCATGCTGTTGCAGACAGAAGGCTATGCAATAGGTCGTCACGGCGAGAGTTATTCGAATGTGAATGTAGCCCTGGAAGCCGCGCGTGAGGAAGCACTTCCAACCGATTTAATTTTAATTACCGGCAGCAATTACGTCGTTGCCGAACTGACTGATTTATAACTGTGACCCGTCGTAAACAACACCGATTTATTCAGAATACTGTCAGCTCCAATGTCATTGAACGAGGTAAACCGTTTTACCTAACTTGTAAAGGCAATTGGCGAACGGACTATTTTACAAATAATAATCCGATTGTCCTCGAACTGGCCTGTGGCAAAGGGGAATATACCGTTGGTCTTGCCCGGGCCTATCCCGATATAAACTTTATTGGTGTCGACATTAAAGGCGACCGTATTGCGCGAGGTTCAGCAATAGCGCAGACGAATGGATTGGTCAATGTGGCTTTTCTTCGCACGGACATTATCTACCTGCGGGACTTCTTCTCCGATGGTGAGGTAAACGAAATCTGGATTACGTTTCCAGATCCCCAGCCTCGCCCCAAACAGGAAAAGCACCGGTTAACACATCCCCGCTTTCTGACTATGTATAACGACTTACTAGTCCCTTCAGGAACGCTTCATTTGAAGACGGACAGCCCTGATTTGTTTGCGTATAGTGTTGACAGTGTTAAACAGTTTGGTTTTCATAACCTGATGACTACAACCGATCTATACAACTCTCCTTTGAATGATATTCACCTTGGTATAAAGACAAAGTACGAGCAACTATTTTACGATCAGGGGTTTACAATTAACTATTTACAATGTAAAACGGGTGTGTGAACATTAGTCACACACCCGTTTTACATTTGTACTTCAATCTCTGGTACCCCGTAACATACATTTGTAAATACAAATCGATTCACAAATGTATGTTACGGGTAATTTTACCGATTTAGAACAGTCGGCTTATCAGATCAGCAATCCGGCTCGAGTACCCATACTCGTTATCATACCAGCCTACTACCTTAGCCAGTGTTCCGTTGACAGTGGTCAACTGCGAATCGAAGATGCAGGAGTGTGGATTGCCAATAATGTCAATCGAAACGAGCGGGTCAGTACTGTACTCCAGTATGCCGTTCATTTTACCTTCAGATGCTTCTTTCATGGCATTATTGATCTCTTCAACCGATGCTTCTTTCTTGAGAACCACGGTCAGGTCGGTCAATGATCCATCGGGTGTGGGTACGCGCATGGCGTTGCCGTCTAATTTTCCTTTCAGTTGGGGGAGTACCAGGCCCACAGCTTTGGCAGCACCGGTAGATGTTGGCACGATGGACAATGCTGCGGCACGTGCCCGTCTGAGGTCAGAGTGTGGGGCGTCCTGTAAGTTTTGATCAGCCGTATAGGCATGTATTGTGGTCATATAGCCCTTCTCGATGCCGAACATATCATCGAGTACCTTGGCCATTGGTGCCAGACAATTTGTTGTACAGGAGGCATTGGAGATGATCGTCTCATCGCCGGTTAATGTATCGTCATTTACGCCAAGTACCACGGTCGGTATATCACCTTTGGCGGGTGCCGAAATGATTACTTTTTTGGCACCCGCCTGTAGGTGCATACCTGCTCCATCCTTATCGACGAACCTACCCGTTGATTCAAGAACCACATCTACATTCAGTTCTTTCCAGGGTAGTTGTTTAGGATCACGTTCTGCGTAAGCGTGGATTTTTGTTCCATTTACGGAGATGCTGTCGTTATCTGATGTGACCGTTCCATTAAATCGCCCATGTACAGAATCGTACTTTAACAGGTGGGCGAGTGTGGCGTTATCCGTAAGATCATTGATAGCGACCACCTCAACATTTTCCTTTTCCAGAAGGCGTCTGAATGATAATCTCCCTATACGACCGAAGCCGTTGATGGCAACTCTAATTTTAGTCATGAACTTTCAATAGGTTTGTTTTCGGGCCAAATATACTGATTATATATACGGCAGAAGGAGAGTTTCTTTAGCAAGCAAAACTTTAGCAAATCCTATCCTGCTATATAATTTAGCAAAAGTATTAGTAATATACCAATTAATTAGCAGAAACCACGTAGAAATACTATGATTGGTTAGTTATTTTGCTACTATTTGCTAACATAAGGGCTTATTATTAGTTTTTACTAAAATTTCAGGGTATATTTTACTAATGAGATTCCAATTAGTAGAGCATCAAGTTGGTTGTATTTAATTTTGAGTAGAGTAGGAGCTATACTTCTATGTTGAGCAGACGTAGGTTTGTTAAGGTGCAACCAAATCAAATCACAATCTGAGTTCTCTGCGCGCATCCAACATGCTCAGGCTATGTCTATTTGCAAGAATCCGCACACCTGTATCAAATTGAGGAATCTGCAGATACTGGCAAACAACAAGGCAAGCAACAGTCAATTCATTACTTACCCTGTTGTTTGTTAGCTGTTTTGAAGGAAACTATATTTAGCGGTTTTAGCCACTCTAAACAACCGCCTGAACCGGTGCCCAGCCAACAGTAAAATTGATGTGACACACACCGATGAGCAAATACCTCAGCATAAAACCCATTATCTGAGTAATGGGTGGTAAAGAACACACCACCCATTTGACAACGTATTGAGTCTGAAAAGCTGACGTGATCCTCACACCAAACGGTTCAGAACCCTCATAGCTCAGCAACGAGTGTTCGAAAACCCGGTTATACAGCTCCCAATAAATCCTTTGCGAATCACTACAACAAAATCCAGACCTGTATTTCAATTGTAAGGGTACAAGTCTTACTTTTGGCAAATTGCTGAGTCATACAAGTATGATATAAAGTAATCGCCAAATATTCTTCTGACAAGAAAATAGTGATTACTTTTTTTACACTGTTATTCAGGTAATTAGACTAGTATCTTTCAACTATTACTTTACCATAATGCAAGCTACAATCGAACAGATTTGGGAAGACAGAACACTCCTTGGTAATCCGGAAAGCATTCTTGTTATTCAGGATGTAATTAATCAATTAGATAGAGGAGTGCTGAGAGTTGCTCAATTTTCTGGCACAGAATCCAAAGAATGGATAATAAATGAGTGGGTAAAAAAAGCCATTCTTCTCTACTTTGTAAGTCAAAAAATGCAGACCAGTCAGGCCGGTATCTTTGACTACAACGACAAGATTCCCCTCAAAACCAACTATGACGAGCAGTCGGTGAGGGTAGTACCACCTGCCGTAGCCAGGTATGGATCTTATCTGGCGCCCGGCGTCATTCTTATGCCTTCTTACATAAATATCGGGGCCTACGTGGGTGAACGCACTATGATTGATACATGGGCAACAATCGGAAGCTGCGCTCAAATTGGCAAAGACGTTCATATAAGTGGGGGAGTAGGAATAGGCGGAGTTCTGGAGCCTCCACAGGCAGCCCCGGTAATTGTGGAAGACGGGTGCTTTATTGGCTCACGTTGCATTGTCGTTGAAGGGGCACGAATAGGGCATCGGGCTGTGTTAGGGGCTGGTGTTACCATAACCGGATCGTCAAAGATTATCGACGTTACTACCGCTGATCGGAAAGAGTATACCGGCTATGTTCCTGCTAACTCAGTAGTTATACCGGGCAGCTATGCTAAACAGTTTCCTGCTGGAGAATTTTACGTACCCTGCGCTATGATTATTGGTGAGCGGAAAGCTTCTACGGATTTAAAAACTTCTCTTAACGAAGCGCTGCGCGAAAATAACGTATCAGTATAGGTAGGTAACCAACCATTCACATAAGTGAATGGTTGACAATTAATAATAGATTACATATGTGGATAATTGATTGATTTACAATTGACTTACATTTATTTATTTCTGTATGTGGGCAGTATTTACAATGGGTAGTTTATATTTGTACGAACAGCATCTTCAAAAAAGGTATATGACTATAAATGACAAAATTAAACAGATACTGATCGAGCGTAATTTCACGCCTTCGTATTTTGCTGATGAGATTGGTGTACAGCGATCCAGCATTTCGCACATCCTATCTGGTCGAAACAGACCAAGTTTTGATATCATACAGAAGATAATCCGTCGTTTTCCCGAACTGGGTTACGAGTGGATTATGGAAGAGGACACCCAATACGCACAGCCACAACCGGGCAATCGCTATGTAAGTCAGGGCAGTCCCGCAGTTAGTAGTATTAAAGGGCAGGATTTTTCGGGTCCACGTTCATCAGCAACCCCTACAAACGGATCGTTCCGGAGTACGCGTCAGGAAGTTCAGATCGATGATGGTCTGGGTACAATCTCCAACTTATCGGCCACCCGGAAAGTAGAACGTATTCTTATGTTTTACGATGACGGTTCGTTTCAGGAGTACAAGCCCGTCTAACGAGCGGTGGAGTAAATAATCAATCAGTATGAGGATATTTGCTTAATCCCTTCTATGTCAATGTATTACTGTTCCACGTGGATACGTTGCAGGATACACCCGTTTTTACTGGAACTACTCCGTATTATTTGAGTCTGTCAAGCTATTTCAGGGTAATACAATTTGTTATATAATTTACATTATGTTAAGTAATCAGGATTAAAATAGAAGGGAGACGCTCATGAGCGTCTCCCTTCTATTTTAATCCTGATTACTTCGCAGGTTCGACACAAACAACCTTTCTGCCTTCATACTGCTTCAAAACGTTCTCCAGCGTAGTCAGGTTTTCCATCAGGTCAGCTTCCTCCCGAACAGCCTTAGCCTTGCTGAAATAGGGAAACGCCTGTTTGAATTTGCCGCAAACCTGTCCATCCACTTCTTTTCCGCGCTTGCTATACTCGGCCATATCCATTCTGTCAACATCACGCTTCATCTCTACGGCCTGGTTGAAATAATATACACCAAGATTGTAGTTGGCATCGTAGTTGTTAGGGTCAACAGCGAGAGCTTTGTTATAATACTCAATCGCCATTTTGCTGTCCTGATCCATCTTCTGCTTCAGATCAGCCATTTGCTGTTGTGAATTTGTTGCCGTTGAGGCACTGGCTGCCGCTGTCTTGACCTCAGCATCCAGTCTGGCAACCTCTGTCTTTTGCTCTTTCAGCTTTGTTTGTACATCGGCAAGTTGACGCTTCAGATCAGCCTTAGGGCTTTTCTTGATCAGGCCCGACAGACGAGTTACTTCACCATTGTAGGTTTGAAGCAGGTCTTTGGCTTCAGCCAGTTGCTTCGCACCTAAATCCGCTTTCTTATCACCACCATCCATCTTGCGGAGTGAATCACTCGATACACGGGCGGCATTGTCGTACAGAATACCCAGGTTAACCAGATTCTGTACGTTATTTGGTTCCTTCTCTACCATTGCCTTCATACCGGCAATGGCTTCATCCATCCGGTTCGATGCCAGCATGATATTGATTCGCTCATTAGCCAGGTCTTTGTTCTTCGGGTCAAGGGCAATTCCCTTGTCAAGCGTGGCCAGTGCTTTATCAATATCTTTTTCAGACCGGTACAATGTGGCCAGCGAGCCATAGATTGTAGCGTCTTTTCCACCAGCCGCAATGTACTTCTCTAGTTGGCTTTTGGCTATGTCATTCTTTTGAATCTGCTGAGCGGCAATGGCGGTGTACAACGGTGCAAGCGTGTCTTTCGTATTGATCTCGCCCGCTATACTCATCGACTTGATCGCTTCGGCATAGTTTTTATTCTGAAATTTGGCAACACCCTGCTGCATGAAAGCTGCGTACATAGCCTGCCCCGTCAAGGCTTCCTGTGCTTCCTTGGCTAACCGACCAGGATCTCCCTTTTTGGTTTTGTCCAGCTCAAGGACTTTGTTGTAAGCCTCGCGGGCTTTAGTAGCAGCCGCCGAATCGATTCGAATATACTGACCGGCAATACTCTGGTATGTCTTGGCCCGGTCCATCCAGGTACTGGCTTTGGAGCCCGCCTTTTCATCGGTGATGTCCTTATCACTTTTGTCTTTGTCCTTAGTTAGGGCTTCTACGTTTGCTTTTTCAAGCACATCATTTGCCCCTGCCGCCTGCTGGGCCTGCACCCGCATACTAAGGGCGAGTAAACAGGCAACCGCTAAATAGGTTAGTTTCATGTGTAAAATGGGGTTGTTCGTTTGGTTAATCCAACGAAATTAAGAAATCAATTTGTATAAGCCTGAAACAACGCAAATGTTTGAGCCTCCAGCACGGGCAGCAACGCACCAGAACCGGAGGCTCAACACTTCATTGACTCTGTTTACTCAACGGTAAGTTCGGTCTCCCCGGCAACAACCTCCTCTACTTCTTCTTTCTTGATTTTCGTTACCGACGAGATACGATCACCTTCGTTCAGTGTGATCAGTCGAACGCCCTGTGTGTTGCGGCCAATCACGTTAATCTTGCTCACCACCATCCGAATGGCAATACCAGACTTATTGATAATCATCAGATCATCTTCATCAGCTACGTCAAGAACAGCCACGAGCCGCCCTACTTTTTCGGTTACTTTTAATGTGCCGACTCCTTTGGCCCCGCGATTGGTGACGCGATAATCCTCGATGTCAGACCGTTTGCCGTAGCCTTTTTCTGACAGTACCAGCAATTGAACCGTGGGCGAATCGATACAGACCATACCCACAACGTGATCCGTAGCGTCACTATCATCAAGCGAGATGCCACGTACTCCGGCGGCTGTCCGACCCATAGAGCGTACCCGGCTTTCGTGGAACCGGACGGCTTTACCCGCACTCGACGCAATCACGATGTCATTATCGCCGTTGGTCATGCAGACGCCAATCAACTGATCGCCTTCATCAATAGTAATGGCAATGATACCGGCCTGGCGTGGTCGCGAGAAGGCTTCGAGCATTGTTTTCTTGATCGTTCCCTGCCGAGTACACATCACAATGTAATTGTTGTTGATGTAGTCCTCGTTTTTCAGATCCGATACGTTGATAACCGCCCGAACACTGTCGTCCGATTCAATATTGATAAAATTGGCCAGCGGCCGGCCCTTCGCCGTGCGCGAGCCTTCGGGTAGCTGATGTACCGGCAACCAGAACATACGCCCCTTCTGCGTAAACGCCAGCAGCGTGTTGTGCATGGTAGCCGTAAAGAGGTGTTCCGTGAAATCCTCTTCTTTCGAGCCGACGGCCTTAGACCCTACCCCACCCCGGTTCTGCACCCGGTAATCGGTAGTCGGCGTCCGCTTGATGTAGCCCTCGTGCGAAATGGTGATAACCATGTCTTTGTCTTCGATCAGCGAGAGGTCGCTGATGTTACCATCGCCAACCGGGTTGATCTGGGTCCGGCGTTCATCACCGTAGCGGGCACGAATGTCGGTGAGTTCATCACGGATAACGTCCCGTTTCCGATCTTCACTGGCCAGAATTTCGCGGTAGCCGTTAATCTCGATCATCAGCTCGTCAAACTCAGCCTGGAGTTTATCGCGTTCCAGCCCGGTGAGCCGTTGCAAACGCATTTCCAGAATGGCCTTCGCCTGCACGTCAGACAGCGCAAACTGCTGCATCAGTCCCGTCCGGGCTATCTCGGCATCGCGTGACGACCGGATCAGGTTGATTACAGCGTCGATATTATCAAGCGCGATCAGCAAACCTTCGAGGATGTGCGCCCGCTTTTCGGCTTCGCGGAGTTCATACTGCGTCCGGCGGGTAATCACGTCGAAGCGGTGTTCGACGTAATACTTCATCATATCTTTCAGGTTCAGTATCATCGGACGCCCTTTCACGAGCGCGACGTTGTTGATACTGAAAGACGATTGCAGGGACGTATGCTTGTACAGGTTATTCAGCACCACGTTGGCAATGGCATCCCGGCGCAGGTCATAGACCACCCGCAGACCGTCGCGGTCCGACTCATCGCGGAACGCGACGATACCCTCGATCCGCTTGTCATTGATGAGTTCGGCGGTTTTTTCGAGCATCATCGACTTGTTCACCATGTACGGAATGTCCGTCACGATGATCTGCGTCTTACCCCGGTTCTCCTCAATGGTAGCATTGGCCCGCATCACCACCCGGCCACGGCCCGTATGAAACGCTGATTTCACACCTTCCATACCATAAATCGTGGCTCCGGTTGGAAAGTCAGGGGCTTTGACAAACTGCATCAGTTCGTCAATCGTGATATCGTTGTTATCGAGATACGCCAGAATACCGTCAACTATCTCGGTCAGGTTGTGGGGAGCCATGTTGGTAGCCATACCCACCGCAATACCGGACGAGCCGTTGAGCAACAGGTTAGGCAGCTTGGCCGGCATCACACTCGGTTCTTCGAGCGAATCGTCAAAGTTGGGCTGAAAATCAACCGTTTCTTTGTAAATATCGCCCAGGATTTCGTCGGCAATCCGCTTCAGGCGGGCTTCGGTATACCGCATGGCCGCCGGTGAGTCGCCATCGATAGAACCGAAGTTACCCTGTCCGTCCACGAGCGGGTAACGCAAAGACCAGTCCTGCGCCATACGAACCATGGTGTCATACACCGACGAATCGCCGTGGGGGTGGTATTTACCGAGGACTTCGCCAACAATACGGGCTGATTTTTTGTGAGGCTTGTTGTAATTGACCCCCAGTTCGGCCATACCAAAAAGTACCCGGCGATGTACCGGCTTCAGGCCGTCGCGCACGTCGGGCAGAGCCCGGGAAATGATAACCGACATCGAGTAATCGATGTAAGCACCGCGCATTTCGTCCTCAATGTTAATGGGAATGATGTTACTGTGAGTTTCGAGGTCGGGATTTTCGTCCGCCATGTCTGATAGGGATTTCGCAGAAAATTACTATTCCGGATCGCAGCAGTCGCGCCTGCCGGTGTATAGACAAATATACACTTTATTTATCTAAAAACAGCGAAAAACGCCCACAAATGGCCGTAAGCGGCCTGTACGTCCATGTTCAGCGTAGAAATCAGCCCAGATCGTACGATTCGGCTGCTGCTCCCTGCTCTATATCTAATACGATTCTAGTACAACTAAAATATACGCCTTCTCCCCTACCCAATTCATGTTCGCACACGGCTATACGCAGTCGACAAAAACAGGTACGCCCGACAGCATCGCGTTGCCGGTCAACTCATCAATAAACGTTTCATCGGTAAGGTCATTTATGCTCACACCCGCGTGCCGAACGGCCACATCGAGCTGGATTCCGGGCCGATTATGGCCGTAGCCATGCGGCATACAAACCACACCAGGCATCATATCAGCCGTTACCTCAACCGGCAGTTCAACCGCACCCACCCGCGACCGTACCCGAACGAGTTGTCCCGTTACCAGCCCCCGACCGTCGGCGTCAGCGGGGTTCATCTGTAGGGTACAGCGGTTCGGGCCTTTTACCAGCCGGTGGGCATTGTGCATCCAGGAATTGTTACTACGCAGGTGTCGGCGGCTGATCAGCAACAGGTTTTCTGACGTACTCCCATTCGATTGACCATGGGCGGAACCGGGCATCGTATCCCTGCGCAGTACCTCCGAGGCCCGGTCCAGATCAGCCAGTAACAAGGGCGGCAACAAGTTGATACGTCCGTTTGCGGTGGTCAGTCGATCGGGTAGTTGCGGCTGTAATGGTCCAAAATCCAGGCCATGCGGCTGAGCGAGCAGGGCTTGCAACGACAGGGTGTGCGAGTTTCCGTAGGGGCCGTAACGCAGTCCGGCGTCGATCTTCAGGACGGGGTCCTGTAGTGGCGAAGCTGTTTCAGAATCATATACATCGCCTTCGAGACGCAGCCGAAGTTCTTCGAAAATCTCCCAGTCGTATTTTTGGTCCGGTCTCTTTTCAAACAACGGTGTTGAGTAACGGGCCGTGTTCCGAATGGCCAGGGCATGAAACGTCAGATCGTAATGGGCCGTTTCAAGACCAGTGGCGGGGGGCAAAATGTAATCGGCATGGCGGGTAGTCTCGTTCAGGTAAATATCGATCGACACCATACACTCAAGCTGGGCCAGTCCCTCATCCAGTTGACGGCCATTGGGCGTTGACAGCACCGGATTACCACAACTCGTAACCATCGCCCGAATACCCGTTTCGCCGGGCGAATCCGGCGTTAGTATCTCCTCGGCCAGGCACGACACGGGTAGCTCACCCATAAAATCGGGATAATGGCTGACGCGACTATGGTACCGACCGTAGCGATTATACGTTTTGACCGGCGTTTCGGCAGACGCACCCAAACGCGGGCGGGGAATAACGTCGATAGCGGGCGTGGTAAACATCATCCCACCCGGCTCGTCGAGATGGCCCGTCAGGATATTGATCACATTAATCAGCCACAGACACAGCCCACCGAACTGCTGTACCGACACCCCTACCCGACCGTAACACACCGCCCGGTCGGCTCCGGCCAGTTCGTGGGTAAGTTGCCGGATGGCGTCCGCCGACATACCCGTCTGCTCCGTCACGACGTCGGGCGTAAACGGCTGAACAGCCTCGCACAGGGTATCGAGGCCATCGATCACCGCAGTCAGACGACCGGACCGGACGAGGTTTTCGGCAAACAGGGTCTGCACCATCGCCAGCAATAGAAACACATCGGTACCGGGCCGGATAAAATGATGTTCATCGGCGCGTTTAGCCGTTTCGGTCCGGCGCGGATCAATAACCACGACTTTACCACCCCGTTCCTGGATAGCCCGTAGCCGGTTAGCTACGTCGGGTGCGGTCATAATGCTACCGTTGGATACGATGGGATTACCCCCAATAATCAGCCAGTAATCTGTGCGGTCAATATCAGGAATAGGTAATAGCAGCGGATGGCCGAACAACTGCCAGGCCGCAAAATGGTGCGGAAACTGATCGACCGACGAAGCCGAGAAGACGTTGCGCGTACCAATCGCTTTAACAAAACCGGGCGAAGTCAGGAACGTACCAGAGTTGTGTACCGACGGATTCCCAGCGTAGTAGCCAATGGCGTTCGGCCCGAACTCAGTCCTGATTTGCCGAAGCCGGTCGGCCACCTCGTCGAATGCCTGGGTCCAGCCGATCGTCTCCCAGCCCGATGCGGTACGCTTTTGGGGTTGTTTAAGCCGATTGGGATCTTCGTAAATATCCTTGAGTCCAACGGCTTTCGGACAGATATGGCCCCGGCTGAACGGGTCGTCTTTATCGCCGGTGATGCTCAGAACCGTATTGCCTTCGTAAGTAATGGCCAGCCCACAAATGGCTTCGCAGAGGTTGCAGGCTCGGTAGTGGACAGGCATATTGCTAATGATGAATGAGATGGAGCGCGATTACACGGCCCCTGAATCGGTTTGGCGAACGGGCGGGTCAGCTACGAGGATGGATTCCAGGTTGGCGGGCGAATAGTTGACACTTTTGAGCGTCTTACGGTCGGCGTCGCGATAAATTAGATACATGCCATCGGACTCGACAAAGTGACAGGCTACCCCTTTGGCCGTATACTGCGCTACGGTCGCTTCGGCTTCGGCCACCGTAGCACAGGCTTTGCTCATGTTAGACCGCTGGACTTCGGAAAAAAGCTGATTGAAATTACGGCCCAGACCGAACTCCAGCACAGCCCCGCTCAGGACGTATTGCAAATCGCAGAGCGCGTCAGCCACAGCCACAAGGTCATTGGCGGCAATAGCGTCGCGTAGTTCATCCAGTTCTTCGGCCAGCAGCGATACCCGCAGTTCACAGCGGGCGGGTGCCGGAATCTGGGGCGTATCGAGTACGGGGGCGTGAAATGTTCGGTGGAACTCAGCCACCTGATTCAGTGAGTCGGGAGAGGTCATTTTGAATTATAAAGTATGAATGATGAATGATGCATGGGCTGACGCAACATCTCCGCGTTAGCCCATGCATCATTCATCATTCATAACTCATCATTTATACTTGTTATTCTTCTTCCGCGCTACTGAACGAATACAGCGTGGTGTCTAATTTCAGGGTATCGGCTTTGTAGTCGCGGATAAAATCCTCGATGACAGCATCGGTAATTTCCTCTTCATTCAGGCAAACATCAAGCGCAACGCCATAGTCAGATTCTTCATCGACATCGACGTGTTCCTGCACTTTTACGGTTTCAGTTTCTTCGATTTCTTCGATTATTTCGGCCAGAGCGGTTTCGGCTTCCTCTTCCATCTCGTCCGAAATACTATATCCCACTTCCCGGTCTTCGGGCGGTACGTACTCCGGAAACGTCTTGCGCACCTGCTCCACGGCCATTTCATAGACCAGACTGCTGTGATGCAGCCGCAGCGTATACACCAGCGCGTCAAAGATCACCTCCTGCTGCTGATACACGCCCGGAAACTGAATATGAACACACTCGCCCGATTCCAGCACAGCCAGATCGTCGTCTTCGACATAGACAAACGATTTACCTTCCTGCCGACATTCGTCTTTAAGGGCGTTTATTTCCTGGGGGTCATACCCCTCGTTTTTGAAGTTAGCCATACCGCAAAAGTAATTTTTAAAATGATGAATTATAAATGATGAATGATGAATTGATTGATACGTACCGGTTGCGACAACCTGTTCATCATTTATAATGCATCATTCATCGCTACGATTACCTCGACGGCCAGATCGACGGCGGTGTGCATGGCGGTTGGGTCGACAGCCTCGAGCGTATCGGTAAGCTGATGGATGCGGGGCATCCGGCCATCGGCGTCCAGCGCGCAAAGGGCCAGCACGGGGATGTCATTTCTCACAAACCAGACACTGTCAAAATCGGCGGTGTGCCAGCGGCCTATCTGCGCCCGGTCTTTGAACGCGTTGGTCTGGAGCAGTTTCCGGGCCGTTTGGGTGGGTGTGTTATCGTAACGAATTGTCTCTACGGTACCGGTCTGCTCGATGACGGTAAGCTGACCCTCGCCCAGCGTGTCGAAGTTTATGGCCATAGTCTGGCGGGGATTCCAGCTTCGTTTGTGTGCTTCAACGTAATGATACGCGCCAATCATACCTGCTTCTTCGGCACTCGTGAGCACCACATACAGATTCAGATTGGGGAGATTCAATTGTCGCAACCGGTCGGCGGTGGCCAGAGCAGCGGTTACGCCAGTGGCGTTATCACTCGCGCCGTTGGTGTACCCGTTGAGCCAGTAACCCAGCGTGCCGATTATGGCCTGAAGAGCGAAATAAGCCATCAGCCCATAGCGCAGGTACCGGATGTAGGGCAGACCGGTACCCGTTGCTTCGAGCAGTGCAACGACCACCGCCAAGACCATCAGGCCCAACGATATAATCAGCGACATGCGGAAACCGGCCTGTTGCGTTGGCCCGTACAACAGCGATACCGGTGCTGTATCATAGTGCGCCATCAGGATAACCGTCTGGTTATTTTCAGTCGTGGTGACTCGCAACGCGGGCCAGTGACCAATACTATTATACGCGGTATGCTGCA
Organism: Spirosoma sp.; assembly: GCA_014377625.1. Lineage (GTDB taxonomy): Bacteria > Bacteroidota > Bacteroidia > Cytophagales > Spirosomataceae > Spirosoma. The sequence goes on from JACMPG010000165.1 coordinate 19,146, forward strand.
CCGGAAATTTAGTCACGAACGAGTATTGCCAGTTGAAGTACCGCCAGGCCAGCCACGCAAAATACGCCACCAGCCCCACCGCCACCGGCGTTACCGGCACCAGAGCCAGGCTCGTCAGCAACCCACCAATAAGCCAATAAACAATGGTGGCGTAGGTTTTTGGTGTCTGGAACGGTTCGCGGCTTACCGTTGCACCCATGCTGGTTAGCGTATCGGCAATGAGGCTGGCCGCTCTGGTTTCGTTAGGCGTAGCAGCTCCCCGATGGGGTAACTGACAGAGGTCACGCAGGAAATTAGTGGGGTTGAACATGAGTAAAGACTGATCAGGAAACGAACAAGGCAAACCGACCGTTGGTTAATGAGAATAAGTACTGACCCAATTTTTCACAAAACAACCCCAATCGAATTCAGATGAAAATTTCACGTAATGCAACCGCCCACTGGAGCGGCACCGGCAAAGATGGCAAAGGTACCCTCAGCACCGCCAGCACCATACTTGATCAGACACAATACTCGTTCAACACCCGCTTTGCCGATGGCAAAGGTACCAACCCCGAAGAACTTGTGGCGGCCGCCCACGCGGGCTGCTTTGCCATGCAACTGGCCTTCAACATTCAGGGAGCCGGTTTTGCTGCCGACAGCCTCGACGTAACCTGTGTCGTTACGCTCGAAGACAGCGGAATAACCTCGTCAAAGCTGACACTCACCGCCAGCGTTCCTGACTTAGAGAAAGCCAAATTTGATGAACTGGTGGATCATGCCGAACACAACTGCCCCATTTCCAAACTCTTCAACACAACCATTAGCGTTGATGCGACGCTGAATTAATGTCCAACGCCATTTACGGACAAGAAGAAGCCCGGCTACTCACGCAGCCAGGCTTTTTTTATACTGAGAAACTAACCTTAATCCATTTCTACCAGATCTGCCGATTTTACGGTCGCGATGATCACGGCGGCTACCTTATACGGGTCAGCTGCCGAGTTGGGCCGACGGTCTTCAAGCCAGCCTTTCCAGCCGCGCTCTACCGTAGCGATGGGAATACGTATCGATGCACCCCGGTCCGAAATACCGTACGAGAACTGATGGATCGACTGCGTTTCGTGCTTGCCCGTCAGGCGCATGTGGTTATCGGCACCGTACACATCAATGTGTGCTTTGATAACATCTGACGGAGCAAACGCCTGGCAGATGGTATCGTAGGTACCTTTGTTACCCGCCGTACGCAGGGCCGAGTTCGAGAAGTTGGCGTGCATACCCGAGCCGTTCCAGTCGGTGTCGCCAAGGGGCTTGCAGTGCCAGTTGATGGCTACGTTATATTTCTCGCCGATGCGCTCCAGCAAATAGCGGGCTAACCAAATCTGATCGCCGGCTTCATGCGCCCCTTTGGCAAAAATCTGAAACTCCCACTGCCCCGTAGCCACTTCGGCGTTGATACCTTCTACGTTCAAACCCGCTTCGAGACAAGCATCCAGGTGCTCTTCTACGATGGCGCGACCATATGCGTTCTGCGCACCAACCGAGCAGTAGTACGGTCCCTGCGGACGGGTAGGGAAACCGTCTGCCGGAAAGCCAAGTGGCTTGTTAATCGCCATGTCCCAAAGGAAGTACTCCTGCTCAAAACCAAACCAGAAATCATTGTCATCATCTACAATCGTGGCGCGGCCATTGCTCTCGTGCGGTGTGCCATCGGCATTGAGTACTTCGCACATGACGAGGTAGCCGTTTTTACGCTGCGGATCGGGGCAAATAAAAACCGGTTGAAGCAGACAGTCCGACGAGCCACCTTCGGCCTGCTCGGTCGAGGAGCCATCGAATGACCACATCGGGCAGTCGTCAAGGTTACCCGAAAAATCGGCTTCGATTTTCGTTTTGGAACGCATGCTCTGTGTAGGCTTGTAGCCATCGAGCCAAATATACTCTAACTTCGCCTTTGCCATGATACTGTGAGGTGGAGGGGTTACTTATGGATTTTTTGTTACGATACGTTCAGCAAATATAGAACGGCTTTACCTTAAATTATAATGGCGTTGGGGGCATTTCACCATATTTTATGGGGTTTTTGCCGAATTGTTATACTTTTAATTCGTTATGTACCGTAACCTGCCGCATTATTTGGAACGAACCCGCCCCCGCCATTTTTTGTATTATTGCCGGATATAGAATTGACCGTGAAAAAAGTAGCCTTCTACACCCTCGGCTGTAAGCTGAACTTTTCCGAAACCTCGACCCTTGCCCGGCAGATGGAACAGCAGGGCCACCGGCGCGTGGAGTTCACCGACCAGCCCGACATCTTTATCATCAACACCTGCTCCGTGACGGATAACGCCGATAAAAAATGCCGGAAGATTGTCCGCGAAGCGCAGAAAATAAACCCTAACGGGTACGTGGCCATTGTAGGCTGCTACGCCCAGCTAAAACCTGAGGAAATTGCGGAGATCCCCGGCGTTGATGCGGTACTGGGTGCTTCCGAAAAATTCCGGCTGCACGAACTGATTCCAACGTTTGAGAAAGCACCGCCCCCCCAGACCGGAGAACCAGTACGAGCGCAGGTCTTCAATTCGCCCATAGACCAGGCCATCGACTACCACGTCAGCTACTCCCTCAACGACCGGACGCGTACGTTTCTGAAAGTGCAGGACGGCTGCGATTACCCCTGCGCCTACTGCACCATTCCCCTGGCCCGGGGCCGCAGCCGCTCTGGCACGGTGGCCAGTGTGGTGGCAGCCGCCGAAGCCATTGCCCAGACGGGTGTTAAAGAAATTGTGCTGACGGGCGTCAACATCGGCGACTTTGGTCTGGTTAACGGCGGGCCACGCACCGAAACGTTTTACGATCTGGTTCGGGCACTGGATGCCGTGACGGGCCTTGACCGGTTCCGGATTTCAAGCATCGAACCCAACCTGCTGACCGACGAAATTATTGCCTTTGTGGCGCAGTCAAAGCGGTTTGTACCCCATTTTCACGTACCTCTCCAGTCGGGTTCCGACACGATGCTGGGGCTGATGCGCCGGCGCTACAAGCGCGGACTCTATGCGGATCGTGTGGCGAAAATCAAGGAATTGATGCCCCACGCCTGCATTGGTGTCGATGTCATTGTAGGCCACCCCGGCGAAACCAACGATCTGTTTCGCGAAACGCAGCAGTTTCTGCTCGATCTGCCGGTCTCCTACCTGCACGTCTTTACCTATTCGGAGAGACCCAACACCACCGCCCTTACCATCAAACCCACCGTACCGGGTAACGTACGGGCTGACCGCTCGAAAATGCTGCACGGTTTGTCGGATAAGAAACGGCGGGCGTTCTACGAATCGCAGCTTGGCCGTACTGCTACGGTGCTGTTTGAAGAAAGCGACACCGACACAGACCGACAGACCGGGCTGATGCAGGGGTTCACGGAGAACTACGTTCGTGTTGTGGCCAAGTATGATCCACTGCGTATCAATGAACTGATGCCGGTGCAGCTCATCAACATAAACGCCGATGGATTTGTGGAGGTACTCGACGCCGAAACGCCCGTTGACCTGCACCCGGCTTTCGCGTGATTTTGTTATTTAACACAGAGAAAAAAAGGATTCACAGAGTTAAAGGAGCGGTTCGTTGTAAAAGCTTTCCTCTGTGTTCTCGGTGGGTTCTCCCTCCCTCTGTGTTAAAATAGACAATTACAGTTTCCTGATTTTGACGTTGCGGAACCAGACCGTGCTGCCCCAGTCCTGCAACCCAATGCGGCCCGTGTAGTTTCCGCCGGCAATGGGAGCATCTTTTAACTTGCTGCCCGCCAGCCGTTGCTTCCATTCAGGCCCGTTCAGGTCAAATTCGTGAATGGTAAAGCCATTGAGCGATACGGTCAGGCGTCCGTTTTTCTTCACGAAGTTGACCTGATTCCACTCCCCCACCGCGTTTACCTCCCGCACCCGGGCATTGGCCACGCTGAAAAAATCGCCCGCGCGGTGTTTGTTTTCATCGGCACCTTCATAAATGGTATTGTCGAGAACCTGCATCTCCAGACCGGTGTCGTAGATATTTTTGTTGGCGGGTGTTTCCTGCACGAAGAAAAAGATGCCGCTGTTGGTCAGGCGGCCCACCTTCCAGTCTGCTTTGAATTCAAAATCGCCGGTAAAGACGGCGTCCGTTACCAGATCGCCCCCGTTTTCGGCTTTGTTGCCAACACGGTTCGGCACGTTCAGGTGTAACGCCCCCTGCTCTGCTTGCCAGGCCGCTGGCACACCTTTGCTACCGTAGGCATGCCAGCCCACTGTGTTCTTACCATTGAAGAGAAGTTGCCAGCCCGATTTTTTCTCAGCGGGCGTCAGGGTATTTTGCCCCTGTGTCAGCGAGACAGTGAGCAACAGAAGCAATAAGCTAAATTGAATACGCATAGATTACTAAGTGAAAGAAAGCTTGCAAACAAACCACTGTAGTATGGCCCGGAAAAAAGATTCAAAACGTACCTTATGAGGGGCAAGTTAAGAAATGGCCAATGAATCCGAAAACTCAAAACCTTACTCTACATGATGAAACTTAAAAGCAAGTTTTATCCGAATTTTAAGGTTGGGTCTTTGCCTAACCAACTCAGGTAGTGTTCAAAGAGAACCAGCCGGGATTCGATGTATTTGCA
>JACMPG010000016.1 GCA_014377625.1 Spirosoma sp.
GCCGAACAGCTGGGTTTTATCAACTCCATGTGGTTTTTGGGCTTTCCTATCGCTATGATTGTGGGTGGCCTGGTGTATAACACGGTTGGCCCCAAGACCATCATGAACGTAGCATTCGTTTGCCATACGCTGGGTATTCTGTTGACGATCTATGCAGGGGGCTACACAACGCTGCTGATTTCAACCCTGTTCATCGGCATTGGCAACGGCTGTACTGAAGCCGCCTGTAATCCTATGATTGCCGACATGTATTCGGGCAGTGCCATGAACGCGAAGCTGAACCGTTTCCACATGTGGTTTCCCGGCGGTATTGTGGTCGGTAGCCTGATTTCGCTATTGATGGGTCCTGAAAATCTTAACCTGCCCTGGCAGGCTCAGATTTGGGTAATTGTAGTACCAACTGTTCTCTACGCTATTCTTTTCTTCGGGCAGGTGTTTCCTAAATCAAGCAACGAAGCATCAACGCAGGGACTTAACACGTCCAACATTGCACGGTTTGCACTTAGCCTGGCAGCAGTATGCTTTATGTTTAAGCTAGCAACGGACTTTGATTGGATCACGGTTTCCGATACCATCCGCACGGCAATAAATGTCATAGCCATTGTCTCGACAATGATAGGCGTATATCTGTACTTCGGCGGACTGTTCCTGTTTATATTTAGTTGCATGGCCCTGACGGCTATCTCAGAATTTGGACCCCAACAGTGGGTCGGACTAATTCTGAGCAAGAGCGGTGCCGAGCCGCTACTGATCCTAGCCCTTGTAACCGGGCTGATGGCGGTGGGTCGGTACTTTGGCGGGCCGGTTATTCAGCGGTTCGATCAGACCGGTGTGTTGCTGGGCGGATCCGTATTTGCCGCCATTGGTATCTATCTGTTCAGCACCCAAACCGGCGCAATGGCCTATGTAGCGGCTATTTTCTTTGCCATTGGCGTGTGCTATTTCTGGCCTACCATGATTGGGTTTATTGCCGAGCGGGTGCCGCTTAGTGGCGCGCTGGGCATGTCTATTGTGGGCGGAGTCGGTATGTTCTCTACATCTATTTTTCAGCCCATCATCGGTGGCTGGATTGACGCCGAGCGGGTGCAGAAAGCTGCTGCTGGATTGACGGGCGATGCTCTCGAACTGGCCGCCGGGCAGGCCACGCTGCTGAAGATGACGACGTTTCCGCTGATTCTGATCGTAGCCTTCGCCATTCTGTATGTGGTCATGCGCAATCGTCGTCCATCAACTGCGACCGAAGCTGCCGTGGCGCAGCAGCCCATTCTCTGACCGAACAGTTGTCAAAACACAGCGAAGCCCCGCAGCCAGATTGGTTGCGGGGCTTCGCTGTGTTTTAACCAGATAAGTACAAAACTGATTCAGAAGAGTGGGAAGCGCACGCCAAATTTAGTCGTCAGATAGCTGTTATTGCCCGTTGTGACCGCTGATTTGGCGGGGGTGTAATAAATAATCCCTCGTCAAATACGCCTGCCGATTTTGAGAATTGCCAGTGAATGCCTGCACCAGCCGCGCCAAAAAGTGTCAGTATGGATGACGATTCCAGCGACAGCAGCCGAGTCTGATCGTTATACACTGGTTTGCACTACACTACTTACCAGCAAAGTAATAAATAGAAGTCTGCACCTCATTTCAGCTCCGCACTACCGAATGAAACCGAGAATGCCTTGCACCAGATCAGGACGAAATTCTGCTTAGTGGGGTCGATGCCGGTGGGCAGGTCGAGGGTGAAGTTGCCGGAATTGTTTAGTTTGGTCAGTTCCACGAAGTTACGGGCGGCCATGTTTTCGGCTACATAGATGCGCAAATCGGGGCCACTACTGGCAGTGAAGTTTGTGAACACAAGCGTACGTTTGCCCGCTTTTTCAAATACCGATACTGTACCACCAACCGTGTAGCGGTTGGCACCCGCGAACGTGCCGGTAGAGAGCATCTTCTGCCCAACCGTATCAACTGTAGTCACCACCGTAACGGGGGCTATGAGGGGCGGGGCCGACGAGGTTGGTTCAACGGTTTCTTTAGTGCCGCAACTAACGAGCGTACTCAGCAGGAATAATGAAGCAAGAAAAGTGTGAAGCGTTTTCATGGGTTTTATTGGTTAGAAAGTTGATTACCATTTATAAAAAATACCGGCATTGTACGACCGCGAAAATGGTACGTTCTGCCCGGCCAATGCGCCAATCAGACTTCCACTGATACCCATTTTGTTCGGTATGAGGTCGTAGGAGGCTTTCAGGCCCGCCCCCAGAAACTGTTGATTGTTTAGGTAGGTCGCCGTAAACTGGTAGGCTTCAGTATTGAAGAAAGGGCCGTTTTTAGCCGGCACCCGGAAGTCGAGTGTACCCGCCACCCACAGCCGGGGCAGGAGTTTATAACCCAGCTCGCCACCCAGTTTCAGAAAGTTACTGTAATTCTGCGACATAAACCCATAGCCCACTTCGGCAAAGTAATACGTGCGGCTCCCGCCCGACCCAACCGAAATGTACGGCGTAACGGTATAGCCTTCGTAGCCGGTGCGCAGCCCCAGCCGGTCATTGTTGGTGAAGGTATTGGCCAGCGCGTCGATCCCAACGCTGACTTTGACGGGGCCGTCGAGTAACGACCGTTTCACGCCCAGCCCAATATTGCCAATGCCCGTCAGCGTACCCGCCGGAGCCGGATTGGCTGCCACGTTGGTGCTGCTTCCGGTGGTCAGGATTTTGTAGGGCAACACGCCCCGAATGGCCCATTTTTTGCCGATACCGTACTCGCCGTAGAATTGCAGCGTTACGTCGCTGGTGGTGCGAAAGGCGTTTAGTTCGGAGCCGTTCGGCCCAAAAACGGCGTCGTAGAACAGACCCGAAAATCCGATCTGCACAAAACCTTTTCCCTTACCCGGCAACCAGGGGCCAGCCCAGACAGATGCTGTTGTCAGTAGAAAGAAGGCAAGCAGAAATGATGAAAAACAGCGCATGATGGAATGGAGTTAAATGATGAGATCTTGTGACTGTTCGTTAATTATTGTCTGGCTTTTCAGGCCGGGTTATCTGTTGACTAATGGTAGTGTGAATCAGGTTGGAATAAGGAATCAAATGACACGAATAAGTTGCCAGAGTGCCATGCCCAAAAATAGTACACCCGTGAGCCGGTTCAGCCAGTGTCCGCTGAGGTAGCGCAAGATCTGCTGCCGTTTTCGATTGGCCAGCCACGCCACCAGACCCAGCAACCCAAACGCACCCGCTGCCGTACCCATCGCAAAGACCCACAAACTGCCCGACTGCCCTACCGGTACCAGCACACTGCCGCTCAGATACAGCCACACCGCCGACCAGAAGGGTAGCAACTGCGGGTTGGAGCCGCCCAGCACAACGCCCTTCCAGAAGGGAAACAGCGCACCACCACCAGCCGCTTGCCCGTTAGTGACCAGGGGGGTTGTAAAAACCACCGCCTTTTGCCGGAACGCTACTATGCCCATACCCAGCAATACCGGAATGGGGGCGTAGGCCAGCCAACTTGTCCAGGCCAACTGCATGGGCAGCAGCATCAGCCCGCCTGCCGCTACACTGCTCCAGAAAAGTTCAGGCAGGCTACCGCCCAGAGCCAGCCAAAGCCCGGCCCGCCGACCCTGGCTCAGCGTAGTTTGCACCACTGCCAGGCTGACCGTGCCGGGGTGCAGTGATCCTATAAAACTGATTAAGCTGACAAGTATGAACAGGAGAAACATGGCTAACTATGGGTTAATGCGTGGCCTGATGTTGAACCGTAGAGGAGGCCACGCCGAAGTTAGGCGGCAGACCAACCTGCGGAAAATTGTGCTGTACCGCTATCTGAATAAGTGCGAAGTGGTGTACGCTGTGTTCGATGTTGTAGAGCAACTCGCGAGCAACCGACGACGGAATCACCACTGGTTGCCCCCCTGCTACCGACACATTGGCTTCCAGACTCCGAGACTCGCTGAGGTCGAGCCGCTGAATGGCACCGTCCACACGGCCAATGCGCCGGAGGGTTTCATCGGTGTCGGTTTCGAGCCGGAGGTCGCGTTGCCGACGGTCGTAGTTGAGGTAACTGGTCGGGCAGCTGTTGACCAGGAGTTCGTAAAACTCAATGATGTGCCGAACGTGCCTGCCAATGGTATTGCCCGATAAAATGGGCAGTGACCGGGCATAGTCGGCGTCGGAAAGCTGGCCGACTACATCGGCGAGTTGCATTAAACCATCGGTACTGGCAGATTTTAAAGACATAGCGGGCAGACGCAAGGGGCAGTACGTGAAATAGTTGCTCATTTGGAAAGGGGAATTAACGACAATGTGCTCAGGATAAATGACCATTTCATGACAAATCCCACGATTAGGAGGGGTGTGTCGCGAAGAATGATGAGTTTTAGTGATAATCTGCGTTACTTTTTACGAACGTTAGCATTGCTATGGCCTTAAAAAATAAGGCAGCGCCAAAGACGACGTTCTCCCGTTCTCCCATTTGCCAACATGTGTACTGCCACCTACCTGCCACACACCACCGGCGGTTTTGTGCTGACCCACAGCCGCGACGAGCAGGCTGTTCGACTGCCCGCCCGCCCGCCCCAAACCGACGAGTTTGGCGGGCACACGGTGCTGTTTCCGCAAGACCCGCAGAGTAGTGGAACCTGGATTGCCAGCACTGGTCAAACTACGCTCTGCCTGCTCAACGGTGCGGTTGTGGCCCATGAGCCACAGCCGCCGTACCGCCACAGCCGGGGTATGGTCATCCCGCATTTTTTTAGTTTTGTCTCGGTCGATGCGTTTGTGGCGGAATATGATTTCAGCAACATCGAGCCGTTTACCCTGCTCGTCTGCCAGAGCGACCGGCTGACGGAAATTCGCTGGGATGGCCACCGGCCCAATGTTCAGGAAAAAGACCCAACGCAGCCGCACATCTGGTCGTCGGTAACGCTCTATGGTCCTGATGTGGTGGCCCGGCGCGAAGGTTGGTTTCGGCAGTGGCTGGGGCAGAAGCCCAATCCGTCGGTGGCCGAAATTCGCAACTTTCACCAGACGGCGGGTGCCGACGATCCTGAAAATGGCCTGCGCATGAACCGCGAGGGCAAACTCCTGACCCTCAGCCTAACCAGCGTAGTGCAGCCCGGCAACGCAGCCGATGGCTATATGCTTTACGACGATTTTACGCAGCACACCCGTTACGAAATAAATCTGCCGCATTATGCAACCGCTTAGCTCCAGTATGCCCGCTCAGGCCACTCACTCCGAAAGCAGCCGACCGCGCCTGCTCGATACGTTCCTGAAAAAGCCGTTTATGATCCGGTTGCGCCACTGGGAATACTGGCCGTTTTCGGTGGTTTACCTGCCCGTATTTGTCTATCACCTGTATTTGTCGGTGCGGGCGCGGTCGTTGTTTTTCTTCTCGGCGGTCAATCCATCCATCGAAACGGGCGGGCTGCTGGGCGAATCTAAAGTCGATATTTTGGATAAGATTGCACCCGAATTTGTTCCGAAAACGCTGTTCTTTCCGGCCCATACGCACCACAATATTGTTTTCGACCAGATTGACAACGCTGGCCTGACCTACCCGGTCATGGCCAAGCCCAACGTAGGCGAACGCGGCTGGCAGGTCGAGAAAATCGAGCATCAGGAGGGTCTGGTGAACTACATACAGCATAGCCCCGGCGATTTTCTGATCCAGGAATATGTTAGCGAACCACTCGAACTGGGTGTGTTCTACTATCGAATGCCGGGGCAGCAGCAAGGCGTAGTATCATCGGTGGTGGCCAAAGAATTTCTGAGTGTTCGGGGCAATGGCCATAGTACTGTGGAGGACCTGATGCGGCAAAGCGAGCGGGCCATTCTTCAGCTACCAGCGTTGCGGGCCAAAAACGGTATCCTGCTCCAGACTGTACTGTTGCCCGGCGAAACCGTTGAACTGGTGGCGATTGGTAACCACTGCAAAGGCACCAAATTTCTCGACGCCAACTATCTGATTACGCCCGAACTGACCGCCGTCTTTGACCACATCAGCCAGCCTATCGATGGGTTTTACTTCGGTCGGTACGACCTGCGCTGCCGGAGCGTGGCCGATTTGTACGCGGGAAAACACATTAGGATTCTGGAACTCAACGGTGCCGGTGCCGAACCCGCTCACATCTACCAGCCCGGTTTTTCGATCTGGGAAGCCTGGCGCGTTTTGCTGCATCACTGGCGCGTCCTGTTCGATATCAGCCGCGAAAACCACCGCCGGGGAGTATCCTACATGACCCTCCGCCAGTGGAGGATAATCAGAAAACGTATCCGTGATAACCGACCATGACGGCAGCCAACATCAATACAGCCATTTTACGGCTCGCTTTGCCACGTCGGGCAGGTTTTCCAGTACGTAATCGAGCCAGATGGACTTGTTAACGCGGCTGGCGGTGGGGTAGGGATAAATCTTGTTGAAGAAATCGCCGACGGTCAGCCCTTTTTCAAGAGCCATAATCAACTCTTGCACCATCTCACCCGCGCCGGGGGCAACAATGGTGCCGCCCAGCAGTTTCGTGCCAAACGGATTGATGCCGGGCGGTTCGGTAAAAACAATCATTTTGGCGTACTGGTAATTTGCGATCACGGCGCGGTCGTCTTCGGCAAAACTGTACTCCACCCGCTCATAGTCAACGGCGCGTGCTTTCAGTTCATCTTCCAGCAGACCAAACGTAGCCACTTCGGGGTCGGTGAACGTAACCCACGAAAAATGATCGTAGCTGAGTTTCCTGTCGAAAATCTGGCCAGGTGTAATCAGATTCGCTATGATATTGGACACGTGCAGTTCGGCCCCGTGCGAGAAATAGCGCGTACCGGCGGGCGCACCGGCAGCCGCATCGCCCGCTACAAATACGTGCTTGTTGGTCGTTTGCAGGTAGTCGTTAATCTTTAGCTGACCGGTATCGTTCAACTCAATACCGGCAGCGGGTAAATTCAGATCGTCAAAGTTGAACGTCCGCCCAATGGCTACCAGCACTACGTCGAACGGAATGTCTTCTTTTTTTCCATCTTCCGTTTCGGCCACGGCGGTGTGGTCGTCTTTGAAGGTGGTAATTTTCTGACCGAATTTGAACGTAATGCCCTCGCCTTCGAGTCGCTCCTGCAACAGGGCCGACACCTCCGGCTGTTCTTTGCTCAGAATCCGGTTGCCGGGGTCCACAACGGTTACTTTACTGCCAAAGCGGGCAAACGCCTGCCCCAGCTCCATGCCAATTGGCCCGGCTCCCACAATGAGTAATGTTCCGGGTAGTTTCTCCAGCGAAAAAACAGTCTGGTTGGTATAGATTTCTACCTTATCTATACCCTCAGCTTTCAGTGGTTGCGGAATAGACCCCGTACACAGCACAATGTTTTTGGCCGAAGTCCGGGCGGTGGTACCGTTGTGATGCGTTACTTCGATGTCCTGTTTGCCAATGAACCGGGCGGTGCCAATTTCTACGTCCAGCCCTTCTTTTTCGCGCAGGTAGTGGGCGTTTTCATGTTCGCGGATGATGTCCTGCCGCTCCCGAACGTACTGCATCACGGCAGCCAGATCAGTACTACCTTCTGTCTTCCAGCCAAACGGTTGCGCCCGGCGGGCGTCGTGAATCATCCGGCTGATGTGAATCAGGGCTTTACTCGGTACGCAGCCGTCATTCAGACAGTCGCCCCCGATGCGGGCTTCGTCGCGGTCAATGAGCAGGACATTGAAGCCAAGCCGTTTCATGGCAATGGCGACACCTAAGCCCGCCGAACCGGCTCCAATGGCAATCAAGTCGTAGTTTGGTTTCATTTCTTCTTCTTAAAATCGTCCATCGTACCCCGGATGGTGGCCACGAATTTGCTATTCTGGAACGACAGGTCGCCGTTTTTGTCGATGATCTTGCAGCGGAAATCAATAGCGTAGGGCGTGTCCTTCTTGTCGAAAAGAATCTTGGGCAGGACGCTCAGCGACTTGCCTACGTTGCCCGTAACGGGAAACACGACGGGCGTAATTGCTTCGGCTTTGATCAGAATGGGTTCCGGCTGGTAGCCTTCGGCAATCTGCTTTCCGTTGATGGTAACGGTATAGTGCGTATCGGTAATCTTGTACGGAAATTTGTTGCGGTTGTTTACGCTCACCTTCGCGGCAATGTCCTGCTCTTTGAGGCTCAGCCTGCCAAAGTCGATGTCTTCAACCTTGATGGTAGGAATGTGATACGTGGGCAGATACCGTTTGGCGGTAACGGTAAAGGTGCGTTCGCCCAGGATCGGCACGTCGAGGTCGAAGCTGGTTTTAATCTTGTAGGTTGTGCTGTCGATGCGTTTTCTTTCGAGCGTTGCCAGCACGCCACTCAGCTTTTTGCTGAGGATTACCACCGGTAACTCTACCAGTGAACTGTCGCCCGATTTGATGGCGATACCTTTCTTATACTCGTCTTCGATAACGGGCGTATCGGCGATGTAGATGGTGTACCTGATTTTACTGGCTTTCAACTCCACCGGCAACGGATTGTCGATGAGCAGGTACATGTTTAGTTTGATCTCATCGTCGCTGATGTCCGTGAAATCAAAGCGGCTCAGCTCAAGCCGGGGCTTCAGCGTATTGTCGTACGCACCGGGTTCTGACGCGGCCTCTTTCTTCAGGTTGTTGTACCAGACAAACGCGCCAATAACGCCCATGAGCAGCAGCACGAGCGCAATAATCCATCCCCTTTTCATTTTCGTGTCGTATGTAGTTGATAAGCTCTTGTAACACCGGGCGGCAACCGACTGTTTACCGGCTTAAACCTTTGGTTGCTTTTCAAGCCTAACTACGGCGTATCACGATTGACGTCGGATATACTCGCGAATTTCGTCCGGCACCTTGTTTAGCTTGAACAGTACCTGTAATAGTTTGACAATGGTTACGGCAATGAGCAGGTAAAAGAGAATAATTGCGAGTTGAAGTAGCCAGAAGCGAAAAGTTCATATACTAAGTGTATGTGTTTTGTTAAAGAAATCGAACAGATTTTAAACTTGGTGTGCCAACGTCTCATGAACACAAAGCTTACCGTAATGGGCGTGTCCGGTTCCGTGCCGAAACCGGCCAGGGAATGTTGGCGGTTTTGTTCTGGCCTCATAGTTGTGTGGCCGACGGAGTCCTCTACTCTACAACAATATGCCTGTGATGACCTTCAGAAAGACGGATTAACCGAATTTTCATTGTGTAAACGGCTCATAATCGGTACATTTGTTTCTTGATAAAAGACAATCCGACGCATACCTGTGCCGGGCTTACCCCAACCAAAACAGCTCTATGAAAACCGAAACGCTACCCTGCCGCATCTGGTTACTGGCAGGCGTATTGCTTACTCTATGCACTGGTCCCTATCTGTCTGCTCAGGCACAGTCTGGTACCACACGTACCAAAGCCAAACCGGCCATGACTGCCAGCAACTCAATGGCTCTGAACCGGGTGCTGATATTCTCGAGAACAAAAGGATTTCGCCACAAGTCGATTCCGGCTGGTCAGCGGCTGTTCATGAAACTTGGTCAGGAAAACGGTTTCGCCGTTGATACGACCGAGGATGCCACCAAATTTAACGACGCCAACCTGAAGCAATACGCGGCTGTTGTCTGGCTCAGCACCACCGGTAACGTGCTGGACGATGTGCAGCAGGTGGCTTTTGAGCGATATATTCAGGCGGGGGGTGGCTATATGGGTATTCACGCTGCGGCAGATACCGAGTACGACTGGCCCTGGTATAACCAACTGGCAGGGGCGCAGTTTCTGAGCCACCCCAAACAGCAGAATGTCGATATTCTGGTGAGCGACAAGACTCACCCATCCACGAAGATGCTGCCCGACGTCTGGAAACGTTTTGATGAGTTGTACAACTACAAGAATCTGGCGAAAGACATCAAGGTACTGGCCCGGCTGGACGAAAGCACGTACGAAGGCGGTGCCAACGGCAAAGACCACCCGTTTATCTGGTACCACGATTTTGACGGGGGCAAAGCCTTTTACACCGGCGGTGGCCATACCGACGAGAGCTACAGCGAGCCACTGTTTGTACAGCATTTACTGGCGGGCCTGAAATCAGTGATGGCTACTAGCCTGAAATACAGTCAGGTAAAGACGCAGCCGTTTCCCGAAGAAAACCGTTTCGAGCGCGAAATTCTGACCGCCGGGCTGGACGAACCCACCGAGCTGGCCGTGCTGGACAATGGCAAGGTACTTTTCGCGCAGCGCAAGGGCGAGTTAAAACTCTGGGACCCGAAGAAGAAAAGTGTAAAGGTCGTGGCCCGATTTCCGGTCTATACCAAGTTTGAGTACGGCCTGATGGGGCTAAACATCGACCCTGACTTCAAGCAAAATAAATTTCTGTATGCCTATTACTCGCCCGTTTCGGGCGATACGGCGCAGCACCTGTCGCGGTTTGTGTATGACGACGTAAAAGATACGCTGTTGCTGAGTACCGAGAAGGTTTTACTCACCGTACCTGTTAAGCGTACTGACTGCTGCCACACGGGCGGCTCCATTGCCTGGGATCGTAAAGGCAACCTGTACCTCTCAACCGGCGACGATACCAACCCCTTCAACTCGGACGGCTTTGCACCTATCGACGGTCGTCCCGGCCGTAGTGGCTGGGACGCCCGCCTGACGAGCAGCAACACCAACGACCTGCGCGGTAAAATTCTGCGCATCCATCCCGAAACCAATGGTACGTACACCATTCCCGACGGCAACCTGTTTCCAAAAGGCACCGACAAGGCGAGGTCTGAAATTTACGTGATGGGCAACCGCAACCCGTACCGGATTTCGGTCGATCAGCGCACGGGTTTCCTGTACTGGGGCGAGGTAGGTCCCGACGCGGGTGAGAATAAAGAGAATAAAGGGCCACGCGGACACGATGAGATGAATCAGGCCCGCAAGGCCGGGTACTTTGGCTGGCCCCTGTTTGTGGCCGACAATCGGCCTTACCGGGCCTACAACTTCGCCGACAGTACCTCCGGGCCGCTGTTCGACGCTATGAAGCCGATCAACGATTCGCCCAATAACACGGGTTTACAGCAGTTACCCCCGGCCCAGAAAGCGTTCATCTATTACCCTTACGCCGACTCGCCGGAGTTCGGGGCTATTATGGGTAAAGGTGGGCGTAACGCCATGGGAGGTCCGGTGTATTATTACGACGACTACCCAGAGTCGGGCGTGAAATTTCCACGCCACTATAACGGGAAGTTTTTTGCCTACGACTGGATGCGCGACTGGATTCACCCCGTAACGATGAACGAGGCCGGTGATTTCGTGAAGATGGAAGCCTTCATGCCCAATACCAAATTCTCGCACACCATTGATATGCAGTTTGCCAATGACGGCAGCCTGTATACGCTGGAATACGGTCAGCGCTGGTTTGCCGCCAACGACGATGCCCGCCTGAGCCGGATCACCTACAACGCAGGTAACCGCAAACCCGACGTAGTGGCCTCGGCCAGCAAAATGGCGGGTGCGGCTCCGCTTCTGGTGAAGTTTGACAGCAAAGGCACCGCCGACTACGATGGCGACGCGCTGAAGTACGAGTGGTCGTTCGGAAAAAACATGCCGAAACAAACTGCCGCCAGTTCTACTGTTACGTTTAGCAAGCCGGGTGTGTATCCCGTAACGCTTAAAGTGACCGATGCCGCCGGTAATGTAGTTACCAAAAGCATGGACATTAAAGTAGGCAACGATGAGCCAACGGTAGAGGTAGCCGTAACGGGAAACAAATCGTTCTACTTCCCTAACAAGCCCGTTAAATATGCCGTGAACGTGCGCGACAAGGAAGACGGTACGCTGGCCAAAGGCATTAACCCCGACGATGTAACGATGACGATTGATTATCTCGAAGGTTTCGACAAGACGATGCTGGCGCAGGGGCACCAGGCCAATACGGGTTTCTCGACCGGTAAACGCCTGATGGAACTGAGCGACTGCAAATCCTGCCACGCCATTGATAAAAAGTCTATCGGACCGGCATACATAGACGTAGCCAAGAAGTACAAAGGTGTGTTTCAGGCTGAAGGTAAACTGGCTGGTAAGATCATCAAAGGCGGAGGTGGTGTCTGGGGCGAACAGGCCATGAGTGCGCATCCCCAACTGACCAACAGCGAAGCTACCGATATGGTACGTTATATTCTGTCGCTGGCCGACGATAAGGCCGCCAACCGGCAGCCGGTGGCGGGTAACTATACGCCGACCGAACACAAGAAAGCCGGAGCCTATGTACTGACCGCTACGTATACCGACCGGGGTAACGGAGCGATTGGTCCACTGACGGGCGTAACATCACTGGCTCTGCGCAGCCCACAGATGAAAGCTATTTCTGCCGATCAGAAGCAGGATATTTCTGAGGTCGATGTTCCAAAACTTGGACAAACTGCCGTTGGGCTGAAATCCGGCAGTTTCGTAGCTTTTGATAACCTCGACCTGACCGATATTGGTGGTATCTCAGTTATGGCATTTGCCTCGGACGAACGTACCGCCGGGGGGAAACTTGAAGCGCGGATTGACTCACCAACCGGTAAACTGATTGGCGAAGCCGACGTGAAACAGGGGTCGATGGGGCAGGTAAAACTACCGTTTAGTCAGCCCGTAATGGGGCAGCATAAACTGTATCTGGTGTTTGTGAACCCTACCGCTGGCCGGAAACCGCTCTTTGCGCTCGACAAAGTGCAGTTTACGGCAGCCGGCATGTAACAGCAAAGGAGTGCCGGAACGTGATCTTCCACCCGGTTTGGCACTACGCAAAAAAGTCCCGGACGCCTTGTCCGGGACTTTTTTGCGTAGGTTTGGGTTGGAATCGTACTGACCAACCAGCAAAGCATGCTCCGTTCAACCACTGCCCTATTACTGTTTGCCCTCTTCATCACCGCCTGCAAACAACCGCAGGATAAGGCAAAACAACTCATAAACGAGGCCACGGCTGCCCACGGGGGAGACGCCTATCGTAACAAACGTATCGAGTTCGACTTTCGGAAATTCCATATTATGCTGGAAACACAGGACGGGAAATTTCGCTACGAACGCACGTATCAGGACTCGACCGGAACGCCCATACGTGAGGTGCTGACCAATGCTAATTTCTCGCGCTTTCTGGACGGACAGCCGCAGCAACTCGATACCGCGCAGGTGGGTAAGTACAGCCGGGCCGTAAACTCCGTAGCCTATTTTGTCCTGTTGCCCTACAAACTCAACGACCCGGCCGTGTTGTCAGAATACGTTGGGGAGGAAACTGTTGATGGGAAACTGTACGACAAAGTTCGGGTCAATTTCCGGGCCGAGGGGGGCGGCAAAGATTACCAGGATACGTTCTGTTACTGGATAAACCGCGAAACGCACACCATGGACTACCTGGCGTACAGCGAGGGCGGCCCGCGTTTCAGGAAGGCTATCAACCCGCAGACGGTCGGCGGCATCCGGTTTCAGGATTACATCAACTATGAAGCCCCCAAAACTGATACGTCGGCGGTCAGCACCTACGACCAGAAATACACCGCCGGGCAACTCACCGAACTCTCGCGCATCGAGCAGAAAAACATCCGTGTCACGGACCTTCCCTGAATCCAATACCCCCACTTTATGAATATTCTTCTTCTTGGTTACGGCAAAATGGGCCAAGTCATTGAGCATATCGCTCTGGAACGTGGCTACCAGATTGCGGGCCGGATCAACATCGACAATCAGGATGACCTCAATACCCTGGCCGACGCTGATGTTGACGTAGTGATCGAGTTCAGCAGTCCGGAGTCGGCGGTGGCCAATATCCGGCACTGTCTGGAACGTGGCTGGCCGGTGGTATGCGGCACAACGGGCTGGCTTGAACAGCGCGACGCCATTAGGCAGCTTTGCCACGAAACAAAGGGCGCGTTTTTTTACGCGTCCAATTACAGCATTGGCGTCAACCTGTTTTTTCGGCTGAACAAGATGCTGGCCCGGCTTATGCGAAACGAGCCATCGTATCAGGTGTCGATGACCGAGATTCATCATACCGAAAAAAAAGATGCGCCCAGCGGTACAGCCATTACGCTGGCCGAAGGTATACTGAACGAACTGCCCCATAAAAACCACTGGATTAGTCAGGAAGCCGGTGCTACCAATTCAGACGCAACTCCGACCGACGCTATCGACATTGAATCGCTGCGGGAAGGTACCGTACCGGGTACGCATACTGTCCGATACGATTCGACGGTCGACCGGATCGAGATCACGCACATCGCCCACAGCCGCGACGGGTTTGCCCTCGGTGCGCTCACTGCCGCCGAATGGCTCATTGGTCGCGAAGGTGTGTTTGGCATGGATGACTTGCTCTCAGAATGATGAATTATGAATGATGAATGATGAATGGTCAGAAAAGTCCGGCCTATCTTCGTAATTTCGTAATTCATTCACCGTTAGCCGCTTCATTTATCAGCCTTCTGGCAACCTATTTATCATTCATAATCGGACCGGCGACCCGGTCACCATTAGTTTACGTGGCAGAAATCATCAGAACCCGCGACGAACGCACCGAGCGTACGTCCACCAAAGCAAAGAAATCACCCCTCCGAGAGTGGTTTGACTCGGTCTTGTTTGCTGTAGTAGCCGCCACACTGATCCGGTGGCTGTTCATGGAAGCCTTTACAATCCCGACGCCGTCGATGGAAAACACCCTGATGGTGGGTGACTTTCTGTTTGTGAGCAAACTCCACTACGGTACCCGTACCACCACCACCCCGTTGCAGGTGCCGCTCACGCACCAGAAAATCTGGGGTACCAACATCCCGTCGTACAGCACAGCCATTCAGTTGCCGTCATACCGGTTGCCGGGTTTTACCAGCGTCAAAAATGGTGACGTAGTAGTGTTCAACGTACCGCCCAGGTACCTCAACGAGAATATCGACTATCCCGTTGACCTCAAAACAAACTACATCAAACGGTGCATCGGTATCCCGGGCGATGTGCTGGAGGTACGGCAGCGGCAGGTATTCATCAACGGAAAGCCGTTTCCGACGCCACCCCGCTCCGAACAGCGATATTTCCTGAAAACTACCGAGGTGCTTGACGCTGATTTCTTCCGCAAGTACGATATGGTGAACGATTATCGCGATCCCAGCCAGCCCACCGAAAACTGGAAACCGCTGGAGCAGTACAACGACTCGACCAAAACCAACGCGCTGGTTGGGTACAACATCAACACGACGCCGGATATAGTGACCAAACTCAAAACGTTTGACTGGGTGAAAGGTATCGAGCCGATGGCCGAAGAAGCCGGCGTTGCCAACCCGATGATTTACGGGGCACCCACGTTCAAGTGGAACCACGATAATTTCGGACCGATTACGCTGCCGAAAGAAGGCGTTACAGTGCCGATCAACAAAGAAACTATTGCACTTTACGGGCCGGTTATTGAGAAATACGAAAACAATAAAGACGTAGTACTTGATTCGACCAGCATTAAAATTGGTGGGCAACCCATTTCGTCATACACGTTTAAACAGGGCTACTATTTCATGATGGGCGATAACCGCGACAATTCGCTCGATTCGCGATTCTGGGGTTTTGTGCCCGCCGATCACATTGTTGGTAAAGCCGTATTTGTCTGGATGTCACTCGACCCAAATCCCGACAAGTGGTACAATAAAATCCGCTGGAACCGCGTGTTCAGAACGATTGATTAAGTTTTTGTCATGCTGAGGAACGAAGCATCTCTCTGAAGTAACGATTTTTGCTACATAGAGATGCTTCGTTCCTCAGCATGACAAAAAAAACATGACAAAAACTACCACTCAATCGGCTTCAGCCCTTTGCTTTCCAGATAGGTGTTTGCCTGGCTGAAGTGCTTGTTGCCGAACCAGCCGCCCCACTGTGCGGCCATGGGCGAGGGGTGCTTGGATTTCAGAACAAGGTGTTTTTTACTGTCAATGACATGGCCTTTTTTCTGCGCGTAGGCACCCCAGAGCATGAACACTACATGTTCTTTTTCGTCGGAGATGAGCTTGATAACGGCGTCGGTGAAAGGCTCCCAGCCGTGACCCTGATGCGAACCGGCCTGTCCCGCCCGCACGGTCAGCGTGGAATTTAGCAACATGACACCCTGATTGGCCCAGCGTTCCAGATTGCCCGATTTAGGGACTGGCTTGCCCAGGTCATCCTGAATTTCTTTGAAAATATTGATGAGCGACGGCGGTTTGGTGATTCCTTCGGCTACGGAAAACGACAAACCATTGGCCTGCCCTTCGCCATGATACGGGTCCTGCCCCAGAATGACCACGCGGGCGTCATCGAAACTGCATGTATTAAAGGCGTTAAACATAAGCTTGCCGGGTGGAAACACGCGTTGAGTACTGTATTCCTGCCGCAGAAACTCAGCCAACTGCTGGAAATAAGGTTTATCGAATTCGGGCTGTAGTCGCGTTTGCCACGACTCGGCGATGGATACGTTCATGAATGACAAGCAGGGGGATTTACTTAAAAATAATTAGGTGGATTGTTGCGTTGCTTGAATAATCAACCTTATTTTGAGAGTAAGGTTGCTAACCCGCCCACATTTATGATATCGTCAGTCACACAGGGGGTAAAAGTCAGCGTAAAGACCGAATACCAGGCCGACTATTCCAGTCCGCTCCAGTCCCATTATGTGTTTACGTATCGTATCATTATCGAAAATGCCAGCGACCACACCGTGCAGTTGCTCCGCAGACACTGGCTTATTTACGATACTGGCGGTACCATTCGCGAGGTAGAAGGCGAGGGCGTTCTGGGTTTGCAGCCCGTGCTTGAACCGGGCGAAACGCATGAGTACGTGTCAGGCTGCAACCTGCGCTCCGGCATGGGTAAAATGACGGGTACTTACCTCGTGGAACGAATTTTTGACGGGAAGCAGTTGCAAATTACCATCCCCGAGTTTACACTGATCGCGCCCTTCCGACTAAATTAGTTTGCTGCTTCCTTACCTCCGTTACATAGCCCGCGCCCGCGACGAACACTCGCTGCACTCCCCGTTTCTGTTCTCGCTCTATACCACCGTTATCCAGGCTGATAACCGGCGACAACCGGCTTTCCGACCCATTCGGGCCGTGGGAAAGCAGCTTCGTAAAAATCGCCATTCCATTCAGATTACGGATTACGGAGCCGGGTCGCGCATCAACGCATCGGGTCGGCGGAAGATTGGCGATGTGGCCCGTAACTCGCAGAAACTGGGGCGTTTTGGCCGATTGCTGTTTCGGCTCATTCGGAAATTTGAAGCTAAAACGGTTATCGACCTCGGTACGTCGCTTGGGCTGACTACCGCCTACATGGCCGAAGCTGCCCGCCTACTCGGCGGTCATGTCTGGACGTTTGAAGGTTGCCCGGAAACAGCCACCGTAGCCCGGCAGACGTTCGACGCGCTTAATCAGAGCAATGTGACCATCGTAACCGGCAATATCGACCACACCCTCGCGCCCACGCTGGCTCCGCTGCCGCCCGTCGATCTCGTTTTTTTCGACGCCAACCACCGCTACGAACCCACCATGCGGTATTTTGAGATTTGCCTGAGCCGGGCGCATAACGATACTGTTTTCGTGTTTGACGACATCCACTGGTCTGCCGAAATGGAACAGGCCTGGACTGACATCAAAGCCCACCCCGCCGTGCGTGTCACCGTAGACCTGTTTTGGGTTGGTTTGGTATTTATCCGGCAGGAGCAGCCAAAGCAGGATTTTATACTCAGGTTTTGAGTTGTAGGACACTCCGGTCCGGTAGCCGTAAGGCTAATAGTGTAGCTACTGTGTAAGTCTGGCGGTTACCGGACCTGGAGGTCCGGGCTACGAGGCTAAACCGCTACATACCATTCCATATAACGTTTCAAATCACGATTTGCGCCGTCTCAATTTCTTTTGGGGCGATTGATAGCGTTGCCAGCCGCCACCTTTGGGTCATCATTAACCGCCCAAAGTCATGGTCCGTTTTTTACCGTTCATTTTCCTGCTGCTGGCAATGCCCACGCTGGCCCTTGCCCAACAGCCCGTTTCTACCGATACGCTGCCCGATCAGCAACTCCGCACTGTAACGGTCCGCGCCCGGAAAGTCCTGGTCCGTACCGACGCCGACAAAACCGTGCTGAACGTGGCCGACGATGCTACGGCGCAGGGTAAAACCGCTTACGAACTGCTGCAACAGGCTCCCGGCGTAGCTATTGATCCGAACGACAATATCCGTATGGCGGGTAAACCGGGTGTGCTGGTGTTCATCGACGGGAAACCGACCAACCTCTCGGCGGCTGATCTGACCAACCTGCTCCGGGCCACGCCAGCCGCCAGCATTAATAAGGTCGAACTGATAACGAACCCGTCGGCGCGGTTCGATGCGCAGGGCGGAGCAGGCATCATTAATATTAAACTCCGGCGTGACAAATCCTTCGGTCTGACCGGCAACGCATCGGGAGGCTACGGCCAAAGTGATCACTACCGCGCCACCTTGGCCACCGATTTGAATTACCGGGACAAACGCCTGAATCTGTTTGGCAACGCGGCCCTGAGCGACAATTTCCAGATTACCAACGTAGGCATTGATCGTTTTCTGGGTCAGAAAGCATTTTTACAACGTGGTTACGACACCGACGGAA
>JACMPG010000017.1 GCA_014377625.1 Spirosoma sp.
CTGTTGCCGTAGTACGTCTGCCGGGCGGGTTAGCGGGCCAAACTTAGTGCGCAGAATGTCGTGTAGATTAGTCAGATTGTCGGAGTAAACCAGATACACGTTCAGCGCGTCGCGGAGTTTGTTTGGATATTGGTAGAAGCAGGTGCCCGCCGAGAAACGGCTTAGATAAAGTGCTTTCCAGCTAACTTTTGTATCGTTTCCGCTGCGGTGCGAACGAAACGCACCAATACCCGAGAAGAACGGTGATATATTCTGAGCATCGACCAGCCGCTTTACCGACTCGCCCGTGAGGTAGCATGGATTTGACCCCGGCTCGAAATGAGCATTTTGCGGAGTTTCCAGCCGGGTAAGTTTAGTGTAAGGCCCGTTGAAATACACTTTACTCAACAGCTTTAGGTTACGCCTGCCAAACTCCGCTTCAATCTGGGTGGCAAGGACAGGGTTCTGTTTTCTGATTGTGTCAATCTTGATGGTGTCTTCCTCCTTTGGCGTTGTTCCCTGCGCGTTGTTAGTCAGCAGTTCGGTCAGGCCATACGTGTTCATCTTCGGAAATGGTGTGGCCTTGAGATTCCCCGTTGGATCAACCTCGAAGAACAAATTGCCGGGTTCGTTTTCCTGCTTATCGGTGAACGTATCGTACACCTCGCGGCCCATAACGTAGTACAGGGCTTCAAGCAGACCGAACAAATCATGGTGGTAAATCCAGAGTTTATCCGGCTCTAAGGCATAGTTGATCCCTTTGGTAAGAGAAAAAGACTCTAACCGGGCAAGTTCTTTCCGTTCAACTTTCTGTAAGTACCGATAGACTGCGACGATGCCGTTATCGAGAAAGACGTTGTGCGTTTGGGTGAATGTTATCTTCTGCATACCCTATTGGCGGTTGTGAGACAAAGATGTATTGAAACCAGTGACACATTGTGTCAATAACCACCTAATTCTATTCGCTCCTGTAAATAATTCCGAAACCCGGCTGATTCTAATACGTTGATGTGACCGGGCAGACCCAGCACGAACCGGCCAATGCCTATGTAACTCCTGACTTCGCCCCGGAAGCGGTACGGGAAGTCGGGGTTTGGTTGCGGGGCCAGAAATGGGCGGGTGCGGGGTCGCTCTTCGTGCATGAGCCGGTACGCGAGGTGGTCTAAGTTCAGCACAATCAGCAACGGCTCCGCGCCGGGCCAGTCGAAGGCATCCACTATTTCGGTTTGCCCGGCGGTGGCTGCGCAGGGCGTGTTCAGCACGAGTACGTCGGTCATGCGCCGGATTTTAAAACTCTTTTCGCGCCCGTCGGCAGTGTCGATGGCTTTGAGCGTGGCGTAGTGGTCGGTAAACTCAAGCGGTTCGATGAGCCGGTCGGTAATGGTGTTAGAACTCGGCGAGTGATACCGCACTAACTGTACCTGCTGCCGACGCTCTAACGCCCCCGCCAACCGCTCAACCAGCAAGCCCTGATGGCGTTCCTGCAACTCGTCGGCCAGCGGTACCAGGTCTGAGGTCAGGTATAGCTTGCGCCGGATGCTGTCGGTCAGGGCATGGTTAGGTGGGAGGGAGGCCAGCAGTTGCACCACCAAAGCCGATTCGTTGGCGGTGAAGGCGGGGCGGGTGGCGCGGTCGGCTTCAAACAGAAAATAGCGGTCGTGTTCGTCCTTGTCAGTCAGGTAGCCGAGGTCGTGGAGTGTTTCCAGATACCGATACACGGTGCGGGGTGTAGTGTCTAAGGCAATGGCGGCCTGGGCAATGGTCAGGCCGGGGCGGTTGGTCAGCAGCCGCAAAAAAGTAAGCAGCCGGAGCAGATGGGGTTGGGCAGACATAAAAAAACGTTTGCCCAATGTACAGGCAAACGCATTGCGTTCAGACGAACCGACGGCTTATTTCTTCGGGAGTGAAATTCAGGCGTAAAGTGTCCTGTTCAGTAATTGATTGGCCTGCTCTGACAAGGCATCCAACGTGTTCATTGTCTCGCTGAGTTGCGGGCGCAGACGAGCTTGCATGTACGCCCGTGCAGCCTGACGTTCCTCAGGGTTCAGCGTCTCCAGAAATAGCTGGTATTCTTTAACGATAATTGCCCGGCCAGTTTCGTCTGCCTGCTGATATTTGTCTGCGTACTGCTTTGCCTGTTCCATAGTCTTTTTCACCCCAACATCTGCCCAACGCCGAACAGCACTACAAACAGCAACGTAGTCAGGGCCAGTTGTCCCAGCCGGGGGTTTAGCTCTGCCGCTCGCTTATGCGTGGCAACGGCGCGGCCATTCAGAACGAACAGCGGAAATGACAGCCCGTACAGGTAGCTGAGCAACGGCGCGTCGGTCAGGAACGAGTAGGCTACGGCGCAGGCCATGCCCGCCAGCAGCAACCCCCAGTGGTACCGGATGGCCAGCCGAAGCCCCAGCCGCGCCGGAATGGACTTCTTGCCCGTCAGCGTGTCGGTCTCGATGTCGCGGATGTTGTTGATGTTCAGTACGCCCGTGGCAAACAAACCTACTGCGGTAGCGGGCAGCAGCAGCAGGGGCCGGAAGGTAAGCGTATGCAGGTAGTACGTACCCAGAACGCCCACCCAGCCGAAGAAAATCAGGACCGCAATGTCGCCGAAGCCCGCGTAGCCGTAGGGTCGTTTGCCGTTGGTGTAGCCCACCGCAGCCGCAATGCTCAGCAGCCCCAGCGCCAGCAACATATAAAATGCCCGGTTGCCCGCTCCGTACAGCGATACCACCAGCAGCCACACGCCCGATACCAGCGACAGCCCCGCCGTGATAATAATGCCCCGCAGCATGGCTTCTTTGCTGATGTCGCCGGTGGCTACGGCCCGGCGCGGACCCACCCGCAACTCCGTGTCCTTGCCCGACACCGCGTCGCCGTAATCATTGGCGAAGTTGGACAGGATTTGCAGGAAAATAGTGGTCAGGGCGGCCAGCCCGGCAATGTTCCAGCCGAAATGCCCAGCCGCCAGCGGGTCGTGGGACGCGGCCAGAAAACTACCCAGAATAATACTGGCCAACGCCAGCGGCAACGTACGCGGACGAGCCGCAGCAATCCAGGATTTCATGTTGAAGTTGTATAGTTGTAAAGTCATAAAGTTGGCTGACGCAGGAATTTATGTCGCGCCAGCCAACTCTATAACTCTATAACTTTATGACTTTATAACTCAAAGACCAACGGCCTTCTTAAACTCGGCATCGTCGGGTTTTACGCCCGATGCGAAGAAGTTGGTTAGTTTGCCGTTTTCGTTGACGACGTACTTGCAGAAATTCCAGGTGGGGGCTTTGTCGTTCCAGCCGTTCAGGGCGGGGGTCGAGAGCCACTTGTACAGCGGAGCCTGATCGGTACCCAGTACGGAAACCTTCTCGAACATGGGGAACGAGACGCCGTAGTTTTTCTGGCAAAACGTGGCAATCTCGCCGTTACTACCCGATTCCTGACTGGCGAAGTTGTTGGCCGGAAAACCCAGCACTACGAACTTGTCTTTGTGCGCTTTGTAGAACGCTTCCCAGTCGGCGTATTGGGGCGTGTAGCCGCACTTGGACGCTACGTTCAGAATCACGACTTTCTTGCCCCGGTAGGCGCTCAGGGCCACGGGCTTGCCGTCGATGGCGTTCATCGTGAAATCGTATAGTGTTTTGGTCGGAGCCGCTGCGTTGGCCGGAGCCGATGCCGATGCTTTTTTGTCGCTGAAGAGACCTTTGACAAGCGTTGTAATGGACATAAAACTGGTGAGGGCCACGACCAGCGTGACGCCGAGTAAGGTGAAAATAAGGGACTTTTTCATGGTGGTAATTTACATCTGTTCGGGAACACTGATACCCAGTAACCCCATTGCCCGTTTGATGGTTTCCGCTACGGATTTGGCCAGTACGAGCCGGGTGCGGAGTTTTTTTGGGTCTTCTTCTTTGAGAATCGACAGTTTGTCGTAAAACTGGTTGAAGGTACGGGCCAGGTCGTAAGCGTACTGCGCTATGTATGACGGGGCCAAATCCTGCGCGGCTTCTGAAACGCGTAGCGGAAACTGACTCAGCCAGAAAATAAGCTGCTGCTCCACGTCGTCCAGCACCACAGTTGCCACCGGGCTATCGGGCAGGTTTGTCTCCTCGGCCTTCCGCAAAATGGACCGGATACGGGCGTGAACGTACTGAATGTATGGCCCGGTATTGCCGTGCAGATCAACCGATTCGGCGGGGTTGAACTGCATCCGTTTCTGCGGATCGACTTTCAGCAGGTAGTATTTGAGCGCACCCATGCCGAGCAGGTGAAACAGCTCCGCTTTTTCGGTATCGCTGAACGCAGCGAGTTTGCCTTTGGCGGCTTCGTCGGCGGCAGTAGCGGCAGCGGCAACGGTTTCGGCAATCAGATCGTCGGCGTCGACCACCGTTCCCTCGCGCGATTTCATCTTGCCCGTGGGCAGATCGACCATGCCGTAGCTGAGGTGATACAGTTCATTGGCGTAGGGCCGACCCAACCGGCGCAGAATGGCGAACAGTACTTTGAAGTGGTAATCCTGCTCGTTGCCGACCACCCAAATCTGCCGGTCGGTGTGGAAATCAGCGGCTTTCATGTCGGTGGTGCCGAGGTCCTGCGTGATATAGACGGAGGTGCCGTCGGCGCGGAGTACGAGTTTCTGGTCCAGGCCCTCATCGGTCAGGTCGATCCAGACGGAGCTGTCTTCTTTGCGGTAGAAAACACCTTTATCCAATCCTTCTTCCACCACTTCTTTGCCGAGCAGGTAGGTATTGGATTCGTAATAGGTCTTGTCGAAACTGACGCCAATGCTTTGGTAGGTAGTGTCGAACCCGGCATAGACCCAGTTATTGAGTTTTTGCCAGAGCGCTACGGTGTCGGGATCGCCCTGTTCCCAGAGCCGGAGCATCTGCTGCACTTCCTGCATGAGCGGAGCCTTTTTTTCGGCACCTTCCTGGGTCGATCCTTCCACGACCATTTCAGCCACCTGCGCCTTGTACGCTTTGTCGAACAGCACGTAATACTTCCCAATCAGGTGATCGCCCTTCAGCCCCGAAGACGCCGGCGTTTCGTCGTTTCCGAACATCCGGTAGGCCAGCATCGACTTGCAGATGTGTACGCCCCGGTCGTTGACGATGCACGTTTTGGTGACGTCGTAGCCGCTGAAATCCAGAATCCGGCTAACCGAATCGCCCAGAAAAATATTGCGTAAGTGGCCAAGGTGCAGCGGCTTGTTCGTGTTCGGCGACGAAAACTCGACCATCACCGACTGACCGCGTTTATCTCCCGCGCCATAATCCGGCTGACCCGCCATCTCGCCGAGCAAACCGAGCCAGGCACTATCCGCAATGCTGAGGTTCAAAAATCCCTGCACCACGTTGAACGCGCTGACGAGGTCGCTGTTGTCCACGAGCCACGCGCCAATACGCTGACCAATCTGGGCCGGAGCCTGCCGCAGGGTTTTGGTCAGCGGAAACGTAACGAAGGTATAGGTGCCTTCAAACTCTTTCTTGGTGGGTTGCAGCGTCACCTCGCCCATATCCTGTTGGTACAGGTCGGCAATGGCCCGCTGAATGGCTTTACTAAGGTCTTCCTGAATATCCATGATACTGCAAAGGTAGCGCATAAGTAGGTTGGACACTCTTGTCCGACCAGCCCGGTACGGGCTAACGATGTAGTTGAAGCTAAGTATCTACCGTGTTAGCCCCTGTCGGGGCTTGGTCGGACGTGGGTTGCTCCGGCGCACCGGTCCAACCTACTGCTGTTGCTGGCGCGTGCTGGTCGGACAAGAGTGTCCAACCTACTGCTGTTGCTGGCGCGTGCTGGTCGGACAAGAGTGTCCAACCTACTGCTGTTGCTGGCGCGTGCTGGTCGGACAAGAGTGTCCAACCTGCTGACTGGTCGTCCAAAGGCCGTGAAAATTTATTACGAGCGGCATCTGCCACATATTCTGCCGCCGGGCGAGACAGTATTTGTTACGTTCCGGCTACATGGCTCCTTGCCAGTTGAGGTAGTAGCCCGGTTGATGGAGGAAAAACAAACGGCCAACACCATAGCCGATCAGCAGTTTGGCCACGATGCCAGCGCACGGGCAAAAGCATGTGCCGACAATAACAAACGCTATTTTGCCCGCTTCGATGATCTGCTGGATACGCGCCCGCTGGGGCCAGTATGGCTGAGACAGCCGGAGATTGCTAACGTCGTCAGTGATGCCATTCGGTACCATCACGAACGTGACTACATCCTGCGGGCGTACTGCATCATGGCTAATCACGTACATGTGCTGGTCACGATTCTTGATACGGGAAAGCAGTTTATGGCTGTGATGAAGTCGCTGAAAGGCGTCTCGTCGCGCCGGTGCAATACGCTCTTGCACCGAACCGGAATGCCGTTCTGGCAATCGGAAAGCTACGACCACGTGGTTTGGAATGATACTGAGTACAAAAACGTCGTTGCTTATATCCTGAACAACCTCGTCAAGGCTGGGCTGGTCGAAAATTGGGAAGACTGGCCCCACAGCTATTGGGAAGAGCGGTAGGTTGGTCACTCTTGACCGACCAGCCCGGTACGCGCTAACACCGCAGTGGAAGCTAAGTTGCTGACGCGGCTGGTCGGACGTGGGTCACTCCGGTCCAACCTACTCAATACGCCGAAAGAATTCGTCGCGGTAGGTGTCGCCGATGGGGATGATGGCTTTGCCGATATAAATCCGGTTGCGCTCGATGGATTCGATCCGGTTCAGGGCTACGATATACGATTTGTGGACCCGCATGAACTGACTGTCGGGCAGTTTATCATCCAGCGATTTCATGGTTTGCAGCGTCAACAGGCGGGTGGGGTCGGTTTTGCCGGGGGCCGGGGGCGTGTAGAGCGAAACGTAATCTTTCAGTCCCTCGGCGTATAGAATATCGCTC
>JACMPG010000018.1 GCA_014377625.1 Spirosoma sp.
GCTGCGCCCGAATCGGTGCAGCGTTGGAGTGCCAGCACCACCCGACCTACTAACCCAAAGACATTAATATTCTGGTTAAGTCGTTATAACGGCCAGTTAGCACGGGCGAAAAGTCCCAGCAAGCCCGATAGTGCGTTCTGGTTGGTCGGTCATTAAACTCCAAACCGGCTCGTCTAATCACCCGGCAGCAAGGCCCGCCGTTCGGTAGCTTCCTGCGGCTTCATCTGTCCGGCCATCACTAAACGCAATGGCCGACGGCGAAGGGCCAGGGCTAACTCATTAGGCATTAGCATTGGTAGATGTAATACGCAAACCTTGCCGATACTCGACAAACTTAATTTTTGACACGCACAGCATCTGGACGGGGTACTCAGGCATGGTAATGGACCGAATTTCCAGTAAAGCAGCAATAGACATGACCAGTACGACCTGTCAGAAAACACACAGAGCCGCATGATGCGGCTCTGTGTGACTAAAAACGGACTTGTCGCCGATACAGGTTTATTTATACTTCCGCTCGTGGAACGTCCGTGCCTGATCGACCCAGTTATCGCGCTCGATGCGACCAGGGAAAAACTCGATGATCTCGTTGGCTTTATCAATATCTTCCTTCGTAAAATTGGATACCTGCCGGAACGTGTAGATACCAAGGCTGTGTAGTTTGCGCTCCAGAAACGGCCCGATGCCCACAATATCCTTCAGATCATCGGCTTCGGCAGCGGTGGCCCGGCCAATACGGTCGAAGTTGAGCTCCTCGGCACGGGCGGCAATACGGTTTAGGACGGCGGCTTCGGAGTTACCGGTCATGGCTGCGGCAGCAACGGGTGGTGCAGATGAAACGGCTTCCGGAATGTACGTAGCTACGGGCGGAACGACAGCAGCCACGTCAGGCAGCGGAGCGGGCGACGGATCCGTATCGATAATGATCTCCGGCGTGGTATCGAAGCTCGTAGCGGGTTCGATGGGGTCGGCATGAACAAAGGCGGGCGGCCCGGCCGTAGGAGCCACCGGAGCAGGCCGAATCACATCGGAGGTTTCAACGATGAGCGCGTTTCTGGATGCGGTTGGGGTTGCAAATTTAACCCGGCGGCACTCGTCGAGTTCGGCTTCTTTATCGGCAATGGCCAGGCGAAGGGCACTTACGCGTCCAGACATCACCAGCCGACCCAGCAACCAGCCGATGATGGTGGCAAACGACAGCAACAATAAAATTTCGGCGATAGCCACGGGCCGGCTAAGCGGGTCCAGGCCAAACAGCGGTTCTGTTCCAAACATGATATTTTTCTGTTTTTAGATTATTTTCTGTTCACAAATGCCTGTGCCTGCCCTACCCAGTTGTCGCGTTCGATGCGACCGGGGAAAAACTCGATAATGTCGTTGACTTTGTCGACATCTTCGGGCGTAAAACGGGCAACCTGAGCGAAAGTATAGATACCAATGGCGTGCATTTTCTTTTCCAGAAACGGCCCAACGCCCGAAATTTCCTTGAGATCATCGGCCTGGGCAAGTGAGGCTATACCAATCCGATCGAGATCGAGTTCACTGGCGCGGGTGCGGATGCGGTTCAGGACAATATCTTCGTCGGAACCGGGAACGGTAGCGGCAGGCATCCGCTGGCAGTCGTCAACGGCGCGTTCTACGGTGCTTAGTTCGGCTTCGAGCTGCCGGGCGGTGCGGTTACGCTCCACGTAGCCAATGATAAAACCTAACGTACCGGCCACAAACAGCATAATGAGCTGCTGCATCTGTGCGTCGGGCAGGTTGAGGGGATTCATGTCAAACATAATAAGTTGCGATTTAGGGGTGGTCCGCCACTGCGGTACAATTTTATCGGGACACTTTTATCGTCAGGTATTACTTTACCACAACGGTAAGGCGCCGGTTAGCCTTGCGCCCTTCCCGGGTATTGTTCGACGCCACGGGGTTGGCTTCGCCCTTACCCTCGGTTACAATCTGATCGGCAGAAATACCCGAATTGCGCATCTTCGTTTTGACATCCGCAGCCCGTTTGCGCGACAGTGCGAGGTTGGCCTCGTCGGGGCCGCTACTGTCGGTATGACCGGTCAATATCAGCTTCTTACCTTTGTTGGCTTTCAGATATTTCGCAGCTTCGTCAAAAAATTTAGTCGTTTCGGGAGTCTTGATGTAGTCGGCTTTGCTGAGCGGGAAGTACAGATTGATCGGCTCAAAAACCGACTTGTACGTTTCTCTGGCCGCCAGACCTTCTTCCGTAATACCAGCCGCTACCGAGAGGGGCGCGGGTGGGGTGGTGGTCAACGTATCAATGGCATTCATCTTCATCAGGCCACCAAATACAAAGTCAAGGCCACCCATGAGCGAATCGCCTTTGGTAGTCAGCGGTACGTTTCGCAGTACGCCCGTTGTCATCAGTGAACCCGCCGAAACGCCCTGCTGAGTCAGATACTGTTTAATGCCCTCAGCGCGGGCCAGTCCCAGGTTGGCGAACGACGTTGCGTTCGTTTCCGAAGCCATGTAGTACCCCCGGACATCGAGCGTACGGTCAGGATTGGCTTTCAGATAAGCAACGAGCGAATCTATCCGGCCACCCAGCGTATTCATGTTGGCGTTGGCCCCCGATTTGGCAAAGCTGAAATTGCCCGGAAAATTGAGCCGGAACCGGTTTTCATCGGCAATGGTAAAGCCGTCAGCACCCGGGGGCGTGGTATAGACTTCCGAATCGACAGGAAGCATGGTGGCAGACACGTTATCGTCGGCGCAAAGCTGTTTAATCTTGCAGATGTGCCACCATGTTGAGCCAGCCATCCACAGAAATAGCAGAATAACCCAGGGTATTTTGGTCGTGAACATAATGAAGGAGGGATTAGTGAACCATCAATTTTCGGGAACGCCTGTTAGACGTATTATAACAGAAAGGTTGCTCAAAAATACAGGGCCGTATCACAAATGCAAGATTATCAGTGATTTTCAGGCGAGTAAGGCTCTTTACTACGTTGATAGTCACACATCAGAGCAAAACCCCTGTTCACCAATCAAGCTAACCAGCCCAAAACCCACGTAACTTTACCCCTGAAACTGTTCAGAAAAAATGCTGATCGACCTCCGTAGCGATACCATTACCCAGCCCACGCCCGCCATGCGCGAGGCCATGTTTAACGCGCCCCTCGGTGACGACGTCCTGGGCGACGACCCCACCGTAAACGCCCTTGAAGCCAAGACCACCCAGCTTTTTAATATGGAAGCCGCCCTGTTCTGCGCCAGCGGCACCATGACTAACCAACTGGCTATTCGCACCCACTGCCGCCCCGGCGACGATGTGATCTGCGATTACCTCTCGCACGTGTATCAGTACGAAGGCGGGGGCATCATGGTCAACGCGCTGTCGTCGGTAAGCCTGTGTCATGGCGAACGCGGTAAACTCACGCCCGACCTCATCCGCGACCATATCTACTCCCCCACCGACCCACACAAACCGCTCTCCCGGCTGGTGGTGCTGGAAAACACCGTAAACAAAGGGGGCGGTTGCTACTATACCATTCCCGAAATAGCCGCTATCCGTCGGGTCTGCGACGAACACGGGCTGCTGCTGCACTTAGACGGGGCGCGGCTCTTCAACGCCCTGGTCGAAACCGGCGAACCGACCGAAGCCTACGGGCAGCTGTTCGACTCCATCAGCATCTGTTTATCGAAGGGATTAGGCTGTCCGGTGGGGTCGCTATTGTTGGGTAAGGAGGCTTTTGTGGCGCAGGCGCGACGGTACCGCAAGCTGATGGGCGGGGGCTGGCGGCAGGCGGGCTTCCTGGCCGCAGCGGGCATCTTCGCCCTCGACCACCACGTGCAGCGGCTCCGGCAGGACCATACCCGCGCCCGGCGTATTGGGGCCATGCTCGCACAACTACCGGAGGTTGAAGAGATCTATCCCATCGACACTAACATTGTCATTTTCAGGCTTCCACCAAACCTCTTGGCTACCGATTACGTTGATAAATTAGCCAGGCAGGGCATCCGGGCCATTACGTTTGGCAAACACCTCGTTCGCTTCGTAACCCATTTAGACTTTACGGATGCGCACCTAACCGAAATGGAAACCATTCTGAACCATTCTGAACCAGGATTTTGCAGGATTTAAAAGATTTACAGGACCATTCGGCGTCAGCAAATCCTGTAAATCTTCTAAATCCTGTAAAATCCTGGTTCAGAATGGTTCACATATTTTATGCATATACAAACCAGAAACTTACAGAAAGAAGACTACCGTGACCTGAAAGAGGCCATGATTGAAGTATACAGCAGCATCGGCGGAGACTACTGGTCCAAAAGCTCGATCAACAAATTGCTCACTATCTTTCCCGAAGGTCAGCTTTGCGTCGAAGTCGATGAGAAGGTTGTAGCCGTTGCGCTGGCCATCCGGGTTAAATACGGCGACTTTGGCGATAC
>JACMPG010000166.1 GCA_014377625.1 Spirosoma sp.
ACAAAGAACCCGTGGCCGCCCGGCCGACCGATATAGCAAACACATTCAATCGGGTGGCCGGGCTGGAATTTGGGTTTGCGTCGGCCAATAACCAGCGATTTGGCAAGCTGTTTTATCACCGTTCCTTCATACCCAATAATCCAGCCGATGCTTATGCCTGGGGGGTCAATCTGGAACTCGACAAACCAAACCTCAACGCCCGCACCACCACTTCCGATGTGGGCAACGGGTTCCAAGCCGATGTGGGCTATGTACCCCGCCGAAATTTGTTCCGTTCATCGGGAGAAGCCAATTTGGTGTTCTATCCCAAAGGTCGGTGGGGTCGGGTAGTTAATCGGTTCCGTTTGGGGCCAGACTGGGATTTTCTGTATGGCAAAGCACAGGGTCGTCTGGTCGATTGGGACGCCGGATTGTTTGGGGGTGTTACCCTGCAAAACCAGTCACAACTTTCGTTTGCTCTCCTTCGCTGGGATTATACGTATCTCTTTGCCCCCTTCGACCCAACTAATACGGGCGGTAAAGAACTACCCGCCAATACCCGCTATCTGTATTTCGGTAATAGGTTGGGCTACACCTCGAATGTCAGAAAGCCCTTCTTTTTCAGTTTTCAGACGCGGTTTGGGCAGTATTTCAATGGGCGCATCGGGCAGATTCAGGGGCGGTTCAGCTATCGCTATCAGCCCTACGGCATTTTTTCCGTGGATATGACATACAACCGGATTCGGCTACCGCAACCGTATAGTAGCTCAGACTTGTGGCTGATTGGCCCCAAACTGGATCTGTCGTTTTCCAAAAGTATGTTCCTGACCACGTTTGTTCAGTATAACAGCCAGATCAACAATATCAGCTCCAACGTTCGGTTTCAATGGCGGTATAAGCCTGTTTCTGACCTATTTATCGTTTATACTGACAATTATTATGCTTACAGCAGTACGCTGAATCCACAGGATCGAATCACTGCCTTCCAGCCAAAAAACAGGGCGTTGGTAATAAAACTGACCTACTGGCTGAACCTGTGAGACACCCGTTTATCAGAATTAACCGTTACATTTAATTATCGCTTTAACGAAAAAGCATGAAACGCAGACACTTCTTACGCTCCGCTGTTGTTGGTGGTGTCATTCCTATTTGTGGCGTAACAGACTCGGCTCCGTCACCAACCGGGTTTCAACTGGGCAAAACCCTTGCTGCTCAAAAAACGACTGATCGTTTATGCCCCCTACAGTTCCGTGTTCGCTCCGACAACTGACAGACTATTTTCTCAAATTAGGCACCATTGGCTTCGGTGGCCCGCCTGCCTTAGTTAGATACAGTTTTAGCCAATACATCTGATTCTGGCAGCAGCATAAGCGTGAATGCTCGCATTAGTCCAGCCTCTACCCATGACACGATACATGACAATCTAACCAAAGTGTCAACCTTCCCTGCGCCTTTATGCCCTTTACCACCTGCCCGCTGCCTCCCCAACAAAACCGGCTGACGAAGCGGATAATGGCCGGAGAAAAAAATTATGGCAATCATTAGACACCTGGTACACTGAAATATCGTTTATATTTACCCCAGATCAACTACGTATTAACCGCTAAACAAAATCGCTATGGCAAAGGGTCAGAATGTGCAGAAGAGTGCCAAAAAAGAACCGGCGAAAACGCCGAAAGAGAAAAAAGAGGAAAAGAGAGACAAAAAAGCGAAACGGGATTAAATGACAACAACCACCATTCACATTAAACCCTATACCGCCCCGTATCAGAAACCAGTTATCGACCTTATTTTGGGTATCCAGCAGGGTGAATTCGGCGTTCCGATCACCCTGCTGGATCAGCCCGATTTGCTTACCATCGAGACGTTTTATCAAGCGAAACGGGGCGGCTTCTGGTGCGCCCTTACTGAGAGCGGACAGGTTATCGGCACCATTTCGTTGATTGATGTGGGCGAGGAATTCGGCACGATTCGCAAAATGTTCGTTCATGCCGACTACCGGGGTCAGGCGTTGGGAGTAGCTACGTTGTTGCTCCAAACGCTCGAAACCCACGCCACCGAAGCGGGTATGCAAACCCTTTATCTCGGTACGCTCGATTATCTGGCAGCCGCCCAGCGATTTTATGCCCGGAACGGGTACACACCCCTTGATCTTTCCGATTTGCCCGACACTTTCCCCCGAATGCAGTTAGACAACCGTTTTTTTGGCAAGCATCTCCCTACCTGATACATCCATGAAACATACGCTATCCTCACTCCTTGTTTTTTTTACGCTTACGGCCCACGCCCAACAACCCGCTTATCGTGATTTCGACGTGCAACAACCCGCCGAGCCAAACGGGGGCCTTAAAGCATTGAATCAGTTTATGGCTGTCAACGTCCGCAAGCCCTTTATGGCGCAGGTAGCCAACATAAAGGGCATGGTCATTTTGCAGGGCGTGGCAGAACCTAACGGACGCATTGCCGAGGTTACCGTTGCCCGCTCGCTCCGGCCCGATTGCGACCGCGAAGCTGTGCGGGCGTTCTCATTGTTTAATGCCTGGAAACCAGCCCAGAAAGACGGTAAGGCCGTTCGGCAGGTAGTTACGTATCCCGTTCAGTTTAGGGCCAACGAACTGGTGCAGTACGAAAACGGCCTGGCTACCCGCTACTATAACAACGCCTTTCAGTTGGCAGCCTCCCCGGATTCGGCGGTGCTTCGCTCCGAAACACCTACGGATACGGTAGGTTTACCAACGGGAAATATCGTTTTTTTCAAACGAAACGGTAAGAAATGGAAGAAAGAAGTTGAGATGACCTACTTCCGCAATCCGATACTCGGACAGAAAATAAACGAGGAGTTGCGTTTTGAAATAGGTCATAAAGATATTAATTCAAAACCATTTGGTTTCAATTATATCGTTGACAATCAGCATACTGTGTACCATGAAAGTCATTTCGATCTCGACCGGCAGCTGATTCTTTTTATTCGTCGTCATACCAACCAGCTTGTGACACACCGGGAAGAGACCGGGTCTGAACAAATAATACGGACAGACTGGTACGGCAATGGGCAAATAAAGCAGGTGACGGCTCATCAGAAACCTCAGACTGGACAACCTTACTCGCAGTCGCAGCAAATGCTGGCGTATTGGGACAGCACCGGCATCCAATTGGTAAACGAAGGCAACGGACAGTTTGCCACTACCGAGCGGGTTTTGTCGATGGCTGACACCAACCGATACACGACACTGACCGAGCAGGGAAAGTATGAGAAAGGATTGAAACAAGGGTATTGGACGGGTAAGCGAGCCGATGGTTCGTACTGGTATGATGAGCAGTATGAAGATGGTACGCTGAAAATAGGCCGAACGATTTATGCAGGCCAACCTGATACCCTACAATACACGGTGGCAGAGCAGCATCCTGAGTTTCCGGGTGGTATGCGGGGATTAAGTCAGTTTCTGGCTCAGAATATTCGCTATCCTATTGAGGCCCACAAAGTACGGGCGCAGGGACGGGTTTTTGTGAGTTTTGTGGTTTGTCAGGACGGTAGCCTGTGCGATTTCACTGTACTGAAAGGCGCGCACCCGGCACTCGACAAAGAAGCCCTTCGGGTCGTGCAACTGATGAATGGATGGAAACCCGGCATTCAACGGGGGCGACCGGTGCGGGTGAAGTATAATCTGCCGATAAATTTCAACTTGAACTAACCAATTCTTTCCCCACTCAATTTCCGTACTTTTGTGGGCATTATGACCCTGAAACAAATCCCGCTCCATCACATTCATCAGCAACTGGGAGCCAAAATAATGCCCTTTGCGGGCTACGAAATGCCCGTCCGCTACTCCTCCGACCTCGACGAACACCATGCCGTGCGTAATGCGGT
>JACMPG010000167.1 GCA_014377625.1 Spirosoma sp.
GGGGAAAAATTTCTGGCGTTAGACGACGAGCCCACCAAGAAAAAAAATTTGGATTTCACGTTCGAATAAGGGTCCCGGTCAACAGAAAAGCCCGGCATGATTGAACCATGCCGGGCTTTTCTGTTGATCGGAACCCTTATTCGAACGTGAAATCCATATTTTTATCCTTGGTGGCCTCGTCGTCTAACGCCAGAAATTCTTCCCAGAAAGGGTCGGGGGGGAGTGCGGCCCGGCATAGCAGCGGCTCTTTTTTGACAGGATGCACGAAATACAATCGCCGGGCATGCAGGTATATCTTTTTGTCCGGTACGGCCCGGTCGTATCCATACTTGACATCGCCCCGGATTGGGCAGCCCATACTCGCTAACTGCACCCGAATCTGATGCGGACGACCCGTGAGCGGGTTTACTTCCAGTAGATAATGCTCATTAATTTTACCCAGAACCCGGTAGGTCAGCTCGGCCCGTTGTGAGCCGGGAACTTCGTATTCATGGGCTGTTACCACGTTTTTCTGTTCGTTTTTCACGAGCCAGTGTACCAGCTTCCCCGCGTTTTCGGGAGGTTTTCGACGTACAACGGCCCAATAGGTTTTCTGTACGAGTCGTTTGCGGAAAATCTCGTTCATGCGCTCCAGTGCTTTGGACGTACGCGCAAACACCACCAGGCCACTTACTGGCCGGTCGAGCCGATGTACCAAACCCAGAAATACCTCACCGGGTTTGTTATACTTGTCCTTGACATACTCTTTCAGCACGTCCAGCAGCGTAACGTCGCCGGTACGGTCGCCCTGCACCAGAATGCCGGGGTCTTTATTGACAACCAGCAGGTGATTGTCTTCGTATATAACTTGAAATGGTTTTTTCATGGATTAATACGCTTCCTTCTCGTTTGGGAAGTCGTTGGTTTTAACGTCATCGACGTAATGAGCAATGGCTTCGGTCATAACGGTGTGCAGGTCGGCGTACCGGCGCAGGAAACGCGGCTTAAACTCGTTGGTGATACCCAGCAAATCATGTACAACCAAAATTTGTCCGTCGGCGTCGGGTCCGGCACCAATGCCAATGGTTGGGATGGTCAGGTGTTCGGATACGATTTTGGTTAAAGTCGCCGGGATTTTTTCCAGCACCAGCCCAAAACAGCCAATGTCCTGTAACATCTGCGCATCCTCGATAAGTTTCTGCGCTTCGGCGTCTTCTTTAGCCCGCACGGCGTAGGTGCCAAACTTATAAATGGATTGGGGTGTCAGACCGAGATGGCCCATAACGGGAACCCCCGCGCTCAGGATACGTACAATCGACTCCCGAATTTCCAGTCCACCCTCCAGCTTAATAGCGTGTGCCCCCGATTCTTTCATGATCCGAATGGCCGACCGCAGGGCTTCTGACGAATTGCCCTGATACGAACCAAACGGCAGGTCAACCACGACTAACGCCCGCTTTACGCCCCGTACCACCGAGCTGGCGTGGTAAATCATCTGATCGAGGGTGATGGGTAACGTTGTTTCGTGACCCGCCATGACATTGGAGGCCGAATCACCCACCAGAATTACCTCAACACCGGCAGTATCAACGACCCGCGCCATGGAGTAATCGTAGGCCGTCAGAGCTGAGATTTTCTCGCCTTTATTTTTCAGTTCCTGTAAGGTGTGCGTTGTAACGCGCTTGATGTCGGAATTATGAACAGACATGTTTAGCTGAGTTGTAGAGTTGTACAGTTATAGAGTTATACAGTTATGACGTCATATAGAGCAACTTTACAACTCTATAACTGTACAACTCTACGACTTTATCTTGGGCTAAGCCACGATTCGGGATTGAGTTTGGTGAACTCTTTCCAGATTTGGAATTGAATCTCAGAGATACCGTTTTTGTCGGTAGCTACGGTGCCGATGGCTTCGCGGGCCTTAACGCGCTGACCCACCCGAACAGATACGCTTTTGAGTTTGGCATACACCGTAAAATAGTCGCCGTGCTGAATGGCAACTACATTGTTCATACCGGGCATACTGGCTACGTCCTGCACTATGCCATCGTACACTGTTTTGACGCCCTCACCTGCGTTGGTCTGAATATCGACGCCCTGATTCTCGACGTAAACACCTTTCAATACTCCGTGCGGACGCCTACCGAAGTGGTCGGAAATGAATCCTCTGTTCACGGGCCAGGGCAGGTGGTTTCTCGATGCACCAAAGGACGAAGCCAACGCTGTTTCTTCCCGGTTGAGGTTAGTATTGCTTCGCTCGTCTGGTTTGGGGGCGGCTGGTTCGGGTTCAGCAGGACGCTCGGCGCGGGCTACATCGGTGGGGTTGGGTGCTTCGCCTGCTTTCTGGGCGGCAGCTACGGCCTCCTCGGCACGTTTGCGTTCGGCGGTTCGGCGGGCGGCTTCGGCTTTGGCAACCCGGGCCAGGCGTACTCGTTCGGCCCGGGCTTCGGCTTCGCGCCGTACTCGTTCGGCCCGTTCGCGGGCTACAATGCGCGTAATCATCGACTCTAACTGCGCTACGGCCCGTCGGCTTTCGGTAAGTTCAGTCTGGAGTTCACTCTCTTTCGCGCTGAGGGCCTTAACCACCTGGTTCTTCTCGTCTTTCAGGCCCTCCAGTTTCTTTGTTTCGCCGACTTTGGCTACCAGCGTCCCTTTCTGTTGCTGGCGTTTACGTTGCCTGATCTGCTCCTTTGTTTGCAACTCACCCTGAATCCGATTTATCTGCCGTACCTGATTCTGACGGGCGTCGGAGTATTGCCGTAGGTACCGATACCGGGCCACGAGCTGATTGAAGTTATCAGAAGCAAACAGAAAACCCAGTGGATTGACCTGCTGACGCCGTTTGTCGGCATTATA
This sequence comes from Spirosoma sp., assembly GCA_014377625.1. GTDB lineage: Bacteria > Bacteroidota > Bacteroidia > Cytophagales > Spirosomataceae > Spirosoma. Next base: position 2,839 of record JACMPG010000167.1, read on the forward strand.
AATCATGGCCGAATACTCGGTTTTGAGCGTGTTCAGGTCTCGGCTAAGAGCGGTGCTGGTTTTGCGGAGTTCGGCAATTTCGCTTTCCGTTAGCCGGATATCTTTGTTAAGCAGACCAATTTGTTTCGATTGCACCTGAATCTGCTGGTCAAGAATTTTTAACTGGCCCAAACTGACATTTTTCTCAGAAGACGTCTTGCGTAGCACCGTTCTGAGCTGGTTCATTTTCTCAATGTTCTGCTTCTTTTCTTTTTCCAGTGCCTGCCGCCCCTGTTGTTGCCCAAATACCGCAGGGGTAACCAGCAAACCGCCAATGAGTAGCAAAACAGCAAAGAGAATAGGAGGGGAGAAGCGCATAGAGACTGGTCAGTTTAACGTTGGGGCCGTCGTTCATAGCTCGCCGGAATCGTGAACGGAAAGCCGGGATTTTTGTCCACCAGTTCAACTTTGTTGTGTTTGATGCGCAAGAGCGTCTGGTAAAACTGCCCGTCGGTTTTAGACTGGTAATTGAGCGTGACGAGACTGGTATACGGAAACAGAAAGTCATTGAGTAACGAAAAGTCTTCGTAATCCAGCCGCAGCGTGTTTTTGGTGGGTTGCTCCGTCACCATCAGTTTTTTCAGCTTTCGGTCTTCGCCAATGTAATTCTCGACCAGTACTTTACCTTCGCTCTGCCGCAGCAATAGATAATCCCGCTCGTTCTTTACCTTCTGCGCTGGTCGTTTGGGTAGGGGTAAGTTGCCAACAATCAGGGCCTGCAACAGGTCAAAGTTCATTGCGAAATTGAACTGGTTGCTCAGTGCCGGGTAGTCATACACTGAATATTCGCGGTGAATTTTGTCGAGGATGATGATTGAATCGCGGCTTATGAGGCCTCGCACGGCTTCGATGCCGAGTTTGCTGATGGATACCCAAATCAGACTGTCTTTGCGGACCCGAATATTGACACTGGCATTGTCGATGGACTGTTCGGGGCCTTTGAACGAGACTTTTGATTTGGCCGTCAGGTAGTCGAAATCAATCTCGGCCACATTGGCACGGGCTTCGCTAATGCCGGGTCGGTCAGGTAACACCGCTGCCGAGTCAACCAGAATGGGTAGGGTAATGACGGAAGCACTCGAATCAGGCTGGACTGAAACTGTAGCCGGGGCCTCCGCTACGGTGGTTCGGGTACGACGCCTACAACCTTCGGAAAATATGATTACGCCTAAAAACAAGGCAATAAATACAGACTTATTCATGTATGGGCGGACAATGGCAACTTCTTTGTCAACTCTTAATTTAACTAACTGATTAGTTGAAGGCTACAAACTGGCGACTGTTCTTATAATTTTCCGGTGGTAATTTTCCGGTCTATTTCGGGTCCGGCACCACCCTTGGCTTTGGCCTGTTTCCACTGTTCGAGAGCCCTGGCCTGTTCGCCGAGTTGAAAAAGTACATCGCCGTAGTGTTCGATGATCGTACCGCTCACACCCGATGGATCGGCCAGGGCTTTCTCCAGATACTGCTTCGCTTTGGCGTAATCTTTCGAGACGTACAGCACCCAGGCATAGGTATCGAGGTAGGTAGATTCGGTGGGGTGGCGTTCAACCAGTTTCCTGCTGAGTTGCAGCGCCCGGTCCAGTTTCTCTTTTCTCAATGACAGGAAATAGCTGTAATTGTTCAGGACGTAGTCGTTGAGGGGGTCGACCTTCAGCACGGCTTCGTAGGCTTCGTCCGATTTGGCATGCTCACCCAGTCCGTTATAAGCATCGCCCAATTGAGCCTGTATGCCACTTTGCAACTCCCGGTTGTTAGTAGCGGCCAGCAATTTCTGACTTTCCTCAAGCGCATCGACCGCCTGTTGGTAACGTCGCTTAATCAGGTTGGCCGAGCCATTGGAGTACCAGAACAGCCCCTGCGTAGGAAATACTTCCAGAGCTTCTTCAGAGTGTTTCAGCAAGCTATCGGCCTGATTCAGTTCGCCATCCAATCGGAGCAACGCCCCCCAAACTTCGTAAATCGACCCGTCGAGCCGGGCCGCACGAGCATACGCGTTGCGTGCGTCGGCTTTGCGACCCTGTTGCAGGAGCAGATCGGCTACCATCACCTGCGATTTATGATCGTTCGGATTCGCTTTGGCCAGTTCTTCGCCCATTTTGAGCGCGTCCTGCTTCGCTACGGCACTGTTGCCGGTGAGATCGGCATAATTCGACAGAATTCGGGCTTTCAGCCCCGCTTCCAGATTGGGGTTGGCAATGACCTTATTCAGCTCTTCGGTTACGCGGGTGGTGTCGCCTTTTTTGCGGTAGATGTCTGCCAGTAGTACATGGGCCTGAGGTAGGTCGGGATTAAGTTTCAGAGCGCGGTCAATCCAGCCGATGGCCTGGTCGTCGCGATTATTGGCCACCAGCAGTTCGGCTCCTTCCAGCAGAAAATCCGGGTCGCCGGGCTCAGACTGCACCAGTTTTTCGGCTTCTTCAACAGCCTTGTCAATCTTGTTCTGCTTGAGATAGATACGCTGTTTCTGCCGCGAAATTTCTTCGTTCACGCCCAGCTCCCGCTCCACCCGGCTGTAGGTATCCAGGGCTTTGTCGGGCTTATCGTCAAACAGATAGATGGCCGCCAGTTCAACGCCGTATTCGGCGTTTTCGGGGCCTTGTTTCAGCATGGCTTCGTATAGCTGCTCCGCTTCGCCGTAGCGTTTCTGCTTCACGTATAATTCGGCCAGCAGCAGCGCGTAAAATTTGTTTTTGCCATCCAGCGCGTAAGCTTTGGCCGCGTAGGGAATGGCTTCGGTGGTTTTGCCAGTTTTGGAGAGGGCGTTGGCGATGGCGTATTGAGCGGCCGCGTTGTCAGGATGTTTCTGGAGAACCTTAGCAAACTCCGCTACGGCTTTGGTCGGCTCGTCGGTCATCATAAACCGCATACCGTCGGTAAAGACCGTTTCTTCCTCCATCCGTACGGTCGTGGTCGAACCTGTTTTGGCCAGGGCCGAGTCGGGCGGGGTGCCACGTCTGCGCTGCGCCTGTGTAGAAAGACTCCCGGTCAGCAGCAACAACCCCAGTCCGCAGGTCAGGAGTACACGGCTTTTGTATATGATTACTTGTGGATTCATATGGGTGGTCCGGCGGTTCGGCATTCCAGTAGTTAAGTGGTCCGGAATTTCGGTTGGTGCGTATCCATAAAAAACGCGGTGGGTTAGGTTCTATTGCGATTTTATCGCCGGTAAACCCTACAAACAAAGGTAATTCAAAATATCAGAACCCGACCCGCACCGGCCATTGGTAACAGTTTGGGCCATTGTGGGTTTGGTTAGAGACAGTTCATCACAATTGACCTGCCAATAATCAAACTAAACATGACAACTACAGAAATTCCATCAACCGCCGAAACCGTATATACCGCCACAGTCAGTAACGTGGGTGGCCGGGAAGGCGACGTTAAATCGCTCGACGGAGTCCTGGATTTAAAGGTGCGTCGGCCAGTGGAAATGCATGGCAAGGGCGAAGCCGCTAACCCCGAAATGCTGTTTGCTGCTGCGTATAGCTCTTGTTACAACGGTGCGCTAATGGCCGTGGCCGAACGCCGTAAAACCATCTTGCCCGAACATGCCGTCGAGGTAGCCATCTCGCTCAATAAAGACGGTAATAACATGTTCCTGTCGGGGAAAATCACCGTTAAAGCACCCGGCATGGACAAAGACCAGCTTCAGCAGCTTGCCGAAACGGCCCACGCTGTTTGTCCCTACTCCAAAGCCGTGAAGGGCAACATGGACATGAAGATTGAGGTAATGGTGTAAAGGGTATAAATGGGTAGGGTGTACGTGCTGACGCGAATACTTGTTGCGTCAGCACGTACACCCTACCCATTTACACCCTTACGCCTTTGCTAACTTACCGCATCATAAATCTGCACTCGCAGCCAGAGGTGCTTGCACACGTCCACAAATTCAAGGTGGACGGGGTGAACCTGATACGCATCGTGGGCGGCCCGGTCTGCGAAGACAAACGTCAGCGAGAAGTCATAGCTGTGGTCAACAACCGGTCGGCGGGTATCGGCGGGTATGCCAACGTATGCCTTTGAAATAGCGTCGATACCTTTGAGCGATTCGAGACCGGCGCGAAGGGCGTCACGGTCATCCTGACTTTCGGGGCGGTTAAGCCAGAAGAAAACGGTGTGTACGAACATGGTTGTTCAGAATTTAGTGTTCAGGGTTATTGCCGTGCGATTTGTTGATTGACCAGCGATTTGCAGCCCGGACCGGCACGCCGGACCGGGCTGCATTTTTACGCAAATTTCTCCAGTTGTTTTACCAGCACACCAAAATCTTTCGGGTACGGGGCCACAAACGTTTGCTCAGTACCATCGAGCAGGGTAAACGTGAGCGAATGGGCGTGCAGGGCTACCCGCTGAATGAGCGGAAGTTCCTGTGTTTCCTGTTTGAGGTTGAACTTGCGTTTTACGTCCGACAGAAAAACCGGTTTCCCGCCATACGTCGGATCATTGGCGATGGGTGCTTTCAAACACATCAGGTGTACCCGAATCTGGTGCATTCGGCCTGTAATGGGCATACACTCGATAAGCGTGGTGGTGCTGTAGGCCTGTAGCGTATTGAAAATAGTCTCGGCTACCTTGCCTTTCTCGCGGTCGATACGTACCGCCGTTCCGTCTTTGATAGGCGAAATGGGTAGATAAACCGAAATCCCATCGAAATTATGAACCCCGTTCGCTACGGCATGGTACCGCTTGGTTACCTCCCGATGCTCGAACTGCATGGCCAGATGCCGGTACGCTTCCGGGTTCTTTGCAATGGCCAGAATGCCCGACGTTTCCTTATCCAGCCGGTGACCCAACTGCGCATCGGCGTTGTAGGCTTTGGCTAAGCGGATAATGCTCTGCCCGGCCCGGTCGGTGGTGCGCTCATCGAGCGAGGCCACGTGGGGCGGCTTGTTGATGAGGATATAATCATCGTTTTCAAAAACGATGAGGTCGGCGAAGTTGAGTTTCATCTTCAGGAGGTTAGTTTAAGAATTGTTACGCAGAGACGCGCAGAGAGAAAAGAAGGAGAGATACGCAGAGATTTATTCCTCTGCGTATCTCTTTTGTCCTCCGTGTATCTCTGCGTAATAACCCCTTAAGACGTAACAACTCTCTGAAAAAATCTCAAATACAAAAAGCCTCCCCCGGCATGGAAGAGGCTATTCGGGAAAGAATCGCGGAACACTATACCGACAGGGTACCGCGTTGGTAAGCTTTCTGAACGGTTAATTCCAGACCGTTCTTGTTGACGGTCTTGATCACCGAAGTCGCTACGCGAAGCGTAACCCACTGACCGGTTGATTCCATGAAGAACCGCTTTTTTTGCAGGTTTGGGAAAAACTTGCGTTTTGTTTTATTGTTAGCGTGAGAAACGTTGTTTCCCGAGCGTGTGCGCTTTCCTGAGACTTGACAAATTCTGGCCATTACCGTACTCGTTTTCCGTATGAGGGCGCAAAGGTAGCTAATCAATTCATACTCTGCAACTCAGTCTCCTTTCTTTTTGAATCCATATGGGCAATGCCGACACGCGTTCTTGCAGCAGTGGCCCCGTTTGAGGTGATAGGCCGCCGTAAAGACAACAAACCCTTCGGGCGTGTAGTAGTACTCATTGTCGGACAGGCCGGATATGGGCTTTTTCGGGGTTTGGGCGGCCATCGCGGGTTTGGGCGTCTGTGAGGGAAGTCGTATTTTTGAGCAGTAACGCCGAATCAACCCGGTTAGTTGGTGTCAATATCGTTTTCTGAACACCCACTCTCCCAAATTGACTATACCATGGAAATGACAGCAATGGGTACCGCTACCCAACAGGCCATTCAGTTAGAAGAACAATACGGTGCGCATAATTACCATCCGCTGCCGGTGGTGCTGTCGCGGGGGGAGGGCGTGTATGTCTGGGACGTAGAAGGCAACCGCTACGTCGATTTTTTGTCAGCATACAGTGCCGTGAGCCAGGGGCACTGCCACCCGCGCATCATTGGGGCCATGATGGAGCAGGTGCAGCGGCTTACGCTGACCTCGCGGGCTTTCTACAATGACCAGGCAGGTATTTGCAACCAGTTCATGTGCGAATTCTTCGGCTATGACAAGGTACTTATGATGAATTCCGGGGCCGAAGCGGGTGAAACTGCGCTCAAGCTCACCCGCAAATGGGCCTATAAAGTCAAAGGTATCGCGCCGGATCAAGCCAAAACGGTCTATGCCGCCGGAAATTTCTGGGGCCGTACGCTGGCCGCTATCTCCTCATCCACCGACCCCAGCAGCACCACCGATTTTGGACCGCTGCTGCCGGGCTATATCATCATTCCATATAACGACCTGACCGCCCTGGAAGACTGCTTCAAAAGTGACCCCAACATTGCCGGGTTCATGGTTGAACCGATTCAGGGCGAAGCCGGTGTGGTGGTGCCGCACGAAGGCTACCTGCGTGGGGTGCGCGACCTTTGCACCAAATACAACGTACTGTTCATTGCCGACGAAGTGCAGACGGGCATTGGCCGCACGGGTAAACGCATCTGCTGCGACCACGAAAATGTGAAACCCGATATTCTGGTGCTGGGCAAAGCGCTGTCGGGCGGGGCCATGCCGGTGTCGGCAGTGCTGGCGTCGGACGAGATTATGCTGACAATTCTGCCCGGCGAACACGGCAGTACGTTTGGTGGCAATCCGCTGGCCTGCGCCGTTACCGTGGCTGCGTTGCAGGTAGTGCAGGATGAAAACCTGGCCGACAATGCTGAAGTAACGGGCCAGATTTTCCGCGACCGAATGACGGCCCTGAGCCAGAAAACGGAGTTGGTACAATCGGTGCGGGGCAAAGGGTTGCTCAATGCTATCGTTATTACCGAACGGCCCGACCTCGGCCATGAAACGGCCTGGGAGTTGTGTCTGCAATTCATGGCTAACGGCCTGCTCTGCAAACCCACCCACGGCGACAAAATCCGGTTTGCGCCCCCGCTCGTCATCACCGAAGAGCAGATGCACGACGCCTGTGACATCATCGAGAAAACCGTTCTGGCGTTCTGAACCGCCCAAAAGCCAAATAATAAGGTTAAATCCTGCCAGATGACCTATTTCGGGTCATTGGTGGAGTTATGCAGCCAGCCGGAACAATCAACATTTTGTGGTTCAAGCGTGATTTGCGACTGCGCGACCACGCCCCGCTCCGGGCGGCTATCGACGCGGGAAAACCCCTGCTGCTGCTCTACTGCTTTGAGCCGTCGGTTATGGCCGATCCCAACTATGACCTGCGGCACTGGCGGTTTGTCCACGAATGCCTGACCGATCTGAATCGGCAACTATCCTCCGTTGTGCGGACCAGCACACCCGTTCCGTTTGTACACGAGTGGCTCCCGTTCGAGTTCGATGATGCGCCCGTCTTCGATAACTCCGTTGAGACGGGATCTGCCAAACTCCGGGTTTTTCAGCGCGAAGTCATCGACGTCTTGCGGGCTATACAGGAGCAATTTGCCATCGACACGATTTTTTCGCACGAAGAAACCGGCCTGCGCGTGACCTACGGGCGCGACAAAGCTGTGGCCCGGTTCTGCCGCGAGACGGGCATAAACTGGCGCGAATTTCAAAGCAACGGCGTGATTCGGCCCCTGCGGACGCGCGAAACGTGGGTGGCCGACTGGCAGCAGACCATGCGCAGTCCGCAACAGGACCCCGACCTGACCCGGTGGCGCCCGGCCAACGTAACTCCCGACTGGTACGAGACGCAGCGCGGTCCCGACCTGCCCGCCGACTGGCTTCTGTCAAACCCGCTTTTTCAGCCCGGTGGTGAGCATAATGCGTATCGGTACCTGAACAGCTTTCTGGACGAACGCATCGCGTTGTATGCCAAATCCATCTCCAAACCGCTGGAAAGTCGCCGGGGGTGCAGCCGGTTATCGCCGTACATGGCGTGGGGGTGTCTGAGCGTTCGGCAGGTGTTTCAGGCGCAGTTGGCAGCGGCCAAAAATCCACCCGCGCCGGGGTTGGGGCGGCAGTTTGTGGCCTTTGCGTCGCGGTTGCGGTGGCACGACCATTTCGTGCAGAAGTTCGAGAGCGAAGACCGGATCGAGTTCGAGAACGTAAACCGGGCGTTCGACGCCATCGACAAAAACATGAACCCCGACCATTACGCGGCCTGGCGCGACGGACAAACCGGCTACCCGATGGTGGATGCCTGTATGCGTTGCCTGACCGCTACGGGCTACATCAACTTCCGAATGCGGGCCATGCTAACGTCGTTTCTGACGCACCACCTGCTGATGCACTGGCAGGAAGGCGGGCAGCATCTGGCCCGAATTTACACCGATTTTGAGCCGGGCATTCACTACGCCCAGATACAGATGCAGGCGGGCATGACGGGCACTAACACCGTCCGAATTTATAATCCCGTAAAGCAATCGCAGGACCACGACCCGCGGGGCGTGTTTATCAAGCAGTGGATACCAGAACTGGCCAACTGCCCGCTGGCGTACATCCACGAACCCTGGACGATGCCCCCACTGGAGCAGGACATGGAAAATTTCCACGTTGGCACTGACTACCCCGCGCCCATCATCGACATCGCCGAAACGACCCGCCACGCCCGCGCCAAACTCCACCAGCCCCGCAAAACCGAAACCGGCCTAGCCGAAAAAGACCGCATCCTCAAACAACACGCCATTCCCAACGCCAACCGCGATCAGAAGAAACCGATAAAGCGGAAGCCGAAGAAAGCCGTTGCTACGTCCTGATACGTATCAGAAACCAAAGCCAAAGGAGACGCTCATCATAGGCTGAACGGGGTGCTGAACGTTATCAGGCCGGTCAAATCAGTACGCCATTGTGAAGGAAGCACTGTAATAGAAAACCCGGGTTCGGTCGCTGACCAAACCCACGCCCAGCCCCAGACTTTGCCGGAACGGAACCCGTGCGTAGCTGATGCCGGTGCTGGTTTCGGTCAGGGTTGCGTTGGATAGCGGCTGCCAGGCTTCCAGCGTGATGTACGGATTGTGGTAGAAGTTGTTGGCTGTTTTTCCCCGACGAATTCGCCCCCTGATAAATGGGTAGTAATCAATGGCCAGCATACCAAGCCAGTTGTCTCCCGCGGCTTTGTATTGACGTGTGGAGCTAAACCCGGCTGGCGACCAGGCTGTTCCGGCCCGGATAGCGAAATCGGGCGATAGCTTGTGATTAACGCCCAGCTAGAAACCACCCAACGGATACCGGTTTTGCAATTCCCCTCTTGTAATGAATGGTAGCTGATTTGGGGCCGCAATCCCAAGCTGAAACATAGTCGTTTCTTTCCGGCTCCTCCGAAACAGCAGTTTCAGTTTGTCCCGCTCTGTTGTAGCCCGTTTCGACGTATCGGCGGGCTGAGTCGCCATTGCCGATTCAATGGTTAACTCGGTACGAACGCTGTCGGCGGTTTGGGCGCGGGCTGAGAGGGTGAAGAGAAGCAGGGCGAGGGTTGTGTAGAGAGTTTTCATGCGAGTTATTGGCTTAAAGTTTTGCGAATAAGGAAATCAGCGGTCAACGAGGGGTTTTTCGCCCTGGATGGACACGGGGCTGTAACTGTTCTGGATGTTGATTTCGGGTTTGGCGGCACCGGGCGACTGGTACGTAAAAGTCTGTTTGCCACCGTACTTGCCCAGTTCGCCCGTTACCGAGTCCGGGACGCGGATGGGGGCGTAGGTGTTATGTCGTACCGGAAAATCGGACAGGCGTTTGGTGGACACAGTAATCTCCGTGCGGGCCGCTTCCACAGTAAGTTTGTTGAGCGACGTAGTGGGCAGCAGCGTCAGTTTGTCGTAGCGACTCGTAATGCGGGCCGTGCCGCCGAGGTCTCGCAGCATTACGTCGGCTTTTTCGGTTTTGAGCGTCAGCTGCGCGTCGAGGTTGCGGGCGTCGATGTCGCCGTAGTTGGACGAGATAGTCAGTTTGCCGCCGATGTCGTCGAGCGTGAGTTTGCCGAACTCGAAGGTGAGCGACACATCGCCCGATAAATCGCTCAGGGTCAAATCGCCGAAGGAGTTGGTCAGGGTTAGCAACGCTTTGGCTGGTACATTGACCTCGTATATGGCTTTGAGCTGACTTTGCAGTTTACCTGCCCGCTGCGGAATCACGAACCGGTTGCTCAGCTTAATTTCGCTGCCGTTGGCCTGTACCGTGTATTGGTGATATGCGACCTCGCGCTCGGCGAGGGCGCGTTCAGATATGTTGGGCGGAGTTTTCAGGCGAAACGGGGTGGTTTAGGCGGCTTTTGGACTAAAGGGCAGCGGTAACGCGCAAAGGTTGGAACGGCTACGATATTTTTGTCCGGTCTGGGTTCATTCCCACGTTGACCGGAGCAGTCGATACGTAACTCTTCACGGTTAATCTCGTAGTTTGGAGCCGTAATCAGTCATCATAAGACCATGAAATCTCCCGCACGCTGGGTCGTACTTTTTTTCACAATCATCCTACCCACTATGTTGTCGGCGCAAGGCATTGTGTTTGAACAGGGTAGCTGGGCCGATGCGGTCAAAAAGGCGAAGAAGCAGAAAAAACTGTTGTTTTTGCACCTCGACAAGCCGGACTGCGGGGGGTGTTCAGAGGTAGCGTCGGTAGCGTTCAACAGTCCACTAATTCGGGAGAAATTCGGTGTAAATTTTATCAGCTTTCGCACGGATGGCACGACCGGCATCGGGAAAGAACTGGCCGATAAGCTGGAAGTCGAGTGCGTACCGTCGTCGGTTTTTGTCGATACCGACGAGTACCCACTGGCCCGCTTCTGTGGTACAACCAGCCTGGACCGGGCGTATCTGGAAAAAGCCGAAGAGGCCATCAACAAGAATCGTGAACTGCCCATGAAGTCGCTTGTTGAGTCGTATGAAAAAGGCGACCGTTCGCCGGCATTGCTGCGCCGGTACATGGACCGACGACGCGAAATGGGCCTATCGACCACCGACCTGCTGACCGAATACGTCAGGCAACTCCCCGCCGACTCGCTGCGGTTGGGGGCGGTACTACGGTTTGTTTTTGAGCAGGGGCCGGTGGTGGGCAGCAAAGCCGATTCCGTTTTTCGATCCTACTACCCCCGTACCGACAGCCTGTACAGGGCGGTAGGTCTGAAAAAGGCTATCGAACTGAACGCCCTGATTATGAACAACTCGATCAAAAAGGCAGTCAAAGACAAAGACTCGCGACTGGCTTATCGAACGGCGACCTGGCGGCAACGAACCTATACCAATGATTATAAAGCCGGAGCCATGGCCTACGACTGGGTCATGCTGCGGTATTATCGGGGTGTTCAGGATACGTTACGTTATCTGCCGATGGCCGTTCGGTATTATGACCAGCACTTTATGCCCGCCAAAGTCGATTCGATTCAGAACCTCGACAATCTGGAAAACCAACGGCGGATGCGGGGCGTTATGCCCGCTCAAACCAGCCCGCAGCGGCCCGGTATGGGTATTATGTCGTTTATGGCCAACCCCAATACGCAGCGGTACGTATCGGCTCTCAACCAGGCGGCCTGGGAGTTTTATGAAATGACGCGCGATACCGTTTACCTGAACAAAGCCCTGCAATGGTCTAAACGAACGCTGGAATACCGCGAAGACCCCAGTTCGATGGATACCTACGCCCACATCCTGTACCGGCTGGGCCGGAAAGAGGAAGCGCTGACATGGCAGGAAAAAGCCGTAAAACTGGAGCGCGAACGGAACTCCCCGCTGTTGAAGGGGTTGCAAACATCGCTGGATAAAATGCAGGCCGGTACACTTTAGACGCTGTTTCAGGAAACCATTGCTAACTCCCGCGTAGGGCAGGCCAACTGGCTTGCCTTTTTTGCTGAACTTTACCTCATGAATTACACCGAACTGACATTCACCGTCGCGCCCGACTATGCCGATATCCTCACCGCCGAACTCGCCGAACTGGGTTACGAATCGTTTGTGGAAACCGACGAGGGCCTGAATGCATACATCACCGAGCCTGATTTTGACGAAGAAGCCGTGCAGCAGCTCATCGCCAGATATGCCCCGCAAACGGCAATAGCCTATACGGTCGCTTCGTTAGAAAAGAGGAACTGGAACGCCGAGTGGGAGCGGGACTATGCCCCCATTGAGGTGGCCAATGCCGTCCGGGTGCGGGCGTCGTTTCACGCAAAAGATGAGCGGTTTCAGCACGATATTATCATCAATCCGAAAATGTCGTTCGGTACGGGGCATCACGAAACCACGGCCATGATGCTTGAACACCAGCTGTTGTTCGATATAGCGGGAAAAACGGTACTCGACGTGGGTTGTGGAACGGGTATCCTGGCGATTCTGGCCGCGAAGATGGGTGCGAAAGCGGTCCTGGCCTTCGACATCGAGGAATGGGCCGTAGAAAACGCCCGCGAAAACGCCGACCTTAACGACTGCCCCCAACTCACGGTTTTTCAGGGAACAATTGCCGATATAAACTCACCTGATACTATACTCGACTGGACGCCCGCGCTGTTCGACGTGGTGCTGGCTAATATCAACCGAAACGTGCTGCTCGCCGAGATTCCGATTTATACCGACCTGATTAAAGCGGGGGGCTATCTGCTCGTTAGTGGATTTTACGAGCAGGACGCCGTCGATATCGAACGCCGGGCCGTTGGCTGTGGAATGTTGCCCGTGCAGGGTATGACGACTAATCAGTGGACTTCACTCGTTTATCAGAAACCAGCGGGAGAGTTTATTTAGCCGCCGGTTTTCTGTTATTCCGGTTGCTTGTCATGAGGCTGATTGTCATTCCTCGTCCCGCACTGGCGGACCGCTCGGAATGACAGAAAAATGAATCCAACAACTACATGAAACAGATCAACTATATACTGCTGCTGCTGCTGCCCGCGCTTTCGTTTGGGCAGGCGGTGCGCTTATCCGATAAGCCCGACCAGTTTCTGGATGAGGTACAGAAATTGATGGCAACGGGCGGGTCAGCCGCCGTGCGGGCGGGTACCAACCTGCAAACGATCTGGTCGGAAAACCGCTTGTCGGTTCCGCAGCAACAGCGCGTTATGGCCCTGAGTCGGCGTATGAACCAGAAACGGCTACAGCCCGCCCCTTACTTTGCACCGTTTTATGACGCACTCTATCATGCCATCTACACCCAGAAACCGGCCGTGTCGCCTGCCGACATCGACGGACTGCTGACGGTGGTCGAGAAACTGTTTGAGACGCTTGAGGCCAAAGCATTTGGTCGGACGCTCGAAACTATCCGGCAGTTTCTGGACCGGCGGTTGCTCTATAGCGGCAACGTGAACAAACTTTACGCGCTGGGCGGTACGTTCCAGTTTCGGTTTGTAGAAGACGTGCAGAAACTGGCCGCTTCGGGTGCCGCGCTCTCAGCCGCCGACTCAGTAGCCCTGGCTAAGGCAGACGCCGAAAAATCGCGCTTCGATGGCTGGGATGACCTGCCCTCACCTGACTCGGCCAACCGTCAGCCGCGCCAGGTGGGGCCACGTTATATTCCGCAGCGACGGGCCATTCCGACGGTTTCTGGTGCGGTGATTTCGGTCAAAGACGTGCTTCTGACGATGGTTGCCTTCGGCGATTCGGCGGTGCTGAGAAATACGGGTGGCGATTTGCTGATTAAAGACGGTGTGTTTGTGGGTAAAGGCGGCAAATTCACGTGGGAGACAGCGGGTCGGCCCGATGTGTTCGTCACCCTCGCCGATTACTCCATGAACACGGCCAACCCGCGTTTACTGGCCGATGATGTGACGCTGACCTATGAGAAAGCCAAACCCCTTATCGGTACGTTCGAGTACCTCGCCCGGAAGCACAACGGTCCGGCAGTATATCCGCGTTTTTTGTCGTGGCAGAGCGACGTGCTGATTCCTGATTTGGGCAAAGACATTGACTATCGGGGTGGACTGGCTCTGGCGGGTGCGCAGATGGTTGGCTCGTCGGCGAGTGGGCAGCCGGCGGTGCTTATTGTGAAAAATGGGGGCAAGCCAGTTTTTAAAGTCAGCAGCCGCCGGTTCGATTTTGGTGGTGACACCACAGGAACCGGCGCGAAACCTATCATCTCGGCGAAAGTAGCGGCCTTCGTGGGCTACATCGACGCCGATTCCCTGACGCATCCCGCCGTGCAGTTCCGCTTCGACAAAGCCGGGCGCGTGGCCTGGCTTAACCGGCTGGAACGGTCGCAGTATGCGCGGGTGCCGTACAAAGATTCGTACCACAAATTCTTTATTCAGCCCGAAGTGGTGCGCTGGGACGTGCCGCGCCAGAAGGTCGATTTTTATCAGGTAGGTGCCAAAAACGAGGTGCCGGTACGGTTCGAGTCGTTCGATTATTTCCTGCCCCAGCGCTACACCGACCTGACCGTCGATTACGGGTTTCACCCAATGCAGATTGTCGCCAATTTCATCTCGACCAAAAAGCAGCAGACGTTTCTGGACGATGAAATTGTGCAGTTTCAGCCGCGCGTCAATGCCAACTCCCTGCGCGGATCGCTAAACCGGATGGTGCTGGAAGGCTATCTTGACCGCGATGCACTCGGTAATCTGCGCCTGAGCCAGAAAGGCGCGCTGTACGTGCTGGCTTACGTGGGTAAGCGCGATTACGACAACTTCCAGGTTCAGTCGACGTTTAACTCGACCGACAGCGTCAAGAACGCGAGTATCAATCTGACCGACAAAATTCTGACCATCCGGGGGGTGAACGGCTTCGTTATTTCCGATTCGCTCAAAATCTACGGCGTCCCGTCCGATAAAACGCTGCGGGTGGGCAAAGGCCGGAATTTTACGCTCAACGGGCAGCTCAAAGCCGGAACCCTGCGCTACGCCGGGCGCGATATGCAGTTCGATTACGACAAGTTCGCTATGAACCTCAACAAAATCGACTCCATTACCTTTTCAGCGCAGAAGTTGGCCGCGCAGGGTAAAAACGGCGAAGTAGGGGGCGACATCAAATACGACAATCCGGGTACGGTATATCTGGGCAGTGCGGAAAACCGGTCGGGCCAGATTAAGGGCAAGAAAACCACGCAGCGGCTCGTGATGCCGCAAGGTATGACGGTTTATTTCGACCAGCCCGTGCGAGGTAATCTGGTGTATAACAAAAAAGTCTATTTCAAGATACCGGCTATCGACAACGACAGTATTGGCAAGGGCGATATTTCGTTCATCGGTACGTTCTATTCCGACGGTATTTTTCCGCCGTTCAAGGCCACACTCGAAACCATGCCCGACAATACGCTGGGTTTTGTGCAGAAGGCCCCAACAACGCCCCTGCCGCTTTACGGGGGCAAATCGACCGTAAAACTAACCAGCGATATTACGATGGATAAAAGCGGGCTGCGGGCCGAGGGGGTACTCAGTCATCTCACCGCCAGCCTCAATACGCAGGGCGTCCTGTTCATGACCGATTCGCTACTGGCTTCCGGCGACAAGGGTGAGATTAAAGAGGGCGTTTCCGGGAAGGCCTATTACCCGGAGGTGGCCCTGAACGATTACAGCCTGAAATGGTGGCCCAAAGCCGACAGCATGGTGATTTCTACGAAGAAAAACAGCGTTAGCCTGTACGGAGCCACCACCAATCTGGACGGTAATCTGGTTGTGCGTTCAACGGGGCTGTTCGGCAACGGTACGCTGCGCCGGAAAGACTCCGAAGCCGTTTCCAAAACCATCAAATTCAACAAAGAAGGCTTCACCGCCGACAGAGCGAGTTTTACGATTCTGTCGGGTCGGGCCGGTACCGTGGCCGATAGTAAGCCAGTATTGGTCGGTACGGGTATCGAAGTGGACTTCAACCAGACCAAAGGGCTGGTTGGGCTGGCCATCAATCAGGACGAGCAGACGCTGGAAGATACGGTGAGTGCCTCGCTGGAGTTTCCGTTTGCGGCTTATAAAACCAGTATCAGCCGGGCGCAGTGGAACATAAACGCCAAAACCATCGCCATGAAAGCGGGTACCATCCCCACCCCGGCTTCGCCCGCCAAAGCCGTTGCCAACCGTAATCTGAAAGTTACCGCCAAACTAAACCCGGCGTCGGTGGTGGCCGAAGCAAAGCCGAACGGGCCGAAAACGGGTATTTTCACGGCTACGGCTCAGGAACAGGAAGGGCTGACGTTTGCCGGGGCTGCCGCGCTGTACGACATCGACAAGATGACACTCAACATCAGTGGGGTGCCGTTTGTTACCTCTGCCGATGCCCGGATTTATCCCGATAAAGGATTGGTAACTATCAAACGCAACGGCGATATGCTGGCCTTCAGAAATGCCCGGCTCGAACTGGATACGGTGAGTCTGTTCCACAAACTACGCAACGGCAATATCCAGGTTTTGTCGCGGACGCGCTTTGCGGGCGATGCCAGTTACCAATATCCGACGATGAAGGGCGATACGGCCATCATTAAGATGCAGAGTTTTGAACTGAACGAAGCTCCTGCCGTGGCTGGTGCCACCCTCACGGCGGATACGAAACGGGGCGGTCGTCGGTCGGCCAAGGCTAAAGAGACCGGTAAGGCGTATTTTACCACCGCCCGCGCTGAGGTGAGCGAACTGGACAACCTGCAACTGGCTCCCAAACTGCTATACAAGGGAACCATTACAATGCGGGCACCCGAAAAAGACCTCGCGCTCGATGGGTTTATTAAACCGGCCCTTAAAAAGCGACGAAACTTAGTGGGCGACTGGTTGCCATTCAAAGAAAAAGTAGCCGAACGCCTGGAGATAAAGGTCGATAAGAACCTGAAGAATGAAGGGCAACAGCCGCTGGTGGTGGGTATTCACTTCGGTGTAAACGGCACGTTGTACCCCACGTTCCTGTCGCCGAAAGAAGACCCCCGCGACCCGGATTTGTTTACGGCTACCGGGGTGATGCGCTACGACGACAAAGCCAGTGTCTACCGCATTACACCATCAATGGAGGCCGTGTCGGCGGAGAAAGGCAGGGGTAAAGTAAAGCAAGGCGCAGTGACTGAACTGACCGCCGTGGCAGACGAAGACAACGAAAATGCGTTTACCTTCAGCGATGCGCGGGGGTTGATGACCTACAAAGGCAAACTCAATCTCTTTAACACTGACCCCACGCCGTATTTGCTGGCGGCTGGTTCGGCAAAGGTCAACATTGATAGTGCGCTGTACCGGTTCAATACGCTAATGGCGTTCAGCTTCCCCGTGCCGGAACCCATTACCACCAGCATTGCCAGCAAACTCATCACGACTAATCAGGACGAAGGCAACGACGAAGCCGCCGATGATGACCTGAACCGACTCTCAGACAAGCTGTTGCCGCTGATTGGACAGGCCGCCGTGGATGCGTACCGCACTAAAGCACAGAATGCACACGCCCCCCTCAACACGGCCTCGCCCAAACTGAATGCGGCCATCGTGCTGGCTAACGCTAATCTGCGCTGGTCGGATAAGTACAATGCGTTCTACAGCATCGGTAAACTCGGCGTGTCGAACATGGGTACCGCCGACATCAACGCACAGATGGACGGCTTGCTCGAAATCAGGAAAGGGGCGGGGGGCGATGAGATGAGCCTGTTGCTGGAATCGTCGCCCGATGTCTGGACCTTTTACGATTACAAACCGGGCAACGGTCCCGGCGCGCTGGGTCAACTGGCCATCGTGACCTCTGAGCAGGACATCAACGATAAACTCACGGCAGGTTCTAAAAATAGCGGCAAGGCAACGCTGGAAGTTGTACCGGCCACGCCCTACGAGAAAGAGCAGTTTGTGGACCGCTATCTGGACCAGTATAAGACCCGCGCCAAAGCGGCCCCCCGCCCGAAGAAGCAGCAACCCAAACCCGCTACCCCAACCGCGGCTACGCCGACCGTTGCCAGCACCGACCCGAACGACGAAACCGGCGAAGAACCCGTAGCGGAGGAAACGACAACGGTAACTACGGATGCAGCAACCCGGGCAACGAAAACGGCTAAAACCAGCCCGAAAGCGACCGATAAAAAAGGGAAGCTACCCGCCAAACCTGCGCCGAAAGTAGCGGTCAAAGAAGCCCCGAAACCCGAGAAGAAAGACAAAGAAGCTGAACGCGAAGGGTTTTGATCTGCTTTGTTATCCCATTTTTGTCATGCTGACGAAGGAAGCACCTCTATCGCAAATTATAATCCGCTTGCGATAAAGATGCTTCCTTCGTCAGCATGACAAAAAATACTGTCGCTACGGCTGTTCGGGAGGTACGTCCCGAACAGCACCCATCAATACCGTTTCACGATGCTTTGCCCCGGCAGCAGCCACACGCCCCGCGCCGATTGGGAGTAGAACGACGAGCCGAAATACACCTCCTGCCGACGGACTTTGCCGTTTTTCAGTTTGATGTCTACCGCCCGTGTTTTGGCATCTACCGGCGTAAACGTCAGTGGTTTCGGTACGGACAGGATGCGCAGCGGCCCCCGGTTCTGCGACACGGCGATGCGGCATTTTCCGTTCACGTCGGGGAAATCGACAATGGCTTTGGCGTTGCCGGGAATGTAGAATCCACTTTGCTGTATGCTCATGGGTATGAAATGGCCTTTGCCATCACCCCGCAGGACTAAGCCGTCGAAGGCGTCGCTGCGTCCGGCCACGAGGTCACTACCGTAATCGTTACCCACCAGAACCGCGTCTAAGTTGCCGTCGCCATCTACATCCTGCGCCAGCATTCCGAACACGGGAGCCATCTGCGCGGGCATCGGCAGCGGACGAATCGCGAATTTGCCATTGCCCTGATTTTCGATATAGCTACTCGGTGTGTAGTTAACCGTGAGTTTCAGAGCCTGGTTGCGTTCATCTTCGGTCAGAATCTGGCTCATCGTGGCCTTGCCAATGGCGTTGTACTCCACGTACCGTTTTCTAATGCCAACCATCTGCCGCACCATGTCGTCCAGCCCAAAATACGGGTACTCGTCGTACTGCCCCTTCTGATTCTTGAAATAGACCGACGTAAAGGCATCGTA
The DNA here is from genome assembly GCA_014377625.1 of Spirosoma sp. Classification (GTDB taxonomy): domain Bacteria; phylum Bacteroidota; class Bacteroidia; order Cytophagales; family Spirosomataceae; genus Spirosoma. Next base: position 21,751 of record JACMPG010000167.1, read on the forward strand.
AAAGCCGTTGTTGTCGAAGTCGCCCGCGTACATGCGCACGGGGCGGTCGGGGGTGGCCCGGAGCAAGGTGTTTTGGCCGAGGTTTCCGGCGAGATAATCTATGTCGCCGTCGTTGTCGAAATCGCCGGGAGTCAGGCTGTTCCAGAATCCGTTTTTGTCGGAAATGCCCGCTACGGTCAGCGGTTCAAATTTGCCGCCTACGTTACGCAGCAGGGTAGGGGCTTCCCACTCGCCCACCAGCATGAGGTCGGTTTGTCCGTCGTTGTCGAAATCTGTCCAGAGTGCGTCGCAGGTCAGGCCGCCTGTGAGGAGCGACGGCGCCTGTTTTGCCGTGACATCCGAAAAATGTCCTTTACCGTCGTTTTGCAGCAGGAAAGACCGCACCGGAGCCGGATACTTGCCGGGTTCTACGCGCCCACCCACAAACAAATCCAGATCGCCATCCAGGTCAACGTCAGCCGCTTTCACGCACGACCCGCTGATGCCGGTTTTAGGCAGTGCATTCTGAGCAATGGTAAACGTACCGCGTCCATCGTTGAGATAAAGCCTGTGCGCCAGTGCCTCATCACGTTTGTCGGGCGCAAACTCGGTGCTGCCGCTTACGGCGTACAGGTCCAGGTCGCCATCGCCATCGGCATCGAACAGCAGCAGCCCGGCATCTTCAGATAATTTGGTTGGTAGTGCGCGTATTACAAATTTTCCGTTGGCCTGTTGCAGCAGCAGGTTAGCCGCCCGGTTGGCACTACCGCCCACAACCATGTCCTGTGTACCGTCGTTGTTAACGTCGCCCACGGCCAGCGCAGGGCCGTATTCGGAGAGTTTGTGCAGGATGAGTTTCTGGCTGTTGAAGTCGATGAAATCGGTTTCCTCGTGCCGGTAGGTCATACCCAGCGAGTCGGTTATGTCGTGGAGCAGAGTTGCCGGAGCCGTTGCCATCGTGTTGGACGGTCCGGGTCGTGCATCAGAAATTTTGACGGTTAAAACCTGATCGGTCTTTACGCCCGGCAAAATCTGCACGCGACCGTCGGGCCAGGTGATGGTCAGATTTTGAATCGTTTTCGCGTTGCCCAGGCCCAGATGTGCCACCGGCTCCACACTCGACAGGTAGCCTCGGTAGGGCGTGTGGTCGTAAAATTCGCGGTGTCCGTTGGGTAGCTCGTAGGTCAGCGTTGCGCCCAGCCCCATCGGGTTGGCCCCATCGCCCACGAACTTCACCCGCAGGTAATGCGTGTTTTCCGGCTTCTTATCGCTTAGTGTATTCCGGTAGACGAAGGCCGCGTCATTGATATTGTTAACCATATAGTCCAGGTCGCCGTCGCCGTCGAAGTCGGCATAAGCGGCCCCGTTGGAGAAACTTGGCTCATTCATGCCCCAGCGGTTGGTTTCGTTGGCAAACGTGCCATCGCCCCGGCCCCGGAACGCGTAGTTACTGACCTTTACCTGCGGCATTTTCTGCGTCAACTCCTTACGCATGGCGTCGGTGAGCAGATTATTGACGCTGCTGAAATAGTTGGTGAAATCGCGGTCGGTCACGTCGCGCGGAAAACCGTTCGTCACCAGTAAATCGCGGTTGCCATCGTGATCGACATCGACCAGTAACGGACTCCAGCTCCACTCGGTTTCTGATACGCCCGCCAGCATACTGACCTCGCTGAAAACGGGAATGTTGTTCTTTGCCGTATCGGTTTTGCCGGGCCAGCCCCGATTCAGTTGCAGGGTATTGCGGGCGTATTGATGTTCGTAGCCGAGCCGGTCCCACTCCTGATGCACGAAATAGTTGCTGCCGCCCATCAGGCTTTTCTTGCGCAGGTTGTCTTCGGGCAGCATGTCCATCGCCACAATGTCGGCCAGTCCGTCGTGATTGATATCGGCGATGTCGTTGCCCATTGCCGAATAGCTCGTATGCCGGAACGCGTCGTGGGCCTGATTGGTGAACGTGCCGTTGCGGTTATTGATGTAAAAAACGTCTTTCGTGGCGAAGTCGTTGGTCACGTAAATATCTTTCCAGCCGTCGCGGTTTATGTCGCAGATGTTCAGGCCCAGCCCGAAGCCTTCGTAGGTAATACCCGCTTCTTTCGATACGTTGGTAAATACCGCATGGCCGCGCTCCGGGTCGAAATCGTTGCGGTACAGCCGGTCAACATTGGGCGAAGTACCGTCGGATTTCTGCTCGCGGAGGTTGGTGGTGATCTTCTCGTCGAAAATCTGATCTACCAAAACGTACAGGTCCAGATCGCCGTCGTTGTCGTAGTCGAAAAAGGCTGCGTTGGTGCTGTACGTAGTGTCGGCAATGCCGTAGTCGGCGGCCATTTCGCGGAAGCGGGGCGAGCCATTGGCATCGTTACCCTGGTTGACGTACAGCAGATTTGCCCGCCGTTCTGCCGATTTGTGCAGCGTATTGGCCACGTACAGATCCATCTTGCCATCGGCGTTCACATCAACCACCGCCACGCCCGAACTCCACCGCCCGTTGCCCGTAACCCCCGCCGATTCGGTCACATCGCGGAAGTGCATGTCCTCGCCAGTTTCGGTTTCGTTGATGTACAGCTTGCTCGATACCTGATTACCCGCGAAGAACACGTCGGGTTTTTGGTCGCCGTTAAAATCGCCGATGCCCACGCCCCCGCCGTTGTAGATATACTGGTAGTTGAGAATGTTCAGCGAGTCGCTGTCGGTAATGGTATTGGCGAACGCAATGCCCGTATCAGCCGCGTCGAGCCGCTCAAACAGGGAGGTTTCTTTGCAGCCGGTCAGCAGGAACAGCAGCGCGAGCAGCAGGCCCGCGCTATAATATTGAAGACGTTTCATCGGATCAATAACGAACTGCCCCGGTGGTATAGCAGGCAGAACAGTTTGCAATTTACGAAGATACATCGGTACAGTACTGTGGCTCTTTCGCCAAAAAGCGCGGCTTACTCCCCAACCATCGCTACGCCGGTACCTTCGGCGATGGTGGGTGTCTGCCCGGATCGTTGTCTCGCTTACTTCCGATGGTTTTATCGGGTAGCCAGCAGTTCGTTGACCAGAACGGGCGAACCGACGTACAGTGCCGATCGCTGGTGCAGTTCGGTGGGTGTTACGTCCAGCACCGCCTGTTGCCCGTCAGAAGCCTGCCCACCGGCCTGTTCGGCAATGAATCCCATCGGAAAGCATTCGTACAGCAGCCTGAGTTTGCCGAACGGCGTTTTCTGGGTGGGTGGATATAGATAAATGCCACCCTTGATCAGATTGCGGTGGAAATCAGCCACCAGCGACCCGATGTATCGACTCGTCAGCCGACGCTGCCGACAGGTGTGCAGGTACGTCTGTACGTAGTCCGGATAGTCGGCCATGTTGCCATCGTTGCATGAAAAAATAGATCCGGTTCGTAGCTGCTGCATCGTTGCGTGGGAGAGAATATATTCGCCCAGCGAGTGATCGAGCGTGAAGCCGTTGACGCCCTGCCCGGTCGTAAAAATTAGAATAGTGGATGAGCCGTAGAGTACGTACCCGGCTGCTACCTGCCTGCGTCCCCCCTGAAGAAAATCGGCCACTGTTGCATCAGAACCAACGGGCGAAATCCGGCGGTAAATAGAGAAAATAGTACCGATGGAAACGTTTACGTCAATGTTGGATGAGCCATCCAGCGGGTCGATGGCCACGACGTACTTCCCGTTGGCGTTGCCCGTCAGAATCATATCATCGTCTTCTTCGGAGATGATAGCGCAGACTTCCCCACCATTTCTCAGTGCCCGGATGAACCGGATGTTGGCAATAACGTCGAGTTTCTGCTGCGCTTCGCCCTGCACGTTATCCGTCCCGCTGGCACCCGTCACGTCGATCAGCCCCGCCCGGTTAATTTCGCGGTTAACGATCTTACTGGCCAGAGCAATGTCGCGCAGTAACTGCGACAGCTCACCGGTAGCGAACGGGAACGCGTTCTGTTCGCGTAGAATGAATCGGTCGAGCGTCGTCCCCACCGGTAGGGCCAGTTCCGGCGGGGCTGAGCGGGGGATAGTGGGCAGCGGTGTATCGGCAAGTGAAATCATACGGAGAGTGATGTAGGAGTGACAGACCGGCGTTTTTCCGAAAAAAGGTCTTTTAGATCATTGGCTTTCTCATCATATACCGTTGGGTCGCTCCAGGTCTGACGTGGATCGAGTATCGAATCAGGTACGTCGGGGCAGGTGGCTGGCATGGCCAGGTCGAAAATGGGGTGGGTATTGAAGGGGCTGGCCGATAGGGTTCCCGTTAGTACGGCCCGGATTAGGGCCCGGGTGTAGCTCAGGTTTATGCGCTGCCCCACGCCGAAGCCGCCACCTGTCCAGCCGGTATTGACGAGCCATACCGTAGCGCCCTGTTCCTGAATTTTTTGACCCAGCATCCGGGCGTATTCGCTCACCCGAAGCGGCATGAACGCGGCTCCAAAGCACGATGAGAACGTGGCCTGTGGTTCCTTAACACCCATTTCTGTTCCTGCTACTTTTGCCGTGTAGCCCAGTACGAAGTAGTCCATAGCCTGTTCGGGCGTTAGTCGGGCAAGGGGAGGCAGCACACCGAACGCATCGCAAGTCAGAAAAAAGATGTTTTTGGGATGCACGCCTACCGACGGTTCGATGGCGTTACCGATAAAGGTAATAGGGTACGAAGTACGGGTGTTTTCTGTCAGGGTCGTGTCCGTATAATCAACGGTTCGGGAGTTGGGCAGCAGCCGGGTATTTTCGACAATAGAGCCGTAGCGGATGGCATCGAAAATCTGCGGTTCCCGTTCGCGGGTCAGGTCAATAACTTTAGCGTAGCAGCCACCTTCAAAATTAAAAACCCCGTTGGCACTCCAGCCGTGTTCATCGTCACCAATCAGCCCGCGTTCGGGGTCTGCCGAGAGGGTCGTTTTGCCCGTACCCGACAACCCGAAATACAACGCTACGTCGGTCGGGTCGTCTAAGCTGACGTTGGCTGAACAGTGCATTGGCAAGACTTCCTGTTGCGGCAACAGGAAGTTGAGGGCCGAGAAAACCCCTTTCTTGATTTCGCCCGCGTACCCCGTTCCGCCCACCAGAATCGTGCGTTTTGAGAGATTTAGGATAGAAAAGTTGGTGCTCCGCGTCCCGTCTACGGCAGGGTTAGCGTGAAATTCCGGAATGGCAATGATCGTAAAATCGGGCGTGAAGCTGGCCAGTTCGCTGGGTAAGGGGCGCAGGAACATATTGGTGCAAAACAGATTCTGCCAGGCCTGTGTGGTCAGGATACAGAGTTTTAGTTGATGGTTTGGATCGGCACCGGCCAGAGCGTAGCGGACGTAAACAGGGTGGTGTTCAACAAAATGGCGCATCCGGCGATGCAGTTGATCGAATTGCTCTTCATGAAATGGTAAATTGACCGTTCCCCAGTCAACCCGCGAATCGGTCAGCTGGTCACGAACAATGTAACGGTCTTTGGGCGACCGGCCCGTATAATGGCCCGTGGTACACATGAGTGCCCCGGTGTCGGTCAGTACTCCCTCACCCCGGCGCAGCGCGTGTTCGATCAGGTTGGCGGGTGTGGGTTGAAAATACACTTCTTTATTCGTTTGAATCCCTAAAAAACGCAGGGCTTTTTCTTCGGGCAACAGACTCCTCGACGTAGAGGAGAGATTGACTTCGGCTACCATTACAGGGGGTGTTTATGATGAGTGTTCATTTACCTTACAAATATATTTAGCGATTACGAATAAAAAAGCGAACGTTCGCTAATTATATAATAATCGCTAATATTCTTTATTTGTTACCTCTGTTTCCCAAAAAAGTTATTTTTGTGGCATGGCATCAGACCGGGAAAAAGTACGGCTCATTTTTGGGCTGAAGATCAAACAACTACGTAACGAACTTGGCCTGTCGACCTACGACTTGGCCGATCAGACGGGTTTGTCGCCCTCATACCTCAACGAAATCGAGAAAGGCAAGAAATACCCCAAGGCCGAGAAGGTGTTTGCCCTGGCGAAAGCCCTCAACAGTACCTACGATGCCCTGGTATCGCTACAGGTCAGCAAGTCGCTGGAACCGGTTGTTGACCTGCTGAATTCCAACAAACTGAATGAGTTACCGCTGGAGCTATTTGGTATTGAACCGAGCTATTTTCTGGAGGTGATGGCCAGTGCACCCGCTAAACTGAGTGCGTTCATTAATACACTAATCGAAATTGGCCGGAACTACGACCTGAGCGTCGAGCAGTTTTACTTTTCTGTCCTGCGGACGTATCAGGCCATGCACAACAATTATTTTGAGGAACTGGAGCAGCAGGCGGATAAATTTCTGGTGGACTTCCCCCCGCCTGATTCGGCTGATCGGTACGTTACCTGGTTGACCGGCGTTTTGAAAGAAGGCTATGGCTGCACGGTCGAGTATTATGACGAAACCACGCAGCCGGGCCTGCTGTCGCTACGGTCGGTGTATTTGCCGGAGAAGAATCAATTTCTGCTGAACCGCAGCTTGTCTGTTGAACAACAAGTATTTACGCTGGCCCGAGAGGTAGGTTACCACCGTCTGGAGCTAACGATCCGACCATTGGAATCATCGGTGCTAACAGCCCGCTCATTCGACGAGGTGCTGCATAATTTTCAGGCGTCCTACTTTGCCCGTGCCCTGCTTATTCCCCGGCAACGGCTCCACTATGAACTTGACCTACTACTACAACAACCCCGCTGGGACAATGACCGGATGCTGTCTCTGCTGGCCCGTTATACGGCCACGCCGGAGATGTTTTTACTGCGTGTAACCAACCTGCTTGCGGGTCAGTTTGGGCTGAACGACCTGTTTTTTATACGGGTAAACCAGCTGACCAATGGTCGCTTTACGATAGCGAAAGAGCTGCACCTGAGTAAGCTACATACCCCACACGGCATTGCCCGTGACGAACACTACTGCCGACGACAGGTTTCGGTAACCATTCTGAATGAACTCCGGCAATTGCAGGAGGCCGGGCAGTGGGATGGGAAACCCGTCTGCCGGGCGCAGCGTATTTCGTTTGCTACCAATGGCACTACGTACTTCGTCTTCTCCATCGCCCGCTCGTCGCCCCCCACGTCCGACAATAGTAGTATCAATATCGGGTTCCCAATCAGCGAAACCCTGCTTGGCCGGTTGCCTTTTATCAACGATCCCAGTATGCCGACAGTACCGGTGGGCGAAACCTGCGAACGCTGCCCAATTACCGACTGCACCGTTCGGGCTGCCCCGCCTGTCGTTTTGGCCCGTCAGCAGCGTACAAAAGATATTCAGTCTACTATTGAGCAACTGCGGTCAGCGTTATGAGGGCGGACAAGGGATGAGCCTACCCAATAGCCTGCGCCAAATCCTGAATCAAATCGTCGGCGTCTTCAATGCCAACGCTGAGCCGGATGAGGGTGTCTTTCAGGCCGTTCTTGTGGCGTTCGTCGGCAGGGATGCTGGCGTGGGTCATGCTGGCCGGGTGCGTACACAACGACTCAACGCCACCGAGCGATTCGGCCAGCGAGAATACCTCGAAACTTTCCATCACCCGCGTAGCCTCGTCCATCCTATCGCCCACGAGTTCAAACGAGAGCATCCCGCCGAAGCCGCGCATCTGCCGTTTGGCCAGGTCGTGGCCGTGGTGGGTGGGCAGACCGGGGTAATGTACTGCGCTGACTTTGGGGTGCTGTTGCAGATATTCGGCGATTTTCTGGGCGTTTTCGCAGTGTCGTTGCATCCTGACGTGCAGGGTTTTTATGCCGCGCAACACCAGAAAGCAGTCCTGTGGCCCCGGCACGGCTCCACAGGCATTCTGGATAAATGCCAGTTTCTGAGCCGTTTCGTCGTCGTTCAGGACAATGGCCCCCATGACCGTGTCGGAGTGGCCACCGAGGTATTTCGTGGCCGAATGCACCACAATGTCGGCCCCCAGATCGAGCGGATTTTGCAGATACGGCGATGCAAACGTATTATCCACGACAAGCTGAATGCCGCCTGGTTTGGTGATGTTGGCCACAGCCGCAATGTCTACCAGCCGAAGCAGCGGATTGGTTGGTGTTTCGATCCAGACCATTTTTGTATTCGGCGTAATGGCTTCTTCCAGAGCCGACGCATCGGACAGGTCAACGAACCTGAATTTCAGGCCAAACTCCTGAAACACGCGCACCATAATCCGGTATGTACCGCCGTAGAGATCGTTACTGGCAATGATTTCGTCGCCGGGGCGGAATAGTTTCAGGATGGCGTCGGTAGCCGCTAAGCCCGATGCGTAGCAAATACCGTGCTTCCCGTTTTCGAGGGCCGCGAGGTTGTTTTGCAAGACATCGCGCGTGGGGTTTTGGGTCCGGGCGTACTCATAGCCCTTATGTTTGCCGGGCGATTCCTGCACGTAGGTCGAGGTCTGGTAAATGGGTGTCATAATCGCGCCCGTGGTAGGGTCCGGCTCGACACCGGCATGGATGGCTTTGGTTCCGAAGTTCATCTGGTGAAGTTAGCGGTTCAAATCCGACTACACAAAACCACCCGTTTCCCCGTTTAGTGAGAAGCTGTTTGAGTTGATCGCTTTGGTCGCAAAGCGCGTCTTTTGGCCGCGTTCTGCGTTATTTTTCTCAACCGTAGCTACGGCTACGCTCTCGAAAAATGCCTTACCCGCACCCAAAACCCACTGCTTTTCGTCTCAAATCGCCACCCCAAACAGCTTCTAAGTAGTGAAAAACACCATTCTCCAGAAATTTACCGGAACGGCCCTGCTGGGCGTTTTGCTGTCCATTACGCCCATTGTGTTTACGTCGGTGCTGAGCTACTACGCCATTGTTTACGAAACCACGATTGCGGGGCTGACCGTTGGGCAGTGGGTTCTGGTCACACTAATCTGCACCATCACCTCAGCCGCCCTCACGCCCCCCACCATGCTGGCGTTGCTGCTTGGGTATTTTCTGGGCTGGAATGCACTGCTGCCTATTCTGGTGATCAACCTCGGCGGTATCCTGTTTATCAACCTGCTCGTTCGCTGGATCGACCACGACCGGTTTATAAGGTATCTGCGTCAGAACCCCAAAGCACAGTCGGTACTGGACAGAATTCTCAACAAGGAGCTTGAAGTTATTTTCTTCGCCAAACTCTCACCTATCCTGCCCTTCGGTCTGACCAACTTGCTCTTCGCGCTGTCGGGGGCCAGTTTGGGGAATATTTTGCTGGGTGGTTTTCTGGGAATGTTGCCGCGCACGCTGCTCGCCATCTGGTCGGGCCGAGAAGCCCGCGAAATTCAGGCGTTGCTCAACGACCCTAACCAAAGCCGCTGGGGCGAAATCGTTATTATTGGGCTGATTATTGTCTCGATCATCGGTCTGTGGCAGGTGGTACAACGGGCGTTGGCGAAAGGCTAAATTTGCGCTGCTACCTGCTCAATCAAGTGCGTATGACCCGTTTTTAATACTGTTAGGTCGTACTGCCGAAGGCGGTCGGTGAGAGGCAGAATATACTGACCCGGCACAATACGGTCGAACGCGCCGGTGAAGAACCGAACGTGAACAGGGCAGTTGTTGAGCAAAGCCGCGATGGCGTCAATATTGGGCCGAATGTGCCGAAACTGAGTCCAGGTATCATAAACTAACTGCCGCTGTTGGGGCGTTGCGAGTGAGAGTTCGGCGAAACGCATGGCTGTTCGGTTTAGCAATCCTGTCCGCACCAGCGCGTGACCAACCCGGTTTAATACGGACAGATGCCGCAGCGTGTACCGGAAGAGCCAGCGGCCAGTGCCGCTTTGCGTGGCCAGCCGATACCACAAACTGCGCGTAATACCGTCGGGCGCAATGAGCCAGAGTTGATCGATGCGGTCGGCAAAGGCTTCGAGCGTAGCGAGCGAAAATCGCCCGCCGAGGCTGAACCCAACCAGCGAAAACCGGTTGATGCCCTGCTCCTGTAAAAAGTCGTGGATGAGTTGTTGCCAGTCGGCTTTTGTTAGCAATGAGCCACTCGTGAGTTGACTTTTGCCGTGTAAAAACAGGTCGACGGCGTAGACCGTAAAGCCGTTATCGGGCTGATTCTGGAATGATTGATAGGCCGTATTATCCTGACCGAAGCCATGAAAGGCCAGCATCACCGCCGGGCCGTTGCCGAACACCCGAAACGCTACGCGCCCCCGGTGGCAATCAAAAAACTGAACGGCAGTAGATGTTGTCATTAGCTCAAAAGTACGTCAGGGATAGATTGAGTTTGAAAACCCCGCTACATTCCGCAACTTCGCCAGCCATAACATCCGTGACCTTTTGCCCGTTGCGGTTGTTTAACAGTAAAGAAAACCTACCAAACCAGTTATGGAAGCCATTCTCGAAGATGTTCAGCGCGTAGGCTACGTAAACCAGCCCGTTGACGATACCCTTGACTTAGTTGCCGAAATAAAGCGACTCAAAAAAGAAAAAAACGCCGTTATCCTGGCCCACTACTACGTGGATGATGCCATTCAGGACCTGGCCGATTACGTGGGCGACAGTCTCGGCCTGAGTCAGCAGGCAGCCGCCACTACGGCCGATATGATTGTGTTTTGTGGAGTACATTTTATGGGTGAAACGGCTAAAGTGCTTTCGCCGAACAAAAAAGTAGTCATTCCCGATCTGAACGCAGGCTGCTCCCTTGCCGATTCGGCCCCCGCCGATAAGTTTGCCGAGTTCAAAGCGCAGTACCCCGACCATATCGTGCTGTCGTACATCAACTGCTCTGCCGATATCAAAGCCCTGTCGGATATCATCGTGACGTCGTCCAACGCGCTGAAAATTGTGGAGAGTCTGCCGAAAGATCAGAAAATCATCTTCGCGCCAGATGCTAATCTGGGCCGGTATGTGGCCAGTAAAACCGGGCGCGACATGGTGTTATGGGAAGGCGCCTGTATTGTACACATTGACCTTTCGCTAGAGAAATTAAAAGCTCTGCAACTGCAATACCCCGACGCTAAGTTCATTGCCCACCCCGAATGTCAGGAACACATCCTGCGCGAAGCTGACTTCATCGGCTCCACAACGGCCCTGCTGAAATACGTGGTGGATAGCCCAGCCGATACGTTTATTGTGGGTACCGAAGCGGGCATTTTGCACAAGATGCGCCTGGCCGCACCCGGCAAAAAACTGATTCCTGCTCCGGCCAATGCCAATAACACCTGCGCCTGTTCGGAGTGCCCATACATGAAAATGAACACCCTCGAAAAGCTGTACAACTGCATGCTGTACGAACAGCCCGAAATTCTGGTGCCGGAAGCCGTGCGCCTGAAAGCCTACGAATCCGTAGCCCGAATGCTGGAA
>JACMPG010000168.1 GCA_014377625.1 Spirosoma sp.
AAACCGGCACAACGGTGGTATTTTTGATTTCGGCCATGACAAAGAAACTGCTGATGTGCAGCGCACTCGGAATGACCGAAAGCTTTTCCTGATAGAACCGATTGTAGGTCTCCATGTCCTGGCTAACGATTTTGAGCAGGTAGTCGAACGTACCCGATACGCGGCTACACTCCAGCACCTCGGGCAGGTAGCGAATGGCCAGGTCGAAATCGGCGAAGGTATCGCGGGTTTGCTTGTCGAGCGTGACCTGGCAATAGACGGTCAGGCCGTTACCCACCCGTTTTTTGTCGATGAGCGTAACGTACTGCGTAATGATGCCTTCGCGCTCGAGCCGTTTGATCCGTTCGTGCACGGGTGTTTTGGAGAGGTTTACCTGCTGACCAATCTCCTGCATGGTCAGTTGAGCGTCGGTCTGGAGCAACCGCAGAATGTGGCGGTCAGTTTTGTCTAAAAGGTCCATACGGCATATTTACGGATACAGGACATGAATGGCTGACTTGTCAGGAAAGTTTCCTGCTAAACGGTCAATGGTACGTTCTATTTCCCAAAGAAACGTTGTTAGTTAGAAAATATAGCGTATCAATTTATTTTTGCTGAACGAATCCAAAGCATTCATAAATACTCCCTACTCATGGTTATTGGCGTTCCCAAAGAGATAAAAAATAATGAAAACCGCGTAGCTCTAACTCCTGCGGGCGTGACTGAGCTGCGCAAGTCCGGCCATACGGTTTACGTACAGGTCAACGCAGGCGAAGGCAGCGGTTTCGAGGACGAAGAATACATTCAGGCCGGGGCCACTATGCTGCCGACCATTGAGGAAGTCTATGGCATTGCCGAGATGATTATCAAGGTCAAGGAACCCATAGCGTCTGAGTATAAACTCATCAAAGAAAACCAGCTGCTCTTTACGTACTTCCACTTTGCGTCGTCAGAAGATTTGACCCACGCCATGATTGAGCAGAAGGCGGTTTGTCTGGCCTACGAAACCGTAGAGCAGAGCAACCGCAGCCTGCCTCTGCTGGTGCCGATGTCGGAAGTGGCCGGGAGGATGGCCATTCAGGAAGGGGCGAAATATCTCGAAAAACCTATGAAAGGCCGGGGCATTCTGCTCGGTGGCGTACCGGGCGTGAAACCCGCCCACGTCCTGATTCTGGGTGGGGGTATTGTAGGCACACAGGCCGCTAAAATGGCCGCCGGACTCGGTGCCAGCGTCACGATTATGGACGTAAGCCTGCCGCGTCTGCGTCACCTGGCCGACATCATGCCGCCAAACGTGCAGACCATGATGTCGAACGAATACAACATCCGTAACCTGATTCCAACCAGCGATCTGATTGTGGGAGCCGTACTGATTCCCGGTGCAAAAGCTCCGCACCTCATCACGCGCGACATGCTGCCGATGATGCGTCCCGGCACGGTCCTCGTCGATGTGGCGGTGGATCAGGGCGGTTGCATTGAAACCTGCCGCCCCACTACCCACGAAGACCCGACGTTCATCATCGATGGCGTGGTGCATTACTGCGTGGCCAATATGCCCGGCGCGGTACCCTACACCAGTACGCTTGCCCTCACCAACGCTACGCTCCCCTACGTCCTGCAACTGGCCAACAAAGGCTGGCAGCAGGCCTGCCGCGACAACATGGACCTACAACTGGGCCTGAACGTAGTTGATGGCAAAGTTGTGTACGCGGGCGTGGCCGATGCCTGGGGCTTATCCCTGACACCCGTCAGCGAGGTGTTGCAGGAGGCCGAGATGGCGTAACTGCCAGCGGGATAGTATATACACCGAAAGACCGTTTCCGACAGGGAGCGGTCTTTTTTTATCTGGACTCCTCCATCTGGCTGAGTTGCTGTCTCACCAGCGTTTGCCACTCGTCGGCGAGACTTCCGGCAAAAACCGGCGTATCAGTGCGCCGGTACCAGTACCCGGCATTGAACGTATCGCCTTCTTTACGGTGCAGATACGCGTGGAGCCTATCATAATCGGGGGTGCCTTCACGGCTTTGGGCAACGTCATGGGCAGCTCCCCAGTTGTTGTTGGCATCGTGCCATAATGCCAATAAAACTGGCGGCAAATTGGCGGGGGGCTGCGGCTGACTCAGGCTGCTGTTGAATTGGTCGAAGGTCATGGTACAAGGATATTTTTTGTTATAAACGCAGGAAATCCAAAAAGGTCGGGTGTCTGATATTCTTTTGATGTGTTTTGCGCGGGACTTTCGCTTAGGAGTGAATTGCTTTGGGCCAGGATTGGTCATCTCGTACTCTGATTGGTAATCAGGCCGGAGGCTAACAAACATCAGGGCGTGCGCTAACGCCGGTCAGCCCCGGGAACCCCGGCAGTTTCGTACTTTATGGCTTACAAAACCGGCCAGAATCCATGAAGCCAAAACTCCTGTCCACCGCCTACGACCGGTACTGTCGGCCAGTTTACTGCTCATCATTAACCCCCGATTCATCATGCAAAAACAATGGCTCATTCGCCTGTTGGTGTTCCTCAGCTTTGGACTGCTTACTGCGCTGTCCTGGTCGTGTATCGACCGACGACGACGACCGGGTTCCCGACAACTGCGCTCAACTACTAACCGGCTGTACAAACGGCTGGATACCAGATAATGTGTATATCCAGGGTAATAGTCCCGGACCTGCTACTCGTTCCTGCTACCGATTGTTTTTCGGAGTGACGGTACGTCGGTCTATGACCGGACGTGGTGCACCGATGAGCCTACGGCTCCACTGGATGGTGGGCCGTGGTCATGCACCCCGTCGGCCAAAGCCGGGAACAATACGGACACCGGGGAGATGGTCGGTGGCAGGGGGTACGGGATGTCTATTACTGATTACACTCTTCGGTATGTCCTGCCTGACAGGTGTGGCCGCTCCTGCCAAACCGATCTGGACGTTCAGTATGGTGGTGGCCGTGGAGAAGCAAACGGCCACCCATTATGAACAGGCTTATCACAAACCCATCGACCAGATTGTCAGGGAGCAGATTGCAACCGTCAATGCCAATTTCAACCGTGGGCTTACCTTCAAAGGTGTTTATAACTTTCAGGTCGATTCGATCTATGTGTTTTCAGGAGCTGCCAGTACGGAGGTATTTCGGGCTCACCCGCATGTCAGCTACAACCTTGTCATTGATGGTAAATTTACCGAACCGACTGTAGGGGGAGGGTGGTACGGTAACGTTCAGACCATTTATCACAGCTGGAACTGGGATTTCCTGGATGGACCGTTTGCACAGTCTGCTACGGATGGGCTGACCCACGAGTTTGGACACTCGCGGGGGGGCGTTGATATTTATGGAATGCGGGTGGAGGGTAGTAAAAATCCGATCAATACTACTACGTTCGAGCCGATCAGCTCCATCATGAATTACCCCTACGGCAATATCACCTAGGACGAATACACGACGAATCTACTGAACTCGACAGCGGATGGTCCCATCGTTGGCGAGGAGTGGATCACAAAGCCGTTTCCAAAGTCCATAGGCATTAAAACTACAGATAGCAGGGGGCTTCCTCTGGCCAATGTAACGCTGGAGCTGTACCCGGTTGAGTGGTTTTCCTACGCCGTATTGGCAAACCCGGTAGTCAGCTCTACCACAAACGAGCAGGGGCAATACTCGTTTGTGAAAAACCCCTACCAGCCCTCGACCAGTGGCTACCCCTGGAATATGAGATACAGCAATTTTCTGATTAAGGCAACGTATGGTTCGGTGGTCGTTTACCGATGGATGCCCCTGTATGAGGTGCAGAATGCGTATTTCAAAAATGGGGGTGACTCTGTTTTCCAAATGGACATCCAGATACCCGTCGAGGCCCCCCAGATTCGGCTGACCTATGTGAGTGACAGTATCTTTTGCCCAAGAGCACCAATCCGGGTCTCGTTTGACGTATCTGGTGCTTTTGCTCCGGATAATACCTTCACATTAGATATCATTGACAAGAATAACAACTCATTCATCAGCAGAGCCATCACGGGAAATACTGGAGCAACGCTGACAAGCTTTGTTCCTGATGTGGGATCGGCAGAGTACAAGTATAGACTTAGAATTACCAGCAGCAAACCGGTTGTTCATAGCAACGAATATCTGATTACTATCAAATACGTACCGCCCGTATCAGGAATACATTCTGTGACCCTATGCCAGTATACTGCCGCTCCTGACCTGCCGGTAACGGGCCAAAATCTGCGCTGGTACACCAGCTATCAAGACACCGTAGGCTCGGTTATAACACCCCGTGTAAATACATCAGTGTTGGCAACCACTAATTTCTACGTTACGCAGACGGTAGAGGGTTGTGAGGGGTCGCGGTCGATAGTAAGGGTTACGGTTAAGCCCCAGCCCCCGGCACCGGGTGTTGCCTCCGGGGAAATCTGTCAGTTTACCAAACCGGCGTCGGTGTCGGCCACGGGAGAGGGCCTGCGCTGGTATGCTCAGGATGGGGCCGCATTGCCTGTTGCGCCGGTTATCGCCACCGACCAGGGGGCTACGTTTACCTATCAGGTCACGCAGACTGTGGCCGGGTGCGAGGGACCGAAGGCCACGCTGTTGGTAAACGTACTGACTACCCCCGCACCTATCATTGCCCAGCCTGTCGTTGAGTTGTGCAAGGGCAGCCCCGCGCAACCGCTCGCAGCGGTCGGTACTAACCTGATGTGGAAACTCCCAACCGGCACAGTCACGTCAACCGCACCGGTGCCGCCAACCACTACGCCGACCGCCGGTGATCTGTACTACGTTACGCAAACGGGTGCCAACACCTGCGAAAGCCCGCCCGTGGCTATTCGGGTGGTTGTGCGCGAAACACCAACGCTTATGGTAGGCGGCAGTGTTACCACCAATCTGGGGCTGGAGGTGCCGCTGAGACTCAGATTCTCCGGAATAGGCCCGTATCAATATCGTCTCTCGAACGGCCTGGCCGGAGCGGCTACTCAGGACACTACGATCATGGTGATGCCAACGCGCACCACTACGTATGAGGTAGCCGAGGTCACTAACCGCTGCGGGGCAGGCCAGCCAAATCCGGCTGCCTCGGCAACGATAACGGTGCTACAGCCCGGCATACAAACACTGGCTCTGACCACAACATCGGTATGTGTGGGCGGTAGCCTATCCGTCGGATTTTCAACAACCGGCGCGTTTAATCCCGGCAGTGTCTTTATCCTGCAAATGGCCCGGTCAACCGCCGATTCCACCCAACTCAACTTCATGGATGTACCCGCCAGCGTAACGGCTAACGGTCAGATTTCGGGCCTTGTTTCGGCTACTACGGTACCGGGTACGTACCGGGTGCGGGTCGTAGCCACCAATCCCAATATTCCGGTCAACGGCATCAGCAGCCCATCGCTACTGAGCATCAGACCACTGCCCACTGCTGTCATGACAGGCAATCAGGCCATCTATCAAGGTGAGTCGGCAAGCCTGACCGTTGCCTTTACGGGTGATGCCCCGTGGACGTTTACGTACCGCGACAGTAGTGGAACGGGCCTGGGTGCCGGGCAACTGGTGCAGACAGGTAATAACCCACACCGGCTGCGGGTTGACCCACGGGAAACGACCGCCTATTTTCTGACGAACGTCAGTAATGTATGCGGCAGTGCCACTCCCACCCAAACGCGGGTTGTGGTTACCGTGAACCTGCCACTTGGCCTTGACGATCAGCTGTTGAGCGAGGCCGTGGACGTATATCCGATCCCGGCTACGACTACGCTAACGGTACGGATACGGGGGTTGTCGGGTAAGCAGACAGCCCGAATAGATTTGCTGGATGTGCGGGGACAGATGACCTGGCAGCTGGAAACCCAGCGCGAAACCTCAGGTCTGCCGCTCGACCAGTGTCCGGCGGGTCAGTACGTGCTGCGCATCCGGGTCGGTGACAGAAGCGCGTCGAGACGGATTGTCAAGTTATAATCCCCACTCACCCCCCAAAAGGTCTGCCCATGAAAACGCATCAACATACCGTGTCGCCTATAGTCCCGCTACGGTTTCGCTGCGGTTCTTTTTAGCGTTTGCCGCGCCACAAACCGTACACATCTTTATAGACCTGAATGCCACCCTGCTCGTCCACGTCGATGATGTTGTAGGTAATCAATACGGGTACCGGATGCGGCAGCGGCAGGGTGCGGGGTTGGGCATTGACGGGGCAGGTAGTGAGGTAGTCCGGCTTGAAGCGGACGTAGCCCAGGAGCAGGTTGGCCAGTGCTGCGGGCTTCTCGACCCGGATACAGCCGTGACTTAGAAACCGGCTGTCACGCCCAAAAACCTGCCGGGCGTTGGTGTCGTGCAGGTAGATGGCAAACGGACTGTTAACCTCGAACTTCAGTAGCCCCAGGGCATTGTCGCAGCCCGTCGATTGCCGCAGCCGGTACGGAAACGAACGGTCCGACCAGTTGACCCGGTCCGGGTTGACCACCCGTCCGCTCCTGTCGATGACCTGCATATTCAGCGAATTCAGCACGGCAACCGGGTTCCGGCGGATCTTCGGCAGCAACTCCCGGACGGTGATTGACCGGGGTACGTTCCAGTAGGGGTAGAGCACCAGACCGGGGATGAGGGCCGTCATGCCGGGCGTTGGGGTAGTGGGGGCGCCTACCACCACCCGGCTGTGCAGCCGGGTCATGCCCCGCGCATCGATAAGCCGCAGCGTGGCCGACGGAATGTTGATGACGATACGCTGGGGACCGGCAAAGCGGTTGAGCCAGCGGTAGGTGTTGAGGGTGGCAAAAATCTGTTCGATAGTCAGTGAGTCGCCCATATAATCGTCCATCAGGCATCGGGTACAGTATTCTCTCAGCCCCCGGTAGGCCGGGTCGGGCGATTCGAGCGAATCCAGCAGCGGGCACCAGTCGGCACCGGCCAGAAACTGCCGGGTGAGCCGGGTAAGCCGGACACTGTCTATGGTTTCGGGTACGCCCCGGTAGCTGAGCCGGGCCGGGGGGCGTCCGTAAATGATCTCGCCAAAGTAACGGGTCAGGCACACCGAATCGGGTTGCGCGCAAAGGCTGTCGATGCCGATAATGCTGGCGTAGTTTTGAAGCCGGGACCAGTCGCTGGCAGGCTGGGCGCGGACGTTGGGGGCTGTCAGCAGCAGGAGCAGGAAAGCAGACAGCCGCAGGGTTCGGTGCAGGAGAGCGTAGTGGTGGGGTACGTAGGACATGACGTAAAGGTCGGGCCGGGTAGGTGGCCGTTATATGCACCTGTTCAGCTAACTACCTGAAAAGAATTAGTTCTTCACCTGACCTCTGTCATACCCGTCCCTGACTAAACTGCCGAACTTTACTAAATTCGTTTCGTAAAGATGCCGTACCGTTTCGTTTGCTACCCGACTTTTCTGAATAGTGTATGAAAACAATTCTGTTACCAACTGATTTTTCTCCGAGTGCCCACTGGGCCGACGACTATGCCCTCCAACTGGCTCTTTTTGCCAATGCCCGGCTCGTGCTGCTCCATGTTTACGATCCACTGGTAGCAATAGGGCTGGGTGAGGACTGGCTGGGCAGGGAGACTCAACGGCAGTATGATCAGGCGATCCGGCAGCTTGGCGACCTGCGCAGCCGTCTCATTCACCAGGTAAAGGGTGATGTAACGGTATCGGTTGTGGCCCGGTCGGGTACGCGGGCGGGTGTTATCGAAGAAGAGGTCGTTAATCAGCAGGCCGACCTGCTGGTGATGGGGCTGGTGGGCGACGAACCCCGCCGGGCCCGCGAGGAAGGCAGCCTGGCCACCGACCTGATTCCCCGAACGCAGGTACCCATGCTGCTGATACCACCGGGTAGCCGGTTTCAGACGCCCCGAAACATTGTGCTGGCCCTGGACCTGGCGCAGCCCCTGAATTTGCTGGCTCTGGATACCGCCCGGCGGTTTGCCCGGCTATTTGGAGCCACCCTCGACATGATCTGCGTGGAAGATGAGCCGGGTCCTGATTTACAGCGGGCGGCCCTGCACGTGCGCAGCCTGCTACAGAACGATCCGCATACGTTCCAGTTTCTATCCGGTTATGACCTGCCGCTGGCCCTGGATGCTTACTTTGCCGACCACCGCGCCGACCTGATTATGCTGTTGCCCAAACCGCACAGCTGGCTGCGAACGATGCTGCTCGAATCTGTTACGCAGGAAACGGCCCGCGTGGCTTCTATCCCCGTACTGGCCGCCGTCTGACCGTAACCGGGAAGAGGCTCCCTGCCGGTTATCTGGTGTATTAGCTGGTCAATGTCGCAATCAAAGCCGTTCACCTTATTGATTTGAACGAATTAACCGCCGTTTTACCACCCCCAACCCCCTCCTAAAACAGGAGGGGGCTACGCAAGGGGCCCCTTTTTTAAGCCCCCTCCTGTTTTAGGAGGGGGTTGGGGGGGGGCGGTGCTGAAAACAGGGTAACCATCATTTCTGCGATTAATTTCTATAAATCAATTAGGTGAAATTCCTGTTGTGTTGAAATAGCGGGAAGTTTTTGTGTATTTTCGTCCTCTTAGCCAGCAACATCAGGCTATCTGCCAACCATGACAGACCTCATTCAATACGCCATTCCGGGTTTTATTATTTTACTGGTTGCCGAAGTCCTCGTAACGGCAAAGCAACAGAAAGACTACTACGACGTAAAAGACACCGCCGGGAGCCTGAGTATGGGTATTGGCAACGTCATCATTGGTCTGGTGGGCAAGGTCATCGTATTCGGAGCCTACACGCTGGTGTATCAGTTTCGGCTGTTCAGCATCGACATGGCGCAGGTATGGCCGTGGATAATCCTGTTCTTTGCCGACGATTTCAGCTACTACTGGTTTCACCGGATCAGCCATCAGAGCCGGTATTTCTGGGCGTCGCACGTGGTGCATCACTCGTCGCAGAAGTACAACCTCGGCACGGCCCTGCGCCAGACCTGGACCGGCAACCTGACGGGCGCGTGGGTATTCTGGATCTGGCTGCCGCTGGTGGGCTTTTCGCCGGTGGCCGTCATGACCATGCAGGCGGTCAGTCTGCTGTATCAGTTCTGGATTCATACCGAATACATCAACAAACTGCCCGCACCCATCGAGTTTATCTTCAACACGCCCTCGCACCACCGCGTACATCACGGCTCCAATCTGGATTATCTGGATAAGAATCACGCCGGGGTACTCATTATCTGGGATCGGCTGTTCGGTACGTTTATCGAGGAGAAACACCGCCCCACCTACGGACTGACGACCAACATCAATTCGCATAACCCCGTCCGCATCGCCTTCCACGAATGGGCCGCCATCGGACGCGACGTGTCCCGCGCGGGGTCGGTGCGTAACGCGTTTGGCTACATCTTTGGCCCGCCGGGCTGGAGTCACGACGGAAGCCGCCAGACCACCCGGCAGCTACGGGAAACCACCCGACAGGATTACCGCGCTCAAAAGCCCGCTTGATGCGGTGCCGGACCGTGTCGGCGCAGCATGCTACGCAGCCGGACGAGGCTGAAAAACTTACTTTTCAGCACATAACCCATTGTGTAGCCCACTACAATTTGCTTATTCCGGCGAACCCGTCCCCGCGAATCGTAGCGATACAGGTGTTTATCATCGCCGAAGAAGTAGTTGGGATGCCCGTCAATATCCCAGACTCGCTCAACCGAGGTATAAACTAAAATTTTATCAGCCATTTGGTTGTAAAAGTTACACCGTGTCCATATACTTGTATCGTTATTCGAGCGTACTGCTGCTTTTGACCGAAAGGCCGGGAAAAAGTTTCACAATTAACGACAGTTGCCAGATTATCAACAGTTTGTCGTTCATTAAGTTTTCGTACATATACTTGTTGGGTGGCGGGTCAAAGCCTTAAGAAAAGCGTGTTTGCCAGGTCTCGGTGACAACTTGCACGTCCCGATAGGATACTTCTTGGCTCATTAGTCGGCTCCCGTTGACAAGCTAACCGCCCCGCAGGTCCGGCTTTGAAAGGTTAGGCAGGTCGCTTGCGACAACGGAAACGCCCCGGCGGTGGCGGCCTGACAATAGTAGATAGT
This sequence comes from Spirosoma sp., assembly GCA_014377625.1. Taxonomy (GTDB): domain Bacteria; phylum Bacteroidota; class Bacteroidia; order Cytophagales; family Spirosomataceae; genus Spirosoma. The sequence continues at coordinate 9,987 of JACMPG010000168.1, forward strand.
GTGTGTTATGGAGCTTCGCGTGGGCAGGCTACCGCTGACAAGATGCGCGTCCCGCAGGATACTTTGCGGTCCAACCACCACCGTGTTATAGCGAACAAACCTCCGAAAAATGCAATATTTTTACCTGTTGATTATCAGTGTGTTAAAAACGTTGCATATATCCTAATGAGGGTGTAAAGGTTTAAGTATCTTATGTTCAGCGAGTTGCTTTGCTCACTATCAGTCCTCGCGGGCGTTGAGTGCGTAGTTCAAAATTATCTATGTTCTATCTTATTTGCGACAAGACGAACGCCTTTGTAAATCAGGCTTTTGGTACTTACAACAACGAGTATTAGGGATTAAGTTTACCCGACGCATTAAACAGGTTCCGGCTGACATATCAAACACTCCTATACTTATTATGAGTAAGTTATTTATATCTTATCGCCGTTCAGATTCCGAAGAAGTAACTGGTCGAATATATTATCATCTTAGGAAAAGGTACGGAAAGGTTTTTAAAGATGTAGATTCGATGACACATGGGCCTGATATTCGGGAGCAGATTAACTTAGCAATTCGTACAAGTCGTGTAATGCTGGTGATCATTGGGCGGGACTGGGTTAATACCCAGGATGAAAAGGGGAACCGTCGGCTCAGCAATTCTGAGGATTTTGTGCGAATCGAAATCGAAATGGCTTTAAAAGCTCCAAATATAATTATCATCCCAGTATTGGTGAGTCGGGCCAATATGCCGCCTAAGCAGGACTTACCACTCTCGCTCGAAAAACTGATATACTTTCATGCCTCATTTGTTCGCCCAGACCCAGACTTCAATAATGACTTACAAAAATTGATAAGCAGGATAGACCCGTATTTGCGGTTTCAGTGGATTCGGCGGTTAAAGAGTGTATCATTAAAGTGGCTTGTGGTGGGGGCTCTCCTAGTGTTTAGTTTTATACTTTCTCTTATAGAATTAATTCCAAAAGAGAAATCCCTTGTTGAACAATATGAAGATATTGTTCAACAAGGACTTAATGTGCACGCTGCATGGATACCTATTCATAATACTTTTAAACTTGGTGATTATGGATTGTTCACGGATGGTGTATTCCAGAAATTAGGAAATATTAAAGATGACTTTGGCGTATCCTTCTTTGAGATAGCCGGAGAGGGCGCTAGTTTGAGTTTTGTGTCGGATAAGGTAACTGTTGTCAATAATGGTAAAACTGCTGATAATGTACGTCTGGACGTATTCAAAGATAATGCAACCTATAAATTTCTGAATGCTAAATCGTTCTTAGTTCATGCCCCTGTCATTAATACTTTTGCCATTGAAAATATTGATCAAGTAGCATATCAAGTCAAACAGCTCGAAGGTTGGAAAAATGAATTTAATGTTGTGTATCGGGTATATACCGCTCAAAGTCCTCTAATTATTTCGACCATTCAAAATGGAACTGAAGTTACACTTAGTCAAGAAAAAAGTACATTAAAAAAACCTAATATTAAGAATGTGCCCACTAAGTACATTGTAAAGAGTAATAAGGAGCTTGGCCTGAGTCTCACTGGAAACTCTGGAATCATTGCACTTGAAGTATTCAAATTAAACTGGCTAACAGAGAGGGTAGAGATACAATAACTCAGTCAATACTCTCAATGAACCTGCTGTCCTCCAGAATCGAATCGACAGCTTGTTAAAAGACGTTGTTAATAATTCGACTAAGGATTCAAAAAGGCTTAATACTTTTCTTATTTGTTATCAATTAGGGTGCACAAAAGATGGAAAAATCAGTCATGACTCTGAGGAGCTTCGCGCGAGCCTGAAAAGCGAATTTGTTGCGTCAGTGATTCGCTTCGCGCCTGTCACTCTTCGGACGACAGGATGCTCGCCGGTTGGGAAGGTTGGCAGCCCAACTTACTGAGTGTGTAAAGGTTGCAACTTGTTGCCGTTCAGGTTAGTTTTGGCATCATCCATCAACACTCAGGGGTGTTGGGTGATTACCATAAACAGTGCGCGTTCGGCGGGTTCCGGTCGACAGGAGGATTGGCGGAAATATGTCAGCTAACAAGACGATGCAGAATAAAATAGTCTTAATTGGCACAAGTTATACTTTCAAAATTAAAGCTACTATCCATTATTAAAATTGGATAGACCACACCAATATAAAAATGTCGACAAAAAAATTTGAAGGGTATATCCCAACTGAACTTATTGATTCAATAACAAACAATAAGTGTATATTGTTTGTTGGCGCTGGACTTTCATCTAAAGTAAAAAGATCTAACGGTAAGAAATTGCCAAATTGGCAGGATTTTTTAGAAGAACTTTATGCATACTGCCTAAAAAAGAGAATAATATTCTCGGTAAATCCGGATGATATTAAGGAGATGATATCTAAAGGAAACCTTATAATGTCCGCACAAGAGTTACAAGAGACAATAAGTAAAAAAGACTTTGGCGATTTTATTAATATAGTTTTTAGAGATCGAAACGTAGCGCCATCAAAAACTCATTTATTATTACCTAAAATACCGTTCCGAAGTATACTCACATCCAATTATGATAATTTAATAGAAGGCGCCTACGCATTATCAAACGCTGGTAGAATTCCTAATAAATTTACTCAAGAAGATTTATTAAACATATCTTCACCATTACGTCAGGAAGAATTTTATATTTTTAAAATTCACGGAGATCTTGAGAGATTAAGTACTATAACACTTAGCAGTAGAGATTACCAAAAGCTATTGTTTCGCACACCGGAGTATAGACAATTTATAGAAACTTTATTTTCTGTATATACTGTTCTTTTTGTTGGATTTGGTGCATCAGATCCAGATTTAGATAACGTACTTGACAAATTAAGCACACTGTTTGAGAGGACTATTGATAAGCATTATATATTGCTTCCTGATAATAAGTTCAACTTCACTGAAAAGAAGAGATTATTATTAGATAAAAGATTGGAAGTAATTGAATATGTTCATGATGCTGAGCACTCTCAAGTAGATAGTTTCATTGAAGAGCTATCAGGTATATTTGCAAATACAAAAAAAATAAAAAGCGAATCTAAAAAATATGATATATTTTTAAGTCATTCTAGTAAGGATGAAGCGATTGCCAACAGAATAGTTCAAATGCTAAAATCAAGTAATTATAAAGTTTGGGACTTTCGAGAGAACCTTACTATTGGAACTGAGTGGCAAAAATCTTTAGAGGTCGCTTTGAATGAAAGCAGATTTATGATTTTTCTAATTACTGAGAATTATAGTCAATCGAAATGGCTTGAGAAAGAATTATCACTTGGATTATTAAAACAGTTAGAAGGGAAATTAAACGTGATACCTATAGTTATGGGCGACATAAAGAATATCAATATGCCATCGGATTTAGCCTCAATGATATATTTGAAACTAGACGTTGAGTTTAAAAATAAAGATTTAATTCCTTTATTTAGGGCATTGAAAGCAGAGGACGAATAAATTTAGTAATATAAGGCGCACCATTTGCGACAAGATGCAACCCTGCAAAGCCAGGCTTTAAAGAGAACAAAAGGTCACGTTCGACAATGGGCAACTGAACGTTAATCAGACTTCGGAAAGGGAAAAAGGTATCGCCCGACATCAGACATTTGAGCGTTGGTCAGGTTTTTAAAAGAAGCGGACCTTGCGTTACTGTCCGCTCTGTGTGGGCGGGCTCCCGGTGACAGGGAGCACGTCCCGCAGGAAAGCAGGGCAGCCCAACCACCGCTTTGTTCGCACGCGAACGAACCCACAAAAACTGTTAAATTTTGATTTTTAACCATCCCTGATTATCAAGCAGTTACAACTTAACAGTACATCCACCACCGTGTTCTGGCGAACAAACCCCTGAAAGCTGTATGTTTTTGACTATTGATTATCAGTATGTTAAAAACATACAGCACATCCGGGAGTGTGTGTAAAGGCTCGCTTCGCTCCCCATCACCACACGCGGTCGTTGGGTTGTGGTGTCTAGGCTGTTTCGGTAGAGGTTGCGTCCCGGCGACAGTTAGTACGTCTCGGAGGTCAGGCTTCGAAAGTCGTCATTTTCGGGTGTCGGCGACAGGTGGTACGTCTCGCAAGGCAGGTATGAAAAACCGTCATTTTCAGCGTCCGGCAACAATTTGCGCGTCCCGGAACTTAGCGGTTTTGGTCGTATTTTCCGGCCCCCTGCCACACAGAAAGCGTCTCATAACGCAGCGTATGAGTTCGTTTTTTCAGCATTGGGTGGCAGTGAGTAACTCCGCCGTTTTATAACTGAAATTATTACCAACAATGAAAAACGCCTCCACTATCAGCGGGGGCGTTTCGATAAACAAACACACGAGATTACTCGTGGTAGGGTACGGCCTTAATCAGCCATTAATCCGGTGTATTTGGCTATTACGTCCGCTCCTCACCCCACAGCCGTTGCAACCCCCACGCCAGCCCCACAACCAGCAAACAGCCGATGAGGTTGAGCCACAGGAAGGCCGTAAGCTGCAAATACCAACTGAGTATTACGAATACCTCGCCGATGATGGCCGCCCAGAACGTGGCCCGCCCACCGATGGTTTTCAGGTAGAAAGCCACCACAAATACGCCAAGAATGACGCCGTAAAACAGCGAGCCGAGAATATTAACGGCTTCGATCATGCTGCCGAGCCTGTTGGCAAACTGCGCTACGACAATGCAGAAGACCCCCCAGCCCACCGTGGCCCACTGCGATGCCCGCAGGAAATGCCGGTCGCTGCCTTCGGGTCGGATCAGTCGTTTATATACGTCGATAATGGTGGTGGACGCCAGTGAGTTATACGCCGATGCAATGGACCCCATTGAGGCCGAAAAGATCACGGCAATCAACAACCCAATCAGCCCGTGGGGCAGGTAATCCAGTACGAATCGGAGAAATATGTAATTGACGTCGTTGGTATCTGCCGCCGGATTGTTCTTTTCAATGAGTTTCACGACGTCGGCCCGCACGGTTTTCAGCGCGGCATCGGTGTCGCGGAGGAGGGTGGCGGCTTCGGTCTGTCCGGCTTCGTTATCGGTCTTTAAAGCGGCCTGCATGTCCAGCACGGCGCGCTGACGTTGGGCGGCAATGTTCTGGTGGCGGATTTCGGCCAGTTGATACTGCTGGGCGTAGGGGCTGTTTTTGAGCTTGTCGGTTTCCAGTTTATTATGGAAAATAGGGCCGGGGTTGAACTGGTAAAACACGAATACCAGCACGCCAACCAGCAAAATCAGAAACTGCATCGGCACTTTCAGCAGCCCGTTCATCAGCAACCCAAGCCGACTCTGCCCTATACTCGCCCCCGTCAGGTACCGCCCCACCTGCGACTGATCGGTGCCGAAGTACGACAGTTGCAGAAAGAACCCGCCAATCAGCCCCGACCAGATGTTGTACCGGCTCTCGGCGTCGAAATTGAGGTCAATTACGTTCATGCGCCCGGCTTTGCCTGCTACGTGCAGCGCGTCAATGAACCCTACCCCGTCGGGCAGCATAGCTACCGTCAGGAAACCGGCCAGCCCCATGGCCAGCGTCACCACGGCCATTTGCTGGATATGGGTGTACGATATGGCTTTGGTGCCACCCGTTACGGTATAGGCCAGCACAATACCACCCATGAGCAGATTGGTCCAGTAGATATTCCAGCCCAGAATCGTGGACAGGATGATGGCCGGGGCGTAAATAGACAGACCCGTAGACAGACCCCGCTGCAACAGAAACAGCCCCGCCGTGAGGGTACGTACGCGATCATCGAACCGGGTTTCGAGGTATTCGTAGGCCGTAAAGACCCGGAGCTTGTGGAAGATGGGTACGAACGTGACCGACAGCACGACCATAGCCAGGGGCAGCCCGAAATAGAACTGCACAAACCGCATGCCGTCGGTAAAGCCCTGCCCCGGTGCCGACAAAAACGTGATCGCACTCGCCTGCGTTGCCATCACCGACAGCCCTACGTGGTACCACGGCAGACTTTGCCCGGCCAGCAGATAATCGTCCATGTTGCGGCTGCCCCGGCTGCGCCAGATACCGTAGGCAATGATACCCGTTAGCGTTACCGCAAGCACTCCCCAGTCGAATGCACTCATGACAACCAGCGCATTAACACGTAAAATAGCACAATTTCAACGGCGAGACTGCCGAGAACAATGGCGTACAACTGCGACCAGGAACGGGCAAAAGGAGGTAAATCGGGTTGATTATCAGGCATGAAACGGTGGGTTTCTCTGTACGTTAACGGCAAAAATAGCGGTTTAAACGTACCGGAAACCCAGAAAAATACTCATTTGCCGATTCGGAGGTGATAACTCGCAAAGGGACCCGGTGTGAAGCTGGTACGGGCAGTACCAACAAAAACAACCGGTAGGTACGCAGCCAGGTCGAAGGCATGGCGTCGGCGGTCAAAGCGAATACCTGCCGACAGCATCCCGGCAAAATCGAAACTACGATTTACTCCTGCCCCCAGCAGAACGAAGTTTTCGGTGATGAACGACAGCTTTGGACTCACCTTGCGTACCAGCCCGAACGTAGCCACGAAGTTGCGCGACACTTCGCCCCTGGAGATGGTCCAGCCCGCCCCGTAGGTAGTGTTGTTCTGCCAGTCGCCGGTAGTTACCAGTCCCTGAACGTAGGTAATGCCCTCGAAAAGCCGGTTGCCCCCGTTAAAAATTCCACCCGACTGCACCCCCGCGTACTGCACCGACGCCCCCACGCGTACCCGGTCGCTGACGGGCAGCGAAAACTTAGTATTCAGGCTAAATGCCGCGGTGGGTAGAAAGGTAAAGAAAGAGGTCGAAACACTCCAGTTATCGCTGATACCGTATTCGAACTGACTGACATACAGGATGTAATTCCGAAAATACAGCTTTCCTTTTTCAGCCTGCAAGGCCGTAGGAGCCAGGCGCATTGTCTGCGGAAACTGGTTGATATACGTTTCGTCCGTTTTCTGCCGACTGGTAGTTTCAGGCTCGCTCACATCCCGTTCCGGGCGCAGTTCAATTTTCATAATCTGATCGACAGGAACGCGCACTTCGCCGAGGTTCCGGGTGCGGATAACGGCCTCGACGCTGTCCTGGCTAACCACCTCACCCCGCAGCGACGTACCGTCCTTCAACAAAACGGTGTATTCCCGTTTGGTCTGCCGCCGATTCGGGTTTTTCCGGTAATAGTCATCATCCTGCGCCTGTGTCAGCGCGGGCAGGATGAGAAACAGGAAGAGGAGAAGACGTTTCATGCGGGCTACATTATTTACCAATCAGCAAATTGTAGCCCAGATACGGATATAAACGTACTGCCGACTCATCGAAGAATCTGCGATCACTAATTTGGCTATATAGGCCCAGATCGAACGCATGGCGCGGACGGTCGAGCCGCAGGGCAACTGAGACGGTAGCCCGCTGACTCACGAAGATATCGTAATCATTGCCGAGATTAATAGCGTTATCGCTGATTAGTGTGAGACTTCGCCCCACCTTTTGCATGATGCCGAGTGTCAGAAACTGCCGGTTTGGGATACGGTACGTAAAGATAAGGGGGCGCGATGACGAATAGGGGGGCTGGTATCCAGCATAGGTAACTTCACTCCGGCTGGGCAGGGCAATGCCGTAGCCAACCGTTACGTTACGCTGACTGCTACCAAACGAGGCCAGCCCCTGGAATGTCCAGAGGCCATACCGGGCCGCAAAGAATTCGTTGCGCTGCTGCCGCTGGTACGTACCATTCAGTGCCAGCCGAAACCCCGGCGTAACGGTTGCGCTGAATTTCGTAAAAAGTCTGGCCTGTTCGGCCCGGTAGCGAATGGCGTACCCGTTGTCATTATCGTCGCCGGGAAACGGGAAGGGCGTTACAAAACTGCCGCCCACGCTCCAGAAGCGCGTAATACCGTAGTCGAACTCGTTCAGCAGAAGCCACGTGTTGCGGTAATAAAACCGGCCTTTTTCGGGGTTGAACGCCGTGAGTCCTGTCAGCAGCCAGGGCGAAAACTGGTTGGCAATAACGTCGTTGCCGCTCATTCCGCTATACACCGTATCGACGCGGCTGAGCAGTTCCGGCTCAAAAAACGTCAGTTGGCCGTTTGGCTTTTGCACGGTAATCATTACACTGTCGCGCTTCACGAACGTACCCGGCACCCGCGCCCCGTCGCGCATCACGAAAACGGTTTGGCCGTCGCCCGCGCGCGGGGTTCCGTCGCTGCTGATTGACGTAGTGCCTTCGGGTAAATCCGGTCGCTGGGCCGTAATCCGCACCACCTGATCGGCTTCTACGAACGACATTTCGCCCCGGCGTTTTTGAACGGCAATAGTTATGCTGTCCTGCCGCAGCACTCGTCCGCGCAACACCGTACCATCTAGCATGAGCAGCCAGGAGGTTTTGCGCCCGGTGTCGTCGGGGCTGATTTTATAGACCTGCGCCCAGGTTAGCAGCGGGCAGAGCAGAAGGAGGGTAAGCAGAACTGTTTTCACGGTTGAGCGTGTTGAAAATTGACGAGATACAGTTGATTCATTCATCATGCAAACGGTAACAAACCGGCAGTTATTTTTCCAGCATATAGCCCAGACCTCCGATTTCCCCTTAGGGTTGGAAATTGATCGGGCCGAAGGCATATATATTTATTCGACGGTAGGGGAGAATGGGGAGCAGCCACGCTATACGGATTTGATTTCGGGCATTGGCGTCAGCAACGTAGGCCACCGACACCCGCGCGTTCTGGCCGCTATTCACGCGCAACTCGACAAATACCTGCACCTGATGGTCTACGGCGAATACGTGCAGACGCCCCAGACGCAGTTGGCCCACGCCCTCGCCCAAACCCTGCCCCAACCACTCGATACGGTCTATTTCACCAACTCCGGTACCGAAGCCGTGGAAGGAGCCATGAAACTGGCCAAACGCTACACGGGCCGACGGGAAATTATCTCCTGCGTCAACGCCTACCACGGCGCTACGCAGGGCGCCTTATCCCTCTCCGGCGACGAAAATTTCAAGCGTAACTACCGCCCGCTGCTGCCCGGTGTGCGGCACATTCGCTATAACAACCCCACCGACATCGAGCAGATCAGTTGCCGTACTGCGGCTGTGGTGATGGAAGTGGTAGGGGCCGAAGCGGGCGTTCGGGTACCGGACGCGGGCTACCTGCGGGCCGTGCGCGAACGCTGTACGGAGGTCGGTGCGTTGCTAATCTTCGATGAGATACAGACCGGCTTTGGTCGTACCGGTACGTTTTGGGGGTTCGAGGGGTTCGATGGCATAGTTGTGCCGGATATTCTGCTGTGTGCCAAAGGCATGGGGGGCGGGATGCCCATCGGCGCGTTTATCAGTTCTGCCGAGATTATGAGTGTGTTCCGCAACAACCCGATTCTGGGCCACATTACTACGTTTGGTGGGCATCCGGTGTCCTGCGCGGCATCGCTGGCTACGTTGCAGGTTATTCAGGACCGGGACGCCGGAGCGGAGCCGCTGTACGCAACTGCCGAAGCCAAAGGGCAGCTATTCCGGGAGTTGCTGGTGCATCCGGCCATCCGGGAAGTACGCGGTAAGGGCTTACTGCTGGCCGTTGAGTTCGCATCTTTCGACGTACTTAAACCCATCATCGACCGCGCCCTTTCGCACGGAGTCATTACGGACTGGTTTCTCTTCTGCGATAACTCCATGCGCATTGCCCCACCGTTAATCATTACCGACCAACAAATTCGCGAAGCCTGCGCCGTAATCCTGGACGTGATTGACTCCGTTGGCTAAAGCCGACGGCAATTGGTTGGAAGTCCCGTCGGGACTTGTCATTCGTTGTCGTCTTACTGCTTGATCACCTTTACGGTTTCTCTAAGGTTACCCGCTGTCAGCGTTACAAAATACAGGCCCGTTGCTAAGCCTGTTGTAGGTAGCGTGAACGTATCAGCACCGCCCGGCGCGTATTGCTTCTGATAGTAAACGCGTCCGGTCAAATCGGTGAGTATGGCGTCAATTGGCGCGGTGCGTCCGGCGTTGGGCCAGCGGACGAGCAACGGCCCGGCGTCGCTGACGGGGTTTGGGAATACTATCGGTGGGCTGATAGGTTCATTATTGGCCAGTACGAGTAGTCTGGTGAATTTTGGAATACCATAGCCAAGCTGTGCGTCGGGGGTGGCGTACTGACTGCCGGTTTTGCGCAGGGCGTCCGTAACCTGCACGGCGGTTAGCTGCGGATTGGCCTGCCAGAAACCACCCGCCAGCCCTGCCATCAGGGGCGTCGCAAATGACGTACCGTTGCCCGACGAAATGAGCCCGTTTGGGTTACCGATGGTCGTGCCTTGCCCACGGGCCGCCAGGTCGGGTTTGACGCGCCCATCGGGTGCGGGGCCAATTGAGCTGAACGACGCCCGCTTTCCAGTTTGATCTACGGCGGCAATGCTCAGCACCCCGGCGGCATCGGACGGGGTAGAGATGTATCGCCATGCACTAGCCCCGTCGTTGCCGGCCGCTACTACAATGACCATACCCGTTTCGGAGGCAATCTGAGCCGCCCGCGCCGATAGGGTGGTTTTTCCGTTCATGTCGGCGTAGGTGTAGTTCGAGGTCGGATCATCAAACGTAGTATAGCCCAGCGACGAGCTGATGACATCGACACCTGCACTGTCGGCGTATTCGGCTCCGAACAGCCAGTTGGCTTCCTCTACGCGCTGCTCGGTGCGGGCGTCTTCGGTACGGAGCAAAATGAACTGCGCTTTGTAAGCCGTGCCGTAGAGTTGATTGTCGGCGGTAGCGGCAATGGTGGAGAGACATTGCATACCGTGCGCGTCGTCCTCATAGACACTGGTTTCTTTCTGGACGAAATCGTACGTGGCCAGCACCCGTTTTTCGTCGAAGAGCGGTTTCAGAAATCCGACCGTATTGGCATTCAGAAAACCGGCATCCAGTACGCCAATCAGCATGCCTTCGCCGTGATACCCGGCGTCGTGCATCTTATCAACGCCAAGTTGCTGCACCTGCGCCAGCGAGTTGCCATACAGGGGCAGGGCCGCGCCAAACTTGCTTGTACCTGCCCCCTGTGCGGTTTCGGTAATCGCCCCAACGCGGGCATTGGCTAAGGATTTGTTGAACTCGATACCCGTTACAAACGGCAGTTTTTTTACGCCGTCCAGTACGGCGTCTGTCGCTTCGATCAGTACGGCGTTTAGCCAGCGTGAGGGAAACCAGATTTTAGCTCCGGCCTGTTGAATTTGCGTTAGGTAGGCCGGATTGACGGGCAAATCGCGCTCCAGCGTGGCGATGTTCTGCTTTTGCCGACGCTGAATAGATCGCGGAGACAGAAACTGTTGCGGACGCGAAACGCTGAACGGCGAGTTCGCTTTGTCTTTAAGCAATACCAGATACTTCTGGGGGCGCTGCGCCCATGCGTTCAGTTGACCCAGCCACAACAGCAGGGCGAGGCAGCCGCCAAACCAGTTCGATTTATTCCTGACCATGTTCACGTAGCCGATAGATTTGCCGGGTACCATACTCGATTTTTGCTTTGCCGAGGCAGGCCGATTCGGCGCAGTAGCTGAGCCGGGCCGTTTCTTTGTAGATCAGACCCACCTGCCGGGCATATACTTCGAGTCGTTTGTCGAGGGCAATCAGCGTCGAGTCGTCCTGGGCAACAACGGTCACGGTTTCGGGGAATTCTGTTGCCCTTACGCGATAGGGTTGGCCAGCGTTACGGAGTTCATAGCCGTCGGCTTCGCGGGTGTTGTGCCGGTTACCATTCCAGATCAGGAAATCGTTGACGGGAAAAATCAGTTTCACAATGTCCTGACCATTTTCGGCCCGGATGGCTTCGTTATTGATGAGCCGGGCGGTCCAGAGCGAGTCGGGTAGCCAGGGCTGATCGTCGGCCCCGCGCCGGGAACGTACCAGTTGGTAGGCTGTTTGTTTAGCCGCGTCGAGGTAAGCCAGGCCAGTCAGTTCTTTCAGTTGGTAGCGTTGCGTTACAGGGTTGGTGTTCAGGGCGTAGCGGGTTTCTTCAACGTCATACACCACAAAATGCCCGGATTGCAGCGGAAAATAGTCGTGTTCGGGCAGGGCCTGCGGGGCAAGGTCGGTTTCGCAGGCGGTCAGCGTCAGGGCAGCCGAGACTATGGATAGAAGCGTAAGGTAGCGAAGGCGCATCTTGTAGTAGGAGTTGGCTCGACAAGATAACGAATTGTGCGGAATAGAGTTGTTGATTTTAAGGGTTGTTACGCAGAGATGCGCAGAGATGCGCAGAGAAAAAAGAGAGATTCGCAGGGGAATATAACTCTGCGTGTCTCTTTTGCCCTCTGCGCATCTCTGCGTAACAACCCTTAAACTTCTACTTCAAGGTCAGCAGGTAGCCGATGGTGAAGTTGGCATCCCAGTCGAAAACGAATGTGCTGGTGCCGGTAGCGTCGGCAACGGCTTTGTAAATGTTCAGGCCCGCTTTGGACTTGGCGTTTTCCAGGTTATAGCCCGAGGGCGCGTTGAGTATCGTGTAGCGTTCCTTGCCGTTACGTACTGCTTTAGCCAGCTCGAAGGGAACACCCCCGATGATGAAGCAGGTCTTGCGCCGGTCAACGGGTATCTGTTTGGCTTTGGCTTTTACCTCGTCATAGACGGTTGCGTCGCTGGTATTGTTCTGGAAATATTTCGCGCCGTAGGTTTCAATGGCTTTGATCTGCCCGTTTTCCATCCATGAAATTTTGGTGTTGCCCGACCCCATATCAACGACAAAGGCATTGTTAGCGTACTCGGCCGGTAGTACTGCCCGCAGCCCCAAAGAACCTTCCTGCTCCGGTGTCACGGCGTTTACTACGTAGTTCAGCGATTTGAGGGCGCGCGTAATCTTCTGGGTTCCTTCGGCTTTGGTGGCTCCTGAACTAACCACAAACTGAATGTCGCGGCCATTAACGCCGTAGTCGAGCATCTTACCGATGTAGTTTTTCAGCCCCGCCCGGATATCGGTATCCGTCGCCATGTTTTCCATGACCAGACTATTGCCAAACTCGGCTTTCTCCAGACTCCAGTGTTTCTGATCGTCAATCTTGACAATAAACGAGTTGAATCCGCTGGCGCCCAGTTCCACGACACCCTTCAATTTGCCATTCTGGGGCGCGGGGGGCGTAAACGTAAATGCAGGCCGGGAGCCACTGTTGGCCGGCGCGTCGCTGGATGAAGACCCATTGTCCGAAGCAACCGATTCAGGCGCAGCGGGCGGGTTCGATGCGTCGGAGGTCTGATCGTCGGTGCGCGGCATCGTGGCCGATTCTGTGGTCTGCTCCGGTGATAGTTTACGCAGGGCGTCACTGCCACCAAAGTAGCGAAATGCGAAGAAAATAGCGGCCACAATCAGGGCCGTGATGATGAGCCTTCCGGCTATGGTTAAACGTTGCATCGCTTTTGAGTTGTAAAGTTGTAGAGTCGTACAGTTATAAAGTTGTTGAGCGGACGTTGGTTGGGTTCTGAAAGAACTTTACAACTGTATGACTCTGCAACTTTATAACTTTTTTTAGTCCAGAAGATTCCGGTACCCGGCGTCCTTGGCGGGCGTTTGTCCGGGCCGGGGGGCGGTAATGGGGTTCAGCGTTCCGGGTGCATTGAACGAATCAAGCGATGCATCGGAACCGGGCTGAATAGATTTGAACTCACCCTTGTTGTAGGCTTCCAGCAGGGCCGTCCCTTTATCGGAGAGCAGGCCGTTTTGGATATCGACGCCGTTGATGAAGTCCATCGACAGGTCCATGGCCCGCTTCATCTCGCCGAGTTTCTGGCTCATGTCGTCCTGAATATACTCCATCGACTGGTCGAAATAAAACTTCTTGTCGGGGTCGCCCTTGAAGATGCTGACGGCGGTTTTGAGCGCGTTTGAGCTTTCTTTTACGATCTGATACTCGGTTTCCTTGAGCCGGACTTTAATTTCGGTTTCCTTAATAATGTAGTCGGCACTCTGGTTCACCTTTTCCATGAAGGCCAGTACGGTGGTCATGTTGCGCTGGAGGGGCAGCAGCTTTTCGTTCATCTCCTGCAAACCCGCACCCTCGATGGTGGCCAGTTGCGCCTGCTCGCGCATACCGGGCCGGTCGGTCATGGTGTTGGCCTTGTTGGCTTCAGCAAATTTCTGCTTGATGCCCTCGTTGTTACTGCTGATGCGTTTGTTGAGTTTCACGAGCTGTCCGGCCAGGGTATCGATCTGCCCCTGCATCTGTTGACGCTTCTTTTTGAGATCGTCGACGTAGATTTTCATAATTGCGATAGGGTTCAGTTGAATCACCGTACCCGTCAGCGACCGCATCAGCGATTTGAACAGAAAGAACACCGCCGTACGAATATCCCGGCTTGTAATCAGAAAAATCACGACGCCCAGAACGCCCAGCAGCAAAGCCAGTTCGAGTACGTTGGACGTAGCCCGGATCAGGAATTCGAGGATTGTATTGATATTCACGAGGGCGTAGCCAGCCAGTCCGGCCAGCGTAATCATGCCCAGAATACCTTCGGGGCGGCTCCAGAAGGAACGTTTTTCCGGGTCCGTACTGCCGCCCAATTGGGAAAAGTCAGGTGTTGCCATATTTTAAGGAGTATAAGGTTTAAAGTTATAAGGTTGTAAAGTTATAGGGTTGTAAAGTTGGCTGAAGCTGGTGTTGCTTTCGCGTCAGCCAACTTTACAACCCTATAACTTTACAACTCTACAACTCTATTTCAGGTACTGCTTTATCTTATCAATGTCTGCCTTAATCTGGCTGGTGAAGTGGGCGAACGTAGCGTCGTAGTTCTGGCGGTTCTGCTCGATTTTCGCACTCTGCTCCGTAATCTCGCCATCGATGGCGTTAAGCCGGTTGCTGTTGGCGTCGATCTGTTTCTGAATCTCCAGTAGCTGTTTGGCCAGGGCTTCGTTTTCGCGCTGGAGTTTCTGCTGCTCGCTCTGCAAACCGCCCACGCGTTCGGCCAGGGCCGCTTCTACGCTCTTGCCGAAGCCGTCGCGGTCTTTGTTCAGGGCCGTAACGTACTGATTGGCCGTGCCGGTGATCAACCCAACGTCTGTAGTGCCGCTCAGCGCTTTAAAGCTGGCCCAGGCCGCCTGATACTGTTTGTCTTCGGCCAGGCCGAGGTTGTTCAGGCTCCGCAGTGTTTCGCGAAACTCGAAATAGTCGGGACCAGACGGGTTGTTCTGCGCCAGAACGTCAGCAAAATGCTGCGCAAACTTGTCGTCGATTGTCCCGCGTGGACCATAGTTAGACGACCCCGTGTTCGGTGCGGATACGTCCGTAGTGGGGGGACGTGGTACGGCGCGCTGGGCAGGCGGGGAGCCGGTGGCAGTTGTTGGGGCCGGTTCTTCCGCTTCTTTAATAAAAAATCCCAGGATCTTCTTGCCGATTGACTGGTCTGATTCGGGCATAACGCTGGTCACTCACGGGAACATCTGCCCGACGAATGACTGAACAATGTTACACGGTTCCGGCGTATCGTGCAATACAGATTTAAGCCGAACGGTCTTTTTTAGGGAACAGATATTCGGAAAGGGGGAGCAGTGGCGAACAAAAAGCCCCGGCCTGACGACCGGGGCAAGTTATTAACGCAACGAGTCAAACACCTAAACCCAATTCGGGGTCGAATTGGAAGAAAAATAACTTGCCCTGGCATGTACGCCGGGGCGTTATTGCAAATCCTTCTTCAACCAGCTACTCATGCGCTTGCGGAATTTCTCGACTTTAGGTTCCGACACGCTACTGACATACATCTCGTTGCCGTGCGTGTAGTAGTACCCCTGATGGTACCCCTCGGCGGGGTAAAATGTCTTGAACGGCATCACCTGCGTTACGATGGGGCGACTGTATTTACCCGATTCGTTTTCGTGTTTGATGGCCGCGTCGATCCCGGCTTTTTCCTGGGGTGTCCGGTAAAAAGCGATGGAGCGGTATTGCGTACCTACATCCGGTCCCTGCCGGTTGAGCGACGAGCCGTCGTGGCCAATGAAAAATCCTTTCACGAGCGTATCGTAGGGAATCACGGCGGGGTCGTAATAAATCTGGATGGCTTCGGCATGGCCCGTCTGGCCAGAACCTACCTGTTCGTACGTCGGGTTTGCCTCTTCGCCCCCGGCATAGCCCGATACAACCTCCCGAACGCCCCGTAACGACTCGAACTCGGCTTCGGTACACCAGAAGCAACCGCCCGCAAACGTGGCTACGGCCTCGCCGGCTTTGAGTTCGGGCAGTTTGGCCGGGCTGGTATCTTTGGCGGTCTGGGCAGAATT
>JACMPG010000169.1 GCA_014377625.1 Spirosoma sp.
CAAGCCATCAAAGGTATTCGTCGGAATGAGTTCAGCAATCAGTTCACCGCACCGGCTAAACCCGATGCCGACGGGCAGGACGTACCGTTTCGATGGTCGGCAGAAGTGGTGGCGCAGTTGCTGACCGATACCCTGCACCGGTCCGTGGGCGTAGTTCGTTTGCCAATGCCACCCACGGCAAGGCTGCTTCGCGGTACCCCGACCGATTCGCTCTACAAACGAATGCTGGTGGTGAGCGATAACCTCTTTGCCGAACAGGTCCACTTCATGACCGCTGCCGAGCGGGCGTCGGTCCAACTCGACCCGGCTGGCGAACGCAAACGCCTGATGGATTCGGTGCTGCATTACCCGGCGATGTCGGCGAAGTGGGCCGACGGGTCGGGGCTGTCGCGGTACAACCTGTTTACGCCGAACATATTGGTTGATCTGCTGAAGAAATTAGCCGACCGCGTACCGCAAAAACGACTGTTCGCTCTGCTGCCCGTGGCGGGGCGGTCGGGTACATTGCGCAGCATAAACCTGCCCGGCGAGCCGTACATCTTCGCCAAGTCGGGTTCTATGAGCGGGGTATATAATCTGAGCGGTTATATGCTCACCAAAAAAGGCAAAGTTTTGTATTTCAGTGTGATGAATAACAACTTCACTGGTCCGGTCAGTGCTACCCGAAAGCAAACGGGCGAGTTATTGAAGCAGATTCACGAGCAATTCTGAGAAAAGATTTTAACACAGAGGAAGGGGGCGATCCGACGAGTCGGTTTTCCCAGAGGAAAAAGAGGGCAACTCCGTGTACTCTGTGAAAACCGACTCGTCGGACCGCTCCCTTCCTCTGTGTTAAAAAACTCTCTATTTCCGAATCATCAGATACACCGGGTAACTCACGGCAATGAACCCGATGGCGTAGAGACTGCTCGAAAAATCGCCGATGACCACGCCCGCCAGGAATGCCAGCGATGCCAGCAGCAGCGTCCAGGTCGTGAACGGATACCCCCACGCCCGCACAGGCCGCAGTAAATCAGGCTCAGTTTGCCGTAACCGGATCAGCGACGCAAAGCCTGATGCATAGCTAATCACGAAGAAAAACGTAGCAATGTCTGACAGTTTGCTGTAGGTGTTGCTCACAATCATGGCAATAGACATCAGGGCCGTGAACAGTACCGCAAAGCCCGGTGTGCCACCCGCGTTAACGTGCGTGGCAAAGCGGAAGAACAGGCCGTCGCGGGCCATGGCGAAAATGACGCGGGGATTAAACATCAACTGCGCGTTGATGATGCCCAGAATCGAAATCATCAGCAGAAACGTAACGATCTGCGCACTACCCGGCCCGAACAGCACCTGCACCGCATCGGCAGCGGCCAGTTTCGACCCCGCCAGCGTTGGAATCGGTAAAACGTACAGAATAGCGACGTTGACGAGTATATAAATCCCGATGATGAGCAGCACGCCCGTAACCATAGAGCGGGGCAGGTTACGGTTGGGGTTTACGTCTTCTTCGGTAAAATAGGCGGCTGTATGCCAGCCGTCGTAGGTGTAGAAAACGGATTGCAGGGCAGCCAGAACACCCAGCCATATACCGTTTTCGGCTACCGTTTGCATGGTTCCGGCAGCAACGGGCGCGGGCGTTTCGGGAACGAACAGAAAGCAAACCACCACAAACGCCAGCAGACCAACGGCTTTGAGCAGACTCATTACCTCCTGCGCCTGACTCGCTACCCGGACGCCAATCCAGTGAAACGCCACGAACGCCAGCAAAACGCTGATGGCGATAACTTTCTGGTAGGGTGTAGTGGCCGGGGCCAGAATCGCTACGTATTCGCTCATCACAGCCGCCCCAAACGCCATCGCCGATACGCTGCCGAGCCACGAGCTAATACCGATGACGAAGCCTACATAATTGCCAAACGCCCGCCGGGCATATACGTACCACGCTCCGGCTTTGGGCAGCATAGTACCCAGTTCCAGCACCGACAGCGACCCGACCAGTGCGTAAACGCCCACCGCCAGCCATACGGCAATAATCAGAACCGGGTCGCCAATTTGTTGGGCCACGGGGCCGGGCTTACGCAGAATGCCCGTACCTATGGTGCCGCCAATGGTTACAGCTACGCCAAAACCGACGCCCAGAAGTTGTTTGAGTTGATGTTTCGCCATATAGTTACGGTGGATGCCCGATGGGGGAATACCGGCAATAATAGCGAAAACCTGTCAGCAGTACATATTGAACTGTTTAAACGAAAGTTACGGCTTAACCATGAAAGTGCAGGATTCTCAGCCTGTAAACTGCCCGTTTCCCCAAATTTTTGATAATCTTGCTGATTCGATTGCAACCTGTATAACCTGACGCCCTCGCGGCCCCCTGACTATGAAAGAGTACATCCGCCCCATTAACCGCCTGCTCGTTGCCAACCGGGGCGAAATTGCCATCCGTATCATGCGGGCCGCCACCGAGCTAAGCATCACGACCGTAGCCGTTTATACCTATGAAGACCGCTACTCACTCCACCGCTACAAAGCCGACGAAGCCTACCAGATTGGCCGCGACGATGACCCGCTGAAACCGTATCTCGACATCGAAGGGTTGATTTTACTGGCCAAACGTCAGAAAATAGACGCCATTCATCCCGGTTATGGCTTCCTGAGCGAGAACGTGAGGCTGGCCCGCCGGTGCCGCGAAGAAGGGATAATTTTTGTCGGTCCGTCGCCGGAAGCGATGGAAGCCCTCGGCGATAAAGTCCGGGCTAAAAACCTGGCGGCCAGTGCAGGTGTACCGCTCATTCCCGACTCGCTGGAAGAAAATATGTCGCCGGAGCGGGCGCAGGAGGAAGCCGAGCGGATTGGTTTTCCGGTCATGGTCAAAGCAGCCGCCGGGGGCGGGGGACGCGGCATGCGCGTGGTCCGTAAAGCCGAGGAGTTTTCCAGAGCCTTTGCCGAAGCCAAAAACGAAGCTAAAAATGCGTTTGGCGACGATACGATTTTCCTCGAAAAATTCATTGAAGACCCCAAACACATCGAAGTGCAGCTGTTAGGCGATCAGCACGGCAACATCGTACACCTTTACGAACGCGACTGCTCGGTACAACGGCGGTTTCAGAAGGTAGTCGAAGTGGCTCCGTCGGTGGGCTTGCGTAAGGAGACCCGCCAAAAACTCTATGACTACGCTTTGCAACTGGGTCGGGCCGTAAATTACTCCAACGCGGGTACGGTCGAGTTTCTGGTCGATACTGACGAGCAGATTTATTTTATCGAGGTCAACCCCCGCATTCAGGTCGAGCATACGATTACAGAAGAAATAACCGGTATTGACATCGTTAGAACGCAGATTCTGATTGCGATGGGCTATAAGCTGTCCGACAACAATATCTTTATCAAGAAGCAGAGCGACGTACCGCTCAACGGGTTCGCCATTCAGTGCCGCATCACGACCGAAGACCCCGCCAATGGCTTTAAACCCGATTTCGGTACCATCATTGCGTACCGGAACGCGGCTGGTTTCGGTATCCGGCTCGACGAGGGCAGCAGCTACGCGGGCATGAAAATATCGCCCTACTTCGACTCCATGATTGTGAAGGTGTCGGCGCGGGGGCGGACGCTCAAAGGAGCCACGCAGCGGCTTACGCGGGCTCTGGTCGAGTTTCGCATCCGGGGCGTTAAAACCAACATCGGGTTTTTGCTCAATGTTATCAAAAATCCGGTCTTTCAGCGGGGCGAAGCGCGGGTGTCGTTTATCGAAAATCATCCGGAACTGTTCCACTTCCGCCATCCCCGCGACCGCTCCACCCGCGCGCTGAACTACCTCGCCGAAGTGATCGTAAACGGTAATCCGCAGGTGAAGAAGGTAGACCCCGACAAGGTTTTTCGCCCGCCCGTTGTGCCGACTTTCGATACCTATAGCGATTACCCCGGCGGCAACCGTAACCGGCTGAAAGACCTGGGCCGCGAGAAGTTCGTGCAGTGGGTCAGCGACCAGAAACCGATTCTATATACCGATACGACCTTCCGCGATGCGCACCAGTCGCTGCTGGCCACGCGCGTCCGTACGCAGGACATGCAGCGGGTAGCTGAGGGCTTCGCCAAGGCGCACCCCGAACTGTTTTCGATGGAAGTCTGGGGCGGGGCCACCTTCGACGTAACCATGCGATTCCTGTACGAAAGCCCCTGGAAACGGCTCGAACTCCTGCGCGAAGCCATGCCTAACATGCTGCTGCAAATGCTGTTTCGCGGCTCCAACGCGGTGGGTTATACGGCCTATCCCGACAATCTGATTGAGAAGTTTGTGGTGCAGGCGTGGGAAACCGGCATCGACGTATTCCGCATTTTCGACTCCCTGAACTGGGTCGAGGCCATGAAAGTGAGCATCCGGGCCGTGCGCGAACGGACCGACGCGCTTTGCGAAGCGGCCATCTGCTACACCACGCCGAGCGAGAAATATTCGCTGCAATACTACCTCGATTTGGCCCGCCAACTCGAAGATGAAGGGGCGCACCTGCTGTGTATCAAAGACATGGCCGGGCTGCTGAAACCAACAGCTGCCACCGAACTGGTGCGCGAATTAAAGCAGGCCGTCAGCATTCCCGTGCATTTGCACACCCACGACACGCCGGGCATTCAGTCAACTACCTACCTCAACGCCATTAACGCCGGGGTCGACATTGTCGATTGTGCGCTGGGGGCGTTGTCGGGCCTGACCTCACAGCCGAATTTTAACTCGGTGGTGGCCATGATGCAGGGACACGAGCGCGAATGCGCCGTTGATTTGCGGTCGCTCAATAACTACTCGAATTACTGGGAAGACGTTCGGGAGTATTATTATCCATTCGAGAGTGGTTTGAAAGCGAGCACGGCGGAGATTTACGAAACCGAGATTCCGGGCGGGCAGTACTCCAACCTCAAACCGCAGTCCATTGCGGCTGGCCTGAGCGACAAATTTGAGGTGCTGAAGCAAAATTACGTCGTGGCCAATCAGTTGTTTGGCGATGTGATTAAGGTGACGCCTACCTCCAAAGTGGTAGGCGATATGGCCATTTTTATGACGGCCAACAATCTCACCGCGGGCGACGTTCTGGACCGGGGCGACGCGCTGTCGTTCCCCGAATCGGTGAAGGGATTCTTCCGGGGCGACTTAGGTCAGCCCGTGGGCGGTTTTCCCGAAGACATGCAACGCGTGGTGCTGAAAGGCGAGCAGCCTATTATGGGACGCCCCAACGAACACCTCGAACCAATTGACTTCGACGGCGATTTCAAGGCGTTTACTCACAAATATCCGCAGGCCGATGGTATGGCCGACTACCTGTCGTTCAAACTCTATCCGAAGGTATTTGATGAGTATTACACCGCCCGCAAACAGTATGGCGATGTCAGCATCATGCCAACGCCCGCGTTCTTTTACGGCCTGAAGCAGGGCGAGGAGATCCTGATTAATATTGAAGAAGGCAAAAATATTCTGGTGCGGCTGCTGTTCAAATCGGAGCCGGATGCGTTTGGGATGCGGACCATTACGTTCGAGTTGAACGGCCAAAGCCGACAGGTACAAGTGCGCGACCGGGCCTCGAAGGTAGAAAAGCTGATGAATGCCAAAGTCCAGAAAACGAGCGACATCGGTTCGCCGTTGCAGGGGCGTCTGACGCGGATTATGGTGAAAGCGGGCGATGTGGTCAAGAAAAATCAGCCGCTGTTCGTTATCGAAGCCATGAAGATGGAAAGCATCGTAGCCGCCCCCACCGAGGGTAAAGTCTCGAAGGTTGTGCTGAAAGAAGGCACCGTAGTAGAGCAGGACGACTGGGTACTGGAATTGTCGTAACCTACTCGTTGGCTATCAGCCAGGCGGTTTTGAATAGGAGGGTGGCGCGTTTTTGCAGGACGTCGTAATTTATCTTGTCGGCAGTGTCAGAAAGCTGGTGATAGTCATCGTGTTGGCCGCTGGTGAAGAAGAGGGCCGGAATGCCAAATTTGGCGAAGTTGTAACGACCCGGAGCGGTTTTTCTACCGCTCCGGGTCGTTACAACTTCGTAGTCGCCTTCATTAAGGGCCAGGCTAACAGATGCCCTGCCGGGCCAGACTATCGAACACCGATGCAATGGGCAGGACAGTGGCTGTACCAGACGCATTGTCGTCGGCTCCATAAAAGACACGCGTGCCATTTTTCCCGAGGTGATCGTAATGCGCCGAGATGACAACCACCTCCTGCTTCAGATCAGTACCAATGAGCAGACCGCCCACGTTGTAGCCAATCGACACCCGGCTGCTGTCTTTGACCGTGCGGGGTAGCGGAACCAGTTCATGCTGCTGATAGGTCAGCTGACCGGTATACCCAAATCGGGCTACCTGCAGAGTGGTAAATGCAAAAGCCTGGCGAAACGAACTTTGGGTTGAATCGAACCGAAATGGAGCGCGTAGATGGCTCTGCCGGAAGGACTGGATGCCGTAATTAGTGGCCATCATCCTGTCCGTAAACGAAACCAATAATAGACAGAAGTAGCAGCAGGGGTATTACGCTAATGGGAAACGCATTACATTAATTGCTATGCCATTATAACTTTTCGGCGCGCCGTTCTTTTCGGGCGTTGAGATAGCCGCGGACAACGGTAAAGGTGGTGATGGCCAGAAAGAAGATAATGATCCAGTGAACGTAATTGACAATACCGGGGAACCGCTCTCCGAAAAAATAGCCCCCCCCTACGAGCGTCGTCACCCAGATAGCTCCGCCAACTACATTATAGAGCATAAAGAACCGGAAGTTCATATGAATCACCCCGGCCAGAATCGGCGCGAAGGTGCGGACGATGGGCAGGAATCGGGCCACAATGAGCGCACTTGTGCCGTATTTCTCGAAGGCCAGGCGGGTATCGTCAATGTATTTTCGTTTGAAAAACAACGAATCGGGCCGGTTCTGCAGTTTTGCACCGAAGTAGTAACCCGTGCCGTAGCCAATGAGTGACCCTACCACAGCCGCCCCAAAAACGCAGCCCAGCAGCAGCAGCAGCGGTACGTCGAGCAAGCGCGTTCCGGCGAACACACCCGCCAGAAACAGCAGGTAATCGCCGGGCAGGAAGAACCCGAAGAAAAGGCCGTTCTCGACCAGAACAATCAGCGTGATCAGCACCAGTCCGCCCGTCCGAATGATTTCTTCGGAGTTAAGCAGGTACTGAAAAAAGTCTATAATCTGGTGCATTTTTTTTAATGAGCGAGTAAGTGAATTGAGAATCGTTACGCCGAAACGGAGTGAATAATCTCCGGCCTTATCCTAAATGCGTCAGTAACCCGTTTCGGCGTACTAATTCACTCATTCGCAATTAAATGTGTTCTGCTAACTCCAGCCAGCGGTCTGATTTTTGGGCGATGGTTTGCTCAATTTGCTCGATTTCCCGCGCCCATTCGGTGAGTTGCCCGTGGTGACCACCATCCGAAAGTGACGCTGTAATTTCTACTTTCCGTTGCTCCAGCGACTCGATTTCTCCTTCGAGCGATTCGTACTCGCGAATTTCTTTGAACGACAGTTTCTTTTTTGTGCCGTTCGCGTTACCGTTGGGCATTGGTTCAGAAATGACCGGCGTGGGGGTTTGTTTTGACGCGACCGCCGATACTGCATTACCGTT
The DNA here is from genome assembly GCA_014377625.1 of Spirosoma sp. Classification (GTDB taxonomy): domain Bacteria; phylum Bacteroidota; class Bacteroidia; order Cytophagales; family Spirosomataceae; genus Spirosoma. Next base: position 7,590 of record JACMPG010000169.1, read on the forward strand.
CTGCGATTTCTTCGGTTGGTTGTCCCGCCATTCGCGGTAGTCGGTGTAGTTACCGGGGTAGTCCCGCACTTTGCCTTCGCCTTCCAGCACAAACACGTGGTCAACCAGTCGATCCATGAAGTAGCGATCGTGGGTCACAATCATAACACAACCCGAAAAGCTGAGCAGGAAGTCTTCCAGCACGTTCAGCGTCGTAATATCAAGATCGTTGGTTGGCTCGTCGAGAATCAGGAAGTTGGGGTTTTGCACCAGCACGAGTAGTAGTTGCAGCCGCCGTTTTTCGCCCCCGCTTAGCTTGGCCACGAAGTCATATTGTTTTGACCGGTCGAACAGGAACCGGCTTAGCAGTTGTGTAGCCGACACGGTGCTGCCATCAGCAAGTTTCATCACCTCGGCCACATCCTGCACTACGTCGATGACGCGCTGATTTTCGGGTAAATCCAGTTCGGTTTGGGTGTAATAACCAAACTTGACCGTACCACCCGTGCTGATCTTGCCCGAGTCGGGGCGCATCTCGCCGGTTAGCATATTCATCAGCGTAGTTTTACCCATGCCGTTCTTGCCGATTAACCCCACCCGGTCAAACCGTTTGAACGTGTAGTTGAAATGATCGAGCAGGACTTTGTCGCCGAAACGTTTGCTCAGGTTTTCCACTTCCAGAATTTTGCTGCCGAGCCGGGTCATGCGCAGGTTCAGGTCCAGGTCGCCGTCGCTCTTTTTGCCGCTGGTTTTTTCTTTCAGTTCATCAAACGCGTCAACCCGGTACTGCGCTTTGGTGCCCCGCGCTTTGGGTTGTCGGCGCATCCAGTCCAGTTCGCGCCGGAAGGTGTTGCGGTCTTTGGCCAGTTCAGACGCGGCTGCCGTTTCTCGTTCGTCTTTCTTCTCCAGAAAATACGCGTAGTTGCCTTTGTAGGTAAAAAGCTGCCCGTTGTCGAGTTCGGCAATCTGGTTGCAGACCCGGTCCAGAAAGTACCGGTCGTGCGAGACCATCAGCAACGTACCATTGTTAGTCGTGAGGTAGCTTTCGAGGTACTCAATGGCTTCGAGGTCGAGGTGGTTGGTTGGCTCATCGAGGATCAGTAAATCGGGGTTTTGTATCAGCACCCGCGCCAGGGCCACCCGCTTGCGCTGCCCCCCCGATAGCGACGTGACGGGCTGCGTTACGTCCTGAATGCCCAGCTCGCCCAGTATCTGCCGTATCTGCGATTCGTAATCCCAGGCTTCGAGCTTTTCCATCTCGCTCATGGCCTCACCCAGCAGGTCGTGGTTGTCGGTTTCGAGGGCGTGTTCGTAGGCCCGTACGGCGTCGAGTTGCGCACTCTCGCCCGCCAGCACCGCCTGCATGACGGTCAGGGAGTTGTCGAATTCGGGCTGTTGGTCGAGGTAGCCAATAGTAATGTCTTTACGCTGACTGACCAGCCCCGCGTCGGGTGGCATGACCCCGGCCAGAATGGTGAGCAGCGTCGTTTTGCCGGAGCCGTTGGCCCCCACAATGGCTATTTTGTCGCCCCGGCTAATGCCAAAGGTCAGGTCGCGGAACAGCGTCCGGTCGCCGTAGGTCTTGGTTAAATTTTCGGCTGATAGGTAATTCATATACGATAGAGTCGCCCGTTTTAAAATTAACGGGCGGGCAAGAGAATCAAATTCAATAGTTTAAATCGCTCAGATCAGTTGGCTCACTCATCTCTCAACTCCCGTTGGTAGTCAAGCGCGTCCTGCCCCCACCTTACTTTGCCTGCATATTTGCTTACATCCAGCTTCTTAGCCGGTTTCAACTGCCTGAGCTGAGCCGCGAGTTCTTCTTTGGTAGCTGTTTTACTAATTTTTATGGTCATGGCTTTACATTTTGTCGGTACAGGTTGGATTGTCTCAGCGATAGCAAAGGTACGATAAAGGAAATCGTTCGTATTTTTACCTGACAACCAGAAAACCCCAAATGCGCCCGAAACATTACCTACCCCTGTTTGCGCTGACCATTGGCGTAGTTGCCAGTGCGCTCGCCCAAACGCCGTCGGATTTCAAGTCCTATACTCAAATCATTACAGGCAGCAACCAAACGTACCCGATGGTCGCTATTGCGGGCGGTAAAGGCCTGATGGGCAGCACCCCCGACCAGAAAGGCCATAAAACCGATGAGTCACCCCAGCATAGCGTAACCATTGAACCGTTCTGGATGGGTCGCTACGAAGTGACCTGGGATATTTACGACCTGTACACGACCAAGAACATCGAGAAAGAAATGGCTGTCCGCTACCCCGCCGGGGCCGACCTAAGCAAAACTGACGCTACCGTGCGGCCCAGCCCGTCGTACGTCGATATGTCGTTCGGGATGGGCCGGGCGGGTTACCCAGCTATTAATATGACGCAGTATGCGGCCATCAAGTTCTGCGCGTGGCTTTACGACAAGACCGGCCTGTTTTATCGCCTACCCACCGAAGCCGAATGGGAATACGCCTGCCGGGGTAACGATAAAAACGCGACGCTTGCCTACTCGTTCGGCAACGATACCAAGCTATTGGATCAATACGCCGTGTATAAAGGCAATAGCGACGGTAGCTACAAGAAAATCGGCACTAAAAAGCCCAACGCGTTCGGCCTGTACGACATGCACGGCAATGTGATGGAATGGACGCAGGACCAGTACGTCGAAGCGTATTACAAGCAGGTGGCCAGCGGTAACGCAAAAGAACTTTACGCGCCCACAACCGCGCTCTACCCGCATTCGGTTCGGGGTGGTTCGTGGGACGATGACCCGGAAACGCTTCGGTCAGCAGCCCGTACCCCCTCAGCCCCGGCCTGGAAAATGCTGGACCCGCAAAGTCCTAAATCGGACTGGTGGCTTACCTCGGCCTCGTTCGTCGGTTTCCGCGTCGTCCGTCCGCTCAAAGCGCCCACTCAGGAAGAAATTCGGGCGTATTATGACGTGAAACCCATAAAGGACTATTGACCTAAATTATAAATAATGATGAACGATGAATGGGCTGCCGCACAAGTTGCTGGTGTCAACCCACTTCATCATTCATCATTCATCATTCATCATTGGCAAAAACCTTCCTCCTCCTCGGCGCGAACCTCGGCGACCGTGTCCAAACTCTGGGCCGGGCGGCATACCTGCTATCGGAACGCGTTGGGCTGGTGGTGCGGGCGTCGCGCCTGTACGAAACGGCGGCCTGGGGCGTTGTGGACCAACCGGCATTTTTAAATCAGGTGTTGCTGCTCGAAACAACACTGGGGCCGGAAGCCGTGCTGGATCAAACCCAGGCTATCGAAACTGAGTTGGGCCGTGTGCGGCACGAGCATTGGGGAGCGCGGTACATCGACATTGACATCCTGTACTACGATCAGCAAATTATCCAGACCAGCCGCCTAACCGTGCCGCATCCGTATTTGCATCAGCGACGCTTTACACTCGTTCCCCTCGCCGAAATCGCCCCGGATTTTGTGCATCCATTGCTGGGGAAAACAACGGTTCAGTTGCTGGATGGGTGTCCAGACCCGGGAGAGACAAAGCTAATCTGAGGTAAAATCTCTGTGAATCTCTTTTAACCTCTGTGTATCTCTGTGTCACAACCCCTTCTGTGAGCGATAGCGAACGAGACTAAACTTGTACCTTTGTAGTCAACCTGTTATCAAAAAACCACTTATATCATGTCTGCTTTGCTTGATACTATGATGTTAGCCGACCGCATCAACGCGCTGGAAGAATCATCTACGCTGGCGATGACCAAAAAAGCCCGCGAACTGGCCTCGCAGGGTCACAAAGTAATTAGCCTGAGCGTGGGTGAGCCTGATTTCAAAACGCCCGCCCACATCTGCGAAGCCGCCAAAAAAGCCATCGACGACGGTTTTCACGGCTACTCGCCTGTGGCTGGTTATCCCGATCTGCGCAAAGCCATTGCCGACAAGTTCAAGCGTGATAACAATATCGACTGGAAACCCGAGAACATTGTTGTCTCAACGGGAGCCAAGCACTCGCTGGCTAACGTCATTCAAACGCTCATCAACCCCGGCGATGAGGTAATTATTTTCTCGCCTTATTGGGTTAGTTATTCCGAAATGGTAAAACTGGCCGAGGGTAAGACGGTGGTGGTTGATGGCCTGTTCGAGAATAATTTCAAGGTGACGCCAGAGCAGTTTGAAGCCGCCATTACTGACCGCACCCGCATTGTGATGTACGCGTCACCTAACAACCCCACCGGCTCTATTTATACCGAAGCTGACCTGCGGGCCATTGCCGACATTGTGGCTAAACATGAGAACGTTTACGTC
>JACMPG010000170.1 GCA_014377625.1 Spirosoma sp.
GATGGCCTGAAGGCCAGGATCATTGTGGACGATCTGCGCAAATACTACATCCACCAGCTTACACTTGATGGTGTGCGGGGGCAGGAAGGGTCGTACTCGCTGGTGCATCCCATTGCGTATTACACGCTCAACAACATTCCAACCGGCGAGAAATTGAGCATCAGCGAGGTTAGCACCACGAACTCGGCCGGGCCGCGTTCGGCAACCGCACCGGCCAAAACCGAACCCGTAAAAATAACGCCGGCTAAGACAGTAAAAGGCGCGAAAGTTACGGAAGGGGGCAAGCCAAAGCTCATAGAAGGGCAGACCGTAACGATGGCCAAGGCACCGACGTATGATGAGGTGAAGGGTCTGCTGACCAAACACACGTGCCTGGCCTGCCACCAGACCAACAAGCGGCAGGTTGGCCCGGCATATGTTGACGTAGCCAAGCGGAAGTACACCAACGATCAGATCGTGGACCTGATTTACAACCCCAAGCCTGAACACTGGCCTGACTATACACAAATGGCGGCCATGCCGCAGGTACCCAAAGCCGACGCGCTGAAGATTGCCGCCTGGATTAACTCGCTGAAGTAAGCCAGGCCACTACAACTGGAAATCCCGATAAATATCAGACGCAGGTTCCCGACGGATTCTCATTAGTTGCCTTGCCGCGCTGCTGCTCACCAGTGGCTGATTCTGGCTTGAGTATAATAGTATTTTCACCTGAGTAGAAAGCCCGGATAATAGTCGGGCTTTTTTTATCATGAAATGATTACAACCCACCCCTGAATGTACAATGGAGAAAAATTTACTGTTACTTTTGGTGATATAATCAAGTCAAGATAAACTTGACTTATTTTGGCTCACACATTTCTAATACATTGATATGAAACAACTTATCTACACAAGTTTGTGGGTGCTGATTTTATCGGGCACGTTACTTGCCACGGTCATACAGGCGCAGGACCGCCGGGTAACCGGAGTCGTTCTGTCGACAAAAGACAAGCAGCCCATTCCGGGGGTGACCATTCTGGTCAGAAATACCGAGTTAGGTACCACCACCGATGCAAAAGGTGAATTTACGCTCAACGTACCGCCCAATGCGACGCTGGTGTTCAGCTCCATTGGCTTTGCCGGACAAACCGTAACCATCGGCAATCAGACACAGCTAACCGTGGCCATGCAGGAAGCGGAGCAGAGTCTCGGCGAAGTAGTTGTGACGGCCCTCGGCATCAAGAAAGAAGCCAAACGGCTGGGCTACGCCACCGCCATTGTCAACCCCGAACAGGTAACAACGAACCGGACCGTAAACTTCATGAACGCCCTCCAGGGTAAAATTGCCGGGGTCAATATCAGCAGCCTCGGCACGGGAGCCGCCGGTACAAGCAAGATTCGTATCCGGGGGCAGTCGTCGTTTTCGGGGCAGAACAGCCCGCTGATCGTGGTCAACGGCGTACCTATTGACAATACCAACTTCGGCCAGAACACGGGCAATACCGGGGGCGACAATTCCGTTGGCAGCCGGACGGGTACCAACTACTCTGACGGGGGCGACGGCCTGAGCAGCATCAACCCCGACGACATCGAGCAGATGACCGTGCTGAAAGGCGGTACCGCAGCGGCCCTGTACGGCTCGCGGGCCAAAGACGGGGCTATCCTGATAACGACCAAAACGCGCGGCACCAGCCAGGGTATCGGCGTTACGTACAACACCAACTTTACCACCGACCACCCGCTCGACTACACCGATTTTCAGTACGAATACGGACAGGGTGAGTACGGCGTACGGCCCACTACAGCCAACCCCACATCGGGCGTGTGGAGTTTCGGCGAGAAGTTTTCCGGTCAGACGCAGGTGCTGTTTGGCGGCATAACCCTCCCCTACGCGCCCGTCCGCAACCGCATCAACACGTTTTATCGCGACGGGTCGAGCTGGACCAACTCGATTTCGCTCTCGACCAGCAGCGAGAAAGGCGGCTTCAACCTCTCATTGTCGAACTTAGACAACAAGGGTATTACGCGGAACAACACCTTTAACCGCAAAACCATTAACCTCGGCTTCAGCTATAACCTGTCGCCGAGACTGACCGTTACGGGTACCATCAACTACTCTAACGAGACCAACAAAAACCCGCCCCAGATTGCGCAGCAGGACAACAGCACGCCAACCGTGATTTATACGCTGGCTAACTCGCTACCACTCGACGTCCTGGAAGCCAACCAGATTGACCCTGCAACGGGTGGGGAGTTTGTGTATTCGCGGTTCAGGAATCGTACCAATCCGTATTTCGTCCTCAACAACAAGTTCGAGAATATCCGGCGCGACCGGCTGTTTGGCAACGTGTCGGCCCGCTACAACCTAACCGACTGGCTCTACGCCCAGATTCGGGTGGGGCAGGATTACTGGTCGCGCGATCAGGAATATAACTTCCCAACGGGACAGGCGTCGCTGGCAGCGGCTCCGGCGGGATTTGTGAACGGCAACTTCGTGCAGGAGTCGCGCCGGTTCCGCGAAATCAACTCGGACTTCCTGATTGGGACCAACCGTAAGTTTGGCGTCATCGGCATCGACCTGACGGTGGGGGGCAACCAGCTCTACCGCCGAAGCGACCTGAACAGCGTTCTGGTCACCAACTTCGTTGTGCCGGGCTTATATACCCCGCAGAACGGCGGCATCAAAGACCCCCTCTATGGGCTCAGCCAACGACGGGTAAACTCGCTCTACGGCGCGGCTGAAGTTTCCTTCAAAGATTTCCTGTACCTGAATGGCACCGTGCGGAACGACTGGTTCTCGACGCTGGCCCCGGCCAACCGCAGCATTTTGTACCCGTCGGTAACGGCCAGTTTCGTGTTCTCGCAGGCAACCAACGCGCTGCCAACGTGGATAAACTTTGGTAAACTCCGCGCAGCTTACGCCGAAGTAGGCAGCGATGGCGACGTGGCTCCGTATTCCAATAACCTGTTCTACGGTGTCAACGCAGCCCTGTTCCCCAATCCCGCCGGGGCACCCCAGCCCGTTGGGTTTATCACCTCGAACACGGTGCCCAGCTCGACACTCAAGCCCAGCCGCGTGGCCGAGACGGAGGTTGGGCTGGAACTGAAACTGTTCAACAACCGCGTTGGGTTAGACGTGGCCGTTTACCAGAAAATAACCAGCGATCAGATCGTGCAGGCGCAGTCGTCCGATGCGTCGGGGTATACCAGTACGCTGATTAACAACGGCCAAAGCCGCAACCGGGGCGTTGAGGTATTACTGAACCTCTCGCCCGTTCGTACTAAAAATTTCTCGTGGGACGTAACGCTGAACGGCTCGTATAACAAAACGAAGCTCCTCAAACTCCTGACCGACACCCCCGGCGAACAGATTGTGGTGGGTAACGGCGTGTTTGTCGGTGATCTGCGGCAGGTAGTGGGGCAAGAGTTGGGCCAGTTGTACAGCTTTGGGTACGCCCGCGACCCGCAGGGGCGCATCATTCACGGGGGCGATGGCATTCCCAGCCGCACGGCAGCGCCCATATCGTTTGGATCAGCACTGCCCAGGTACATCGGCGGTATTACCAATACGGTCAACTACAAGGGCATTAGCCTGTCGTTTCTGATCGACTTTAAGCTGGGCGGCAAAATGATTTCGGGTACCAACCTGAACCTGTTCCGGCACGGGTTGCAAAAAGAAACGCTCGTGGGCCGGGGCGACGCCGACAACAAGATGGTGGGTGTGGGCGTGAACGACAAAGGTGAAACCAACGCCGTGCGGGCGTTTGTGCAGGATTACTACTCGGTGGGCCGCTCAAAGAGTCTGGGCGAGCAGGTGGTGTATGACGCTGGTTTCTGGAAACTGCGCCAGATCAGCATCGGCTACGACTTCGGCAAGTTTCTGCCGCAAACGCTGTTTATCAAGGCCATTCGGCTGAGCGCGGTGGCTAACAACGTAGCCATTCTCAAGAAGTGGGTACCCAACCTCGACCCCGAACAGTTCGGCTTCTCGTCCGACAACCTGATCGGTCTGGAGTCAACGGGGCTGCCCATCACCCGCAGCATCGGTTTTAACCTGAACGTCAAATTTTAAGACCGACTACTGAAAACCTTACATTCCATGAAAAAGACACATCTCATTCTATCACTGGTTCTGCTATTGGTAGCGGCCAGCAGTTGCGATAAAGACTTCGATCAACTGAATATCAACCCCACGGCGGCTACGTCGCTCAATCCGGTATTTCTCTTCAACAACGCAATGGTCAGCACCACCTTTCCGGGATCGACGCTGGTGTTTGAAGAACCCATTGTGCAGCAGATGTTTTCGCCCAACTCCGGCGTATTGGCCGGGGGCAATTTCAACATCGATAACCGGGGGCCAGCGGGGCCAAACGCTCAGCTTTGGCAGGGCTATTACCAGAACGTGGTCCGGTATCTGGTGGCCGTTATCGATCAGACCAAAGCCGACCCCAAGCGCAGCAACCTCTACAACATGGCCCGCATCTGGAAAGCCTACGTGTTTCAGGTGCTGACCGACTCCTACGGCGACATTCCGTATAGCCAGGCCGGTCTGGGGTATATCGGCAGCAACATTCTACCCAAATACGATACGCAGCAGAGCATTTACGACGACCTGATCAAGGAACTTACCGAAGCTACGGCTGCTCTCGATGCCACCAAACCTACCGAAGCGGGCGAAATTACCTACGGGGGCGACATTCCTAAATGGAAGAAAGCGGGCAACTCGATCCTGCTACGGGTGGGTATGCGGCTCTCAAAGGTGAACCCCACGCTGGCGCAGAGTACGGTGCAGAAAGCAGTTACTGGTGGAGTTATGCAAAGCAACGCCGACAACTTACTCATCCGCAACGATGGTGGCAACTACAAGAGTGCGGTAGGTAACACCCTCAACTCGACCGAAGCGGCCAACTACTACCTGACCAAATACTTTGTCGATTACCTGAAAACCAATGCCGATCCCCGGCTGATGGCCATTGCCGTGCGCTACGTGGGGGCCACGAGTGGGTCGGGCCAAACGGCGGCCGCGGCCACCCGCGACCCGGCTAAGCAACTCGGTATGCCGCTCGGCTTCGACAACGGTACAATTCCGGCGCAGGCCAAAAGGGACGGACTGGCCAGCTTTTACGATTACTCGCAGTTGGACCGCACCCGCCTGGGCCGTTTCGATGCGCCGACGTTCTTAGTCACATACGCCCAGACCCAGTTGCTGCTGGCCGAAGCCGCCCAACGCACCTGGACTACCGGCGATCCGGCCACGTTCTACAACGCGGGCATAACAGCCCATATGCAGCAACTGGGCTTAGTAGACGCCGGTTCAGCCATTGCCCCGGCCGATATTACGACCTATCGAAATGCGAACCCCTATACGGCGGCCAAAGCACTGGAGCAGATCAACACGCAGTATTGGGTAGCGTCATTCCTGAACGGCCCCGAAGCGTTCGCCAATTTCCGGCGGAGTGGCTTCCCGGCCCTGGCACCCAATCCGTATCCGGGTAAGGAAATCAAAGGCCTTTTCATTAATCGCCTGTCCTATCCCGACTCCGAGATTGCGGTCAACACCGCCAACCGGCAGGAAGCGGTTACCCGCCAGGGTGCCGACAATCTGGACACCCGCGTATACTGGGATAAGCAGTAAGTCATTCGGTGAGGTAGTGCATTAACCAGTAAGGCCCGGTCGTGATGGCGATCGGGCCTTACTGGTTACGGAAACCGTACGACTGCTCCCTACTCCACCGCCTTCACATTGTCATCAGAGTTGCGGTCAACGAGGACGTTGAGCGGGTCGATACCGGCGCGGGTGGGTTTCTGGTTCACCCGGACGGTGATCGTCTGCTTCGGTTTAGTCAGGCGGTATTTCTGGTAAAACAGCAACTTGTCCTGGTCATTTTTACCCTCGCCGTAGATGCCGATATAAATCGGATCATTCAGTTTCGTGGGCGTTTCGTTGCCCAGACTATCGGCGCGGAACTTAGCCGCCGATACCGTCAGCGTTACATCGAAGGCCTTTCCCGCAGGCTTTACCGTTACTTTATCTACCTTGTTTTCGAAGAGTGTGATGGTCTCGAACAAGTCTGTGATGACCGATTGCAGGCTGTCGGGCGTGACGGCGCGGAACTCGGCAATCAAATCGGCGGAGGTAGGGTAGCGACCGTTTTTGGCGAGTTCGTCCAGATTCCACTTGTCGCGGAAATTGTGCAGGGCGCGGTTTACGTTGGCCTCGCCAATATAGTCCTGGAGGGCGTACATGGCCAGTGATCCTTTACTGTAGTGGATATACTGCTGGTTTTCGACCTCGGCCAGCGGCTTCTCCTTCTTACGTTCAAAGCCCCGCCCACCGAGGTAATCGTCGAGTTCGTTCTTCAGAAATTTCTGCATCATTTCCTTCGGATACGTCTTTTGCATCACCATCAGGGCACTGTACTGCGCCAGTGATTCGATGAGCAGCGTACCGCCCTGAACGTTGGCCGACTCCACCTGATGCCCCCACCACTGATGCGCAATCTCGTGGCAGGTCACGTAAAACGCATAGTCGATTTTACCCGGCGCGTCGCTGATTTTCTGGGTAAAGCCCATACCCTCGGCAAACGGAACGGTGTTGGCGAACGACTGCGCAAAGCCCCGGTAGCTGGGGAACTCCAGAATCCGCAACTGCCGATACTGGTAGGCTCCGAAATTGGCCGAGTAATAATCGAGCGATGCCTTCATGCCGCTCATCATCCGGTCGAGGTTCACGGAATGGTTGGGGTGATAATAGATTTCCAGACTAACCGGATTGCCCACGCGGGGTTTGTACAGCTCTTTTTTGATGGCATACCGCGCCGATACAATGGCGTAGAAATCGGCAATGGGCCGGTCCATTTTGTAGCTGAAATACGTCCGTAACTGCCCGTTCGCATCAGCTTTTTTCCAGGTCCGCTGCAAATAGCCGGGCGCAATGGCGGTTTGGTCGGGGTCGGTGCTGACGGTAATGGCGAAATTGATTTCGTCGGCATCGTCGCCCAATGCACCCTGCTTCAGACCAACGGGGTCGGTACGGGTACGCATCCGTTCACGTTCGGGCAGGCCTTTCTCACGCCGTTCGTCATCGTCCTATAATTCGTAGCTATCATCGTAGCCGAGGGTCGGGAAAAGCTGCTGGTCAATGAACGTGCCGTTCGGGACAATCGAACTACTGGCCCCGCCCGCCGAAAATCCGCGCGGGGTTCGGTTCTCGGCGAAGTCCAGTTGCAGCGAGTCGCCGGGTTGCAGGGGTTGGGCAAGCGCGTAACGTCGGAAACCAAAGCGTTCGGCGTAGGTCGTATCAAGTTTACCCGGTTTGCTGAACGTGAGTTTGGTCAGATGCAGATCATCGGACGGGTACATCTGCACGCAAATGGTTTTGATCGGTTTGTCGGTACGGTTTTGCAGTTTATAGATTCCCGTTGCCCGAAAACCCCGATCAGCCGGATACAGGTCGACATTGAGCGACACGTCCGTGATTTTAGGCTGTGGTTCACGGTCGTATTTTTTGAGCGTCTTCTCAAAATCGACCGACTCCTGAATCTCTTCTTTCTCGGTCTGAAACTCGTTCAGTACGCTCGTATTGTAATAGACTTGTTGCGACTGTGAATATTCTGTAAATTTAAATATGAAAATTTCAACTAACGACCTCAAAACAGAGAGGCAATGGAGGTCCGCCACTGGGTACGACAAAAAACGATTTGATAAACTGATTCCGTTAGTCGAAA
>JACMPG010000019.1 GCA_014377625.1 Spirosoma sp.
ACCGGACCAGTCGAGTCTCGACAGGTCCGGTACCATTGGCCGAGGTAATGCGGTGCAGTTGGCCTGCTACTGGCGTCAGGCCCGAATACGTAACGGTGTAGCTCAGCACCCGCGTGGCCCGGTCGGGCGTACCGGCGAAGGTGCCGGGAGCCGCTGCACTGACAGAAGTTGGCCGTTCAGCGGCTCCGCTCAGGGTCGAAACAATCTCGATTTTGGCGTCGGCAGGAAATGCCTGATGGTCGTTGCAGGACGTCAGGAGGGTGCCCAGACCAAGCAGGGCGGCAACAGATAAAAATGTACAGGAATACTTCATTGGATTGGTAGCTTGTATAGACAGTTTAGCAACGGATTGATAATGCAAAGGGTTTTTTTTTCTAACGCACACCAGAATTATTTGTTCAGGGGTGCAGTACATTTACATACGCAAAAGGAGCGTTTTTGTATTCGCAGCAGGTAATATTTTGATTGTACGAACATTTTTTCGCCCATCCCCTCGTCCGATGGGTCCGGTAAAAGCCAGAATACCACGAAATACGGCGATCCCTGTGCAAGGAACCGCCGTATTAAAAAAAAACAGAGTCAAATCGACTAATTCTACTACGGCTTCACGTCTCCCCGAATTTCGCCGGCGGGATGCTCGGTTGTGTGCAGGTTAACGTAGTAATGACCGGCGGCCATGCTGTCGACCTTACTTTGTGGCAGTTCGCCCGTTACGCCGGTAATGGGCGAGGCCAGATCAGCGAAGGCAACATCCGGTGGCCCGGTACCATCGTCTTTGGTGACACGGTGAATGTGTCCCGCTGTTGGGGTAAGCCCCGAATACGTGACGGTATAGCTCAGTACCCGCGTTGTGGGGTTCAGTTCACCGACAAATTCGCCAGTGGCTGCTGATGAGGTGGGTTCAGGTTTTTCGGAACCTCCGTTTAGGGTGGCCGTAAATCGGGTCATGACGGGCATCTCGGACACCGTCGTTTCATTCTTCGTATCGGATTTCTTTTCCGAACTACAGGCCGTAAAAAATACGCTGACAGCGAGCAGAGCCGTGAGGGATAAAAATGAAGTTTTCATACTTGTAAGGTTAGTATAAGCAGACTTTTATGTGTCTGTTTCTACTACCAAACAGATACAGAGCGTAGTATGTTTTGGGAGTGTCCTGAATCCCCCAGGGTGGACCTGCAGGAAGTGAAGTGAAAATATAATTTTCGATTGATTAATTTGTGTTAATCAACCACCGATAACCGCCGAGTTTCTTTTGAGGGCATGATGGCCGGTGCCACTAATGTTCCGCTCAGCACCGTGCCTATTTGCTGTCGAAGCTGCTGATCATGTTGCGGTAGAACGTGGATGCTTTCCACTGCCCGCCCGCAATGATGCGCCGGACGGTATAGAGGGGCATGTTGGGGTCGCGCTTGTCGGCGAGGGAGAAGGCCGCCACGTAGCCACGCTTCTGGATTTCGGGCAGGACGGCAGGACTCCACAAGCCAAATGGATACGCAAAATACCGCACCGGCTTACCCGTGATGGCTTCGAGCTTGGCTTTTGGCTCTTCGACCTGAATTTTCCAGTCGTTACCCTGGTATTTTTTCACGTTGTGGTGGTCCCACGTATGCGCCCCGATGGTATGACCCCGGTCCGACAGGTCTTTGATTTGGGCTTTGTCCATATACGGTTGCTTCCCGTGGCGACCAATAGCTACGGTCATGATAAAAAACGCGCCCTTGAAGCCGAGTTTATCCAGAATAGGCAGGGCTGTTTCGTACTGGTCGAGGTCGCCATCGTCAAATGTAAGCATGACGGGTTTGGGCGGCAGGGGCGTGCCGGTGGTCAGGTAGGCGTACAGCTGATCGGGCAGGATGGTGTGGTAGCCACTATCAGCCAGCATCTGCATCTGCTCCCGGAATGACGCCACCGGAATGATATAATCTTTGGCACTTCTGGAGTCACTGCCGCGCCAGTCGCGAATCTGGTGGTAGCACAGAATTGGCACCTGTGGTCGGTCCAGAATCGCAGCCGCATCGGCCACTTTATTGGCCGGAATGCTTGTTGGATCGGGTGCTGCGGAGTTGGCCCTGACCGTGTCAGCAACCGGCGTATCGGTAACGGCACCGTTGGCAGTGGTGGCTATAGCCGTGGTTGAGGTGGTGGAACTGGTCGAGTCGGAGCCTTTGGACTGGCAGCCGCTCAGGACGGAGGTAAACAGGGCGGCACCGCAAAGGGCCACCGCAAGAGGGGAGAATGAACGCGTCAACATGATTCGGTTTATGTGGCTCAAACTTACGCAAAAGCCACTGTTGCCCATAGAAAAACTTAGGTAATGCCCACAAACCTACGTTATACGTACCACCAATCGAGGGAATGGTCTCACAGGGCAATGCTCTGTTTACCGCCCGTCAGCACCTTGGCTTTCCCCTGCCAGTGCAACACGCCCGACAGTTTTTCGGGCAGGGTAACAGTACCCGTCAGCCCACCGGTGGCCGTTTTCTGAAACGCCACGACAATGTTGCCCAGCGGGTGCGGAACGGTGCCATTTATGCTGGTCAGGTTGCCAAAAGTCGGTTCGATACGGACGCTGCGGAAGCCGGGTTCGGCGGGTTGGATGCCGCAGGTGGTGCTCAGAAACTCGTATAAGGGCGAGGCACTCCAGGCATGACAGTCCGAGCGGGTTGGGTCGGGCTGTTCGGCGAAGGTAGTCAGGCCGAGGGCCAGCATGTCGCGCCAGGGCTTGAGCTGCGGTATGAGTTCGTTACCCAGCCCCGTTTTCTTCAGGGCCTCGAACAGGTAAAATTTGAAGTAGAATGTGGCCTGCGTCAGGGTAGAGTCAGCCATTGTTTTTTGCAGCAGCACGGTTTGCTGAGCCACTGGTACGGCGTTGGTCAGGACGGCAAGAATGTTGGCGTGCTGACTAAATATCTTCTTGTCCGGCGTATCGGCAAACAGGCCCCGGCTGGCGTCCCAGCATTGCGTATACACGGCTTTGTTGAGTTGTCGGGCCAGTTCGCGGTAATGTTCGGCGAGTTCGTTCCGACCAAAATGACCCAGCAAATCAGCCGCCCGGAAATACGTGTATGCCTGTTGCAGTGTCAGAATAGCCGAGCCACCGCTCCGCGCGCCGGTGGGTACGCCACCCGCAATTTCGTTGTTGGCGTTTGGCCAGCTGGCCCAGTCTACGAAGTTCCACCAGGGCAGCGGGCCGTTCAGGTTGTCTTTGGTAAGCCGGGTTTCGTGCCAGCGCAGCACGTCGAGAATGCCGGGCAGAAACTGCTTTACGAACGCATCGTCGGAGCGGTGCATCCAGTAATCGTGTACCATACAGACCCACCAGAGCGAAAACGTCGGGATAACCTGAAAATCAGACGACGGAAATCGACTCTGCGTCAGCCCGTCGCTGAACCGGCTGTGGTCGTACTGTTGAATGGCGTTGCGCATCAGCCGGTCGTCGCCCGCTACATAGAGCGATATCAGCGACTGCACCCGCGTATCGCCCACGTATTGCAGCCGTTCGTAGTAGGGGCAGTCGTAATACGTATCGCCCGCGCAGAGTTGGGCCGTGCGCCAGCCTACGTTCCAGATGTCATGCAGGGTCGTGTCGCTCGTCGAAAACTGGCCTTTCTGCTCGAACGGATAGCCCGTAAACTGCCCCACTAAATCATCTAAAACAAGCGGTTCGCCTTTGGTCTGCACCGTTAGTTGCAGGTAGCGATACGTCCTGAACCAGAGCGGGCGGAAGGTACGTTTACCGCTGCCATCGGCAATGAACTGATCTTCAAAACCGCGCAGCACCCGCCCGGTCACGTCATTTCGGTTGCCTTTACGGCCACTACTGTCGGTCAGCGCTTCGGCATAAGCCAGCGTAAT
Organism: Spirosoma sp.; assembly: GCA_014377625.1. Taxonomy (GTDB): domain Bacteria; phylum Bacteroidota; class Bacteroidia; order Cytophagales; family Spirosomataceae; genus Spirosoma. The sequence continues at coordinate 3,856 of JACMPG010000019.1, forward strand.
AACGGCTCCTTTGCCGCCCCGGACGGTTAGTTCGGGATAGGCGTTGGTGAGGACGCCATTATCCAGTAGAAACACGGCTTTAACTTTCGCCGGAATCGTGACGGGCGATTCTCCCCCTAAAAATGCCGGGTTCATGGTGCCGTTTTCCACCCGGCGCACCGTAGCGAGCCGCTCGGTTCGTTCGGCCATTGGTGGTATGGATCGTGGTATCAGACTCCAGTTGCCATCGGTGCCAAAGCCGCGCGGTTTGGTGGGGTAGCCGTAGGGTTTAGCCGCCAGCCACGTACTGTCGGCGAAGTTTGGCTGCTCCCAGCCCCACGGATACTTAGCCGCATCGACCCGGTCGCCGTCGCCAATGACGATATAGGTACGGAGCTTGGCGTTGTCGTTCACAATGGGCGAATAAGCCGGATTCTGATAGACTTTCCAGCTCTGGTCAGTATTGACCACCTTCTCGGCATCGGTATCGCCCTGCATCAGAAACCCCGTTTGCCACGACATCTGCGCCACGGGCGATCCCTCACCCATGTTGTACACCTGCGCGGCTAGTACGTTTTTGCCGGATTGCAGAAACGGGGCGAGGTCGTAGGTTTCGTAGTTCCAGTGTTGCGGATCGCTTTGGGCCGGGCCGCTACCCACGGCTTTACCGTTCACAAACAGCCGGTAGCGGTTATCGCCCGACACGTGGACCACAAAGCGGGTGGGTTTGGCGGGCAGCGTAATGGTTTTTCGGAAGTGAAACACGCCGTACTGCTTCGCCGGGCCGGTTGGGTGGAGAATCCAGCGGGCGGGCCAGTAGCGGTTAGTCCAGTCGGGTGTTTGAGCAACGGAGGCCGTCGAAATGAGCAGGCAAAGGATGAGTCGTAGGAGCATTTTTTTTTACCGCAAAGGCGCAGAGGTCTTCCTTATCGATGGATAGCTTATAAGTATTTTCTACCCACTAAATACCCTTTCATCACCTTCACCAACTGCTTACTGATAACCGCGTTGCCCTTGTTTGATGGGTGCAGGCCGTCGTAGGTCATGTTGATGGCATCGGGTGGGTAGGGGTATTCGTCGGTTTCGGGGGTAAAGGGGATGGTGGTATAGGTCGGGTAGGGGTAGTTATGGTACGCGCCCGTTTGCGGGTCTTTCAGGCGTTTGAACTTCACCAGCTTTTTGACTGCCAGACTTTTGGTGTGGTAAAGGTCGATTACTGGAAGCTGCTCAAAACGGCCAATGGAGTCGATGGCCTGAGCGAAGGATTCGAGCGTCTGCCCGTTTTTCGGTTTATACGACCCAGATGCGTTGTTTTTGAAGTTGGTCAGATAGACAAAATCCCCCCGCTGCATGGGCGTAATCAGAATAATCCGGGCTGTGGGGTTCAGGCTGCGGAGTTTGTCGATGATGATGCGGAACGAGCCGTTCACCGTGCCGCTGCCGGTTCTGTTCCGGTAGTCTGCCAAACGACCCAGCGGTTTGCCGCCCCACCAGTCGTTGGTGCCCAGAAAGATCGAATACACATCGGATTTGACCAGGCCCAGCGTCTCTATTTCCTGCGCAATCTTAACGGCAGTCCACCCATTATGCCCCTGATTGATATAATGGATGTTGGGGAGCTTTTCAATGACACGGGTCATGTAGCCCTGGGAAACCCGGTTGCCGGTCTCGTCCGGGTGATCGTTCAGATACGTGATTGAGTCGCCGAGGGCTGTCCAGGCAATCGTGTCTGCTTTGAACGAGCCAAAACCAATGAGGAGCGTAAGGAAAATAACGAGGTTTTTCACAGTAGTCAGGGAGATGAAAAGGGGGTTTTATGCTACTAAAGTACGGTTTCAGACCAGTGTGGACAACCCCGTCAGTACGGCCAGCGCAGGCCAGCGGTGCGAAATGTACACTGCCGGTTGCCCTGATTATAAAAGTCGAGGTCAACGACGATGGTACGGGACGATTTCAACTTTCGGACGATGGCGTCGGGCTGATCCAGAAAAATGATTGTAGCACTGCCATTTTCAGCGGCTGAATAGCGGTATGTAACTGGTGGCCCGGCGTCGAACCTAATCTGAACGCTACCCCCCTGAAAGCTTTTATTAAAGACCCCGTTCGATACGTGCAGCGAAACCAGCGCGTCGTTGTCCCGCTCCCGAAGGCCCAGCCTAACCGTTGAACCACCGGCGTAGGGAAAGCCAAACTGAAGCCGGGTAGGGGAGGTCAGAGAGGCCCGGTGTGTAACGGATTCATCAACTGCTTCGACCCGGTTTTCATAAGTCCAGGTGGTTAGCTCAGCCGGGTCTTTCCCAGACGCAACCGGGCGGGTGCTGTCTGGTGCGATCTCTTCGAGGGCTCCGGTTTTGCCCGCAGCACGCACCGAATCGGGCTGGTTGGTTTGGGCCGTTTTTTTGTCGCCTGAGCAACTGGTGCCTGCTACTAACGCAGCCAGGAGTAGCCACGCCGGGGTACTAAAAAGAGAATGACCGGGACAACTATTTTGCCGTATTTTGACTCCTGAACTTATTCTGGTCAGACAAACTAACCTATCACGCATGAAAACAACCATATTTTCCATCAATCCAACCTCTTTTTTACTGGGCATACTCACAATGGGCGTTCTTTTTCTGTTGGTAAACTTTACCCAACCCGCCGGTGTAGATTCGCTTTAGAAACTAACTCTGCACATGCGGGTCAGTAAAGTCTCCGCCTGCATAAACAGGATCGGTACAAAGCTATGGGTTTAGATTGTAGTAGTCTGGAACGGGATAAGGACGGTGGCAGATACGCCTGATTTATTGCTGGATTTGTGGTATTTTTGTGGACTTTATTTTCGGTTACACGCGTGAAAAAAATCCTCTCGGTTGGTTTGTTTGCTCTGCTCGCTTATCACACCCTGGCCACTGTGCTGGTGGCGGTAGGAGCGTGGTGGCAGGCCGAGCGTGACCTTTCGGAGCAACTCGTGGTGTACCGCACGGTCGACAGTCTGGTTGAATTTGAGATTCCACTGGCCAATCAGGTCGATAGCCGCAAGCTGTCCCAAATCACCGAAGGAGGATTCAGCTACCGAGGGAGTTACTACGACGTAGTCAGCGTTGAAACCCGCGCCGATAAGCTGTTCGTTATCGCCATGGGAGCTAAAAAACACCTGTTCTGGTCGGATGACTTGCTTTCGTTTCTGGAGAATAATATAACGGGAGCCAGTGAGTCACACCAGAAAGGGAGTCAATTACTAAAGTTGCTGCTCAAAGAATATCCACCGGTTTCCCGGCTGGCATTTACCTTCCACTCCCCCGGCAGGGGCGAGACCGTCCGTATTCCCGGCGGCTTGTTCGTGCTGTCGGCCCGCGCGTTGCCCGTGCATTCGCCCCCGCCCCGGGCCTAAGAAAGTCCTCCTTTTGCTGTACTGAATTATCCCGGATTTTACGCCCGACGCGCCTTGTCGCTGTTGGCTTATCGTCTATGGATACGTTCTGCGGTGCGGCTACGGTGCCGGTGGCCGTTTACCCCGCACCAAAGCCGTCGCTGCTCGGCTCAACCCCACCCTTCACTCAGAAAACAGTCTGAACCGACTAATGCCTGTATCAGGGCGTTAGTTTTGCAAAATCAACCCGTTGCTATGCACTATCTCATTTACTTTTTTACCTGTCTGCTGCTTTCCGGCCTTCAGACTACTTACGCGCAGGGGCTGGTCGATGGCTTTATGAAAGGCAAGCGCAAAGGCAGCCTGGCCCTCACCGCATCGCAGGAAGCCTTCGATACATACTATGTGGGCACCCGCGAAGTCAAAAACAGCAATCTCGGTACCATCACCACGCAGTCACTGAGCGCCTACGCCAGTTATGGGCTGGATTATGACCTCGACCTGATCGTGAATGCTACCTATATCCGGGCCGATGCCAGCGCGGGTTACTGGCAGAAACAGGAAGGATTTCAGGATGTTTCGGCGGCCCTGCGCTGGGAAGCGTTCGACTATAAAATCGGCAAAGCGCGGCTGTCGTGGCTCTTCGCCCTGGGGTATTCGATCCCGATGCAGAACTACGTCATCGACTCGCCGGTCGCGATTGGACACGGCTCCAAAAACCTCGATGGGCGCACGCTGCTGCACCTCAAGGCGGGTGCGTTTTTCCTGACCGGCCAATACGGCTACATCCGGCGCAGTACCGTAAAACTCGATCGTTTCGTCAATTATTACGACCCCGGCGACCCAAACAACCTGAACCCCAACAGCGGCTCGAAAGTGAACGTACCGGACGTAACCGATCTGGTTATCCGGTCGGGCTTTGCCACGAAGTATTTTTACGTCGATGGCTGGGTACAGCGGCAGACGCCCTTTAACACCGGAACCGACATTGGTCCCGGCATTCCGTTTCCCACCAACGCCATTGGGTTCACCCGCGCCGGGGCTACGCTCTACGTTCCGTTGATCAAAAAATTTGGCATCACCGCCAATTACAGCACCACCCTCGACGGGCGCAACGTCGGCAAAGCCACGCGCGTTAGTGGCGGCATTGTAATTGGAATCTAATGTAATAGGGCGGACAAGAGTCGGTGCGCCGATGCGATTCAATCTACATAAACATCAACCATGAAATACATACTCCTTATCATCACGTTATTAACCCTCGCTACGGCTTGTAAAGAGACTGTCATTGACGAGGGAATTCTGCCGTTTGTAACACCCACCAGTACCGATGCCAACGGTGGTAGCTGGAGAACAGTTGTGCTGAACTCGGCGGCTGATATTGCCGTGCCGCCACCGGCTGCGGTTACGTCGGCAGCGTATCAGGCCGAACTAACTGCGGTGAAAGCCGGGCTGCTGAGTGCCACACCGGAAGAAAACACGGCCGTTAATTACTGGGGGGCGGGGGGCGTTTTGCGCTGGAATCAGATCGCCCGGCTACTGGTAGCCAAATACAACGTGGCACCCGCCTACAATGAAAGCACCGGAACATTTGCTCCCTTCGATGCCAGTAACCCGTTTGCCAACCCGCCCTACGCGGCCCGGCTGTACGCGCTGCTGAGTGTGGCGCAGTATGATGCGCTGGTGGTTTCGTGGCGGGCCAAGTTTCAATATAAACGCCCGTCGCTGGAGGATCAGGGCATTCTGGCGCGGGTGCCGGTACTGAACGTACCGTCGTACCCGTCGGAAGATGCGGCAGTGGCCGAAGCATCGTGTCAGTTGCTGGCGTTTTTCTTTCCGAACGAAACCGCCTGGCTCAAAGCCAAAGCTGCCGAACACAAGAAAAGCCGCGTACTGACCGGTGCCTGCGTGCCGTCGGACGTTGTGGCTGGCGAAACCATCGCGATGGCTGTGGCCCCTAAAGTTATTGCCTACGCTCGCACCGACCGGTTTTCGCTGGCCCGCGACCCGAACAATACGTGGTCTGCGCTGCGGACCAACGCACCTTTCGATGTAAAATGGACGAGTCTGGAGATTCCGTCCCGACCCCCGATGCTGCCGCTGGCGGGCAACGTAAAAATCTGGTTCGACTCGGTAGCGGTGTTGCGCACGATGCCTGGCCCGCCCCCCGCCACCACCTCGGCGCAGTTTCAGCGCGACCTGGCCGAAGTACGCACCATTTCCGACAGCCGTACTCGCGAACAATGGCGCATTGCTGATTTCTGGGGCGATGGGGCTGGTACCTACACGCCCCCCGGCCACTGGAACCGCACTGCCGAAGACCTGGTGCGGCAGTATGGGCAGAATGAGCTGCGCACTGCCCGCACCTACGCGTTGCTGAACCGCGCCATGCAGGATGCCGGTACAATCTGCTGGCGGGCCAAGTACCTGTATTTCGTACCTCGACCGTCGCAGATGGACCCGCAAATTAAAACGGCCACCGGCATCCCGAATTTCCCGAGCTACACATCGGGCCACGCGAGTTTTTCCGGGGCTGCCGCAGCCGTACTGGCCTACCTGTTTCCCAATGAAGCCGCCAGCCTGAACGCGCAGGGCGACGAGGCTGCTTTGTCGCGGCTGTACGGCGGTATTCACTACCGGTTCGACAACGAGGAAGGTCTGAAATGTGGCCGGACTATCGGGAATATTGCTACAGGCTGGGCCAGAACCGACGGGTCGGGGCAGTGAACCAGACCCGTAAAGCGCATTTATCGGAGTAACAGCACCGACCGATAGCGGGCGGGGTCTGTCAGGCGCAGGTAAAAATAACCAATACCTGACAGGCCCAGCATAAAGTCGGGAAGCTGGTAGTCATTGTAGAGGCCATTGGTCCATAAACCCGTTTTCTGGTAGTGCTCCTGACCAAACCGACCCTGGTCGGCGGCCTGTTCCCGGTAGTTGGGCTGGCCCAGCACGTCGGCGGCTTCGAGCAGTACATCAGCATTACCGGCCAGACCGTGGCAGAGCGAGAAATTCGGCTGCTGCGCCCAGGTCTGCCGGACAGTAGTTTGCAGGCCCGCTTCGGCTTCGGCGCGCAGGCGGGTGTCCTGGGTTAGTTCGTAGCTATGCAGTCGGGCCAGTGCAATGCCTGGCGCACCGTGGCACCACGCACACGAGCAGGCCGGGCCGGTGACTGTTCCGTCGCGACCTGATTCTGTCTGCTCCATCCTGAAATCGGGCCAGTTCTGCTGGTGTGAATCGAAAAACGCCCGTTCGTAAGCAAACCCTTCGCAGGCAGTGGTCCGGTACGCTTCGGTACCCGTCAGCGCGTAGGCATCGAGTAACGCGTTGGCAATGCCTGATGTGCCGTGGGCCAGCCCCGTAAGATGGCGGTGGCCCGACCCAGGCAGCGTATTCCACGAACACCCCTCCGCCGACGGCTCGGCCCGACTAACCAGGCCATCGGCCAGCCGGACCACGAATGCCCGCAGCGCGGGTGAGGGGCGGTCACGCTCCAGATGAATCAGCGCTGGAATAACACCGGCAGCCCCGTCGATCACGTCAATGCCGAGGTCCATCGGATCGAGCGTCAGTACCTCGTGCAGCAACTGGTAGCCCTGGTCCGTTACGGCATCGTCGTGCAGCCAGCTTCCGGCGCGGATAGCCGCAAAGGCCACGCCCGTCCAGCCCGAAAAGAACCCCAGTGCGGCCCCGCCGGGAATACGCCGGGCGGTGGCGAGGGCGTTGCGCAGGGTACCGAGGGCCGTCTGGCGCACCAGCCGGTCGTGGGTGGCGTCGTAGAGGGCGCCCAGAAAAAAGCCCACTCCCGCCGAACCTCCGTAAAAATCAGCTTCGAGCGATTTAAAATACGGACGCGGATAGGTAAACGCCGGGTCGCTGGTCGAAGTCAGGAAGTTACAGCGCGAACCATGCCAGATGGCATCGCGGCAGAGCAGCCGCCCAATGGCAACGGCCGTCGCCAGGAAGGGGTCGGTGCGGGTCATTGTCAGGGGGGACGTGGGGAGGGTCAGCGTTTCCATGCGGGTTAGTTTAGCGAATAGTCAGGAAATTGATAGGGGTAGCCCGTGCTGCCAGCTGGTAGAACGGGGTTACGGTAGGGGTGCTGGAGCAACAGGCCGATTTGCGCAAACACGGCCTCGACGCTGGCCGCCCAGGCATCGGCCGGTTTTCCGGCCAGTACGGCATTGGCGATGCCCTCGGCAATGAGACTGCAACGGCTCGTACCAAAACTCTCGTTCGGGTTGGGCGGACTTTCGGCAAAGGCCACGCCCGGTACCAGCGGGCGAGTAAATAGCGGCACGGCGGGGAGCAGGTGTGGGCTGAGCGCGGGCAGGGCATCGGCCAGCAGGGCAAAAACGAGCATCAGGTGGGGCTTCTGCACGTACAGCACCGCCGAGTCGCAGCGGCCATAGAGATCGGGGTGGTCCAGGCACTTGAACTGAAACGGCACCCGGTACGCGTTCAGCGTCTGCGATACCCACTGCACCAACAGCAAACTACCGGCAGGACGGGCGTGAAAATACAGGCGGGTCTGCAGCACCACCGACCCGGTATCGGGCGTCTGGCCAAACACAAAGTAAAAGCCGCTCTGCCGGTCGCGCTGACCGGTGGGTTGCCACAGCCGCAGGGTGTCGCCGGGTTGCACAGGGCCGCGTTTGGGTTGCTCATTGATGAACTCACCCGCATAAAGCACCTGCCGATCGTTGCCCTTGGTGGCATAAACCAGCCCCGCCGTATCAATGCTGTCGACCGTCCAGGCGGGGTCAAACCGCTCGATAGCCCGGTTGTGGCGGCTTAGTTCGTCGGCAAAAGCCGTATCGGTCGGGTCAGAGGTAGCGGGAGTAGCTTCGGTGGCGCAGTAAAAGTACTGGTAGAGCAGGCTGGTGAGCGTCGGGCGCAGCGTGTCGGGCTGGTAAGGTGCCTCGACACCATCGGCGCGGAGCGTAATCCGGGCATGGACCGGGTCAATGTGCAGCCCGGTAAGGATGTGATCCAGTTGCTGTTGATACAGGTTGTTCATGGCGTCAGGAAAGGTTCAGGACGGTGCGGATGGCTTCGTCGGGTGTGCGGAGCAGGTTCAGACTCAGTTGGAGCAGCCGGGCCGTGTGTGGGGTCATGGCTGGTGCCTGCTTAATACTTTCGTAGCAGGTATGAATCAGTTTCAGGGCGCAGTAGCCCACCGTTTTGCGCAGATTTGCCCGGGCTTCGTCGGCGGTCCAGGGCATGAGTCCGGCGTAGGTTTGCCAGAACTGCCGCATGGTAGGCTGCATGGCGTCGAGCGAAAACCCGGCTGTGGGAAGTGCGGTCTGACCCGGTAGTGGCTCGTGCATGACCCAGTAGAACAAATAACTTTGGAACACGGCAGCCGCATCCCAGCAGGGGTCACCCACGTCGGCGGTTTCCCAGTCGATGAGCCGCAGGTCATACTGATTGGTTTGCAGGCAGTCGGCATTGATTAGAAAATTGGCTGGTTTCACATCACCATGAATCAGACTGGTGGCCTGCCACTGCTCCCGAACAGCCGCCAGTAGCTTCACATACGTTTCATTTTGGGTGATGAGCCGGATCATCTGCTGTTCAGCCTCGCTTTGCCGGGAGCCATAGCTGGCAAAGCCTGCGGCACTCCACAGAAAGATGGTGGGTAGCTGCCGCCGAAACAGCCGCATGCTTGGCCCGTCCTGCACCCGTTTCGAAAGGGTCTGGTGAAAGGTGCTGAGCAGTTCGGCCTGCTGCGTGGCCAGGGCGGGCGGAAAGGTTTTGTGGCGCAGGTAAAAATCGTTCAGACTCAGGGCATCGTCCACGGCTTCGGTCAGCAGAATGTGGTGCTGGGCGTCGAAGTCGACGTAGCGGGGCAGAAACGCCCGCAGTCCGGCGTAATCGGTTTCATGGTTGGCGAGCCAGTAACAGGTGGCTTCGGTCCGGAGGGTATCGGTTTTGTCGGTCTCGTACGTGGGTACCTGCTTCACAAAGAGTGCATTGGGCTGCCCCTGATTGATGAGATAGCTGGTATTGCGGCTGGAGGTCTGGTGGGCGGTAAAGGTACCATCGAGCAGCGCGTCGACCGGCAAATGGCCTTTATCCAGCAGGTAGTGGGCGATGTTGAAGCCAGTCAGCAGCATGGTTGCGGGGAGAAGGGGTAAAAATGAAAAGGCTGGATAACACGAGTGCATTATCCAGCCCTGAATCAACAATCACATGTACGGATTGAACGCGCCGTAGTAGCCACCCATCTGGCTGGTGTCGGGCTGGCCCATGAAGCCCCTCTGGCCGGGCTGAATTACCGGCCCGCCGGGATTACCGATGGTACAGGCAAGCGACGGGCAACCCGCAAACGACGGACAACCGAGACTGGGCGTAAACCGGGTTGCGCCGAAGCACGTAGGCGGGCAGAAGATCGGGCGGGTAATGCCTCCACAGAATACCGGTGCACAGGTTCTGATGAAGCACTGCGAGATGTTGAACCGGGTTCGTGGAACAAAACATACGGGTGGCTGAGTCACGATGGTGCAGATGCGGCTGGCACAGGCGATGGACTGAGCCGGTGTAATGCACAGGTTGATGGGTACCGTAGCCATAAACTGACCACCCTGCGCCGTGGGGTCAGGCTGGGCGTCCATGAAGCCACCCATCTGGCCCGCGCTGGACTGCGCGGTGGCCCCGTACTGCTGCATGAGGTCACCCTCCAGGAACGTTGTCCTGGGGCGATTGGCGGCTTTGGGGTCGCCGTAGGTAACCACGGCATCGGTGCGAAGCCACAGTTTGCTTCCCCCCAGCGACGACTCTGCCGGGGTCATTTTTACCGCATGAACAACAGCGTCGTCGGGTACTTCCACGAAGTTGTTCAGACTCTCGTCACTGTATACCCGGACGTGACCGGTTTCCGACGATGCGCCGAGGTAACCTTGCAGCACCGTTAATTGCTC
>JACMPG010000171.1 GCA_014377625.1 Spirosoma sp.
AGCCCCGCATAACTGGCCGAGGTCTGGTTAATAAAATCGCGACGAGTCATAGTCCCCTATCCCACAACTTTCTTAAAGCTGTCGATGAACATTTTCATTTCGTCCATCGTGCCGACACTTACGCGGCAGTAGGGTTGCCCATCGAGCTCGCGGGTCTGGATACCAATACCGTCGGCCATCATCTTTTGCTGGAACGATGCCGTTTTCATCCGAATCGGGAACAGCATAAAATTGGTACTCGACGGAATCACCTCGTACCCCATACCAGCCAGCGCTTTGGCAGTGTACTCGCGGGCTTTGGCGTTTTCGGCGCGGCAGTGGTTTTGCCACTCTTTGTCTTTGTACGACGCGATGCCAGCCATGAGCGTCGTGATACTCACGGCACTATCGCCGTTGGTATAGGGTTTCAGCAGTTTCAGCGTGTCGGGCTGGGCAATGGCGTAACCGAGCCGCAGACCTGCAAACCCGTGAATCTTGGAGAATGTCCGGGCCAGAATGACGTTGTTTCCATCAGCCACGACTTTACCGAGTTTGGGCCGGTCGGCGGGCTCGTAGAAGTCAATATAAGCTTCGTCGATGAAGACCGGCACCTTCGATGACACCTCCCGGCAGAGGGCTTCCAGCTCAGCCGCTGGGATAATGGTGCCCGTGGGGTTGTTGGGATTGACGATATAAATCAGCTTTACATCGGGCGTAATAGCCGCTTTGATAGCGGGCAGATCGTACTTGTAATCTTTGGTCATGGGCAATGCCTTGATTTTGGCCCCCTGCCCAGCCGCCCGGCGCAGCAAATCGTCGTACGTCAGTACACTGGTCAAAATGGTCCCCCCTTCTTTGGCGTAGTGATCCGCAGCCGCCATCAGAATATCCGAGGAGCCGGGCGACATCATAATGTTGCTGGCCGTAACGAGTTCGTCGGCAGCAAGCAGGTCTTTCAATTGACCAAACTCACTCCAGGCGTAGCGATTACCTCTTTCCATCGCTTTTACAATGGCGTCTTTCGCGCTTTGGGCAATACCGAGCGGGTTTTCGTTGGCCAGCAGCCGCGCCCGCATGGCGGGCATGGTTTCAGGCGGGGTGCCGAGGGCCGCAAATTCATCGACGAATACCGACTGACCAACCGACATTGGTGCATCAGCTTTAGCAATGCGCATACCTGCCGAGAGTCCGGCGGTGAGTAATCCACTGGCACGCAGCCAGTCACGACGAGTAAGGGAAGATGACATAAGGCGTTGTTTTTTTTACGATATTACGCATTAAAAACTTGCCCAAAAGTCTTTTACCTAATTTTTATTTGTCGGATATTGATATTCGCAATATATTATATTAATTTCTTGGAGATAGTCCATACGAGATGTGAACACCTTTGCTTTACACCCGGAATCGCTCCAGCCATTGCCCAACAGTGGCACCCGTCAGATCGAAAATCAGGTTGGGAAACAGGCCCAATACCAGCGTCGATATGGCCAGCGGTATCAGCAGCAACTTCTCCCGACGGGTCAGGTCGGTCAATGAAATGGTAGTGTCATGCCGGGTCCAGATGGGGCGAATCCACGCCGGTCCGAAGAACATGCGTTGCAACGTCCAGAGGAAATACGCGGCTGCCAGCAAAATACCCAGCGTACCCACCGCCGTGAGCCAGCCCGGCAACCAGCCCGACTCGAAGCTGCCCATGAGCGTGAATAACTCGCCCACAAAACCCGAAAAACCCGGCAATCCCAGCGAACCGAAAAACGCAATAGCCGTCAGGATGGTGAACTGCGGCATGGGCGTCATCAGCCCCCGGTACGAGTCGATACGCCGGTCGTGGGTACGGTCATACAGAACGCCCGTCAGCAGAAACAGCATGGCACTCAACAGCCCGTGGCTCACCATCTGATACACGGCCCCGTTAATTCCCTCCGCCGTGAGCGACGCCATGCCGAGCAGTACAAAACCCATATGCGAGACGGATGAATAGGCAATCATCTTTTTGAGATCCATCTGCGCCAGCGCATTCAGCCCACCATAGACAATGCTCAGAACGCCCAGCGCGCCCAGAACGGGCGCGTATTGGGCAGCACCATCGGGGAAGAAATTCCAGACGATCCGCAGAAAACCGTAGCCGCCAATTTTGAGCAGCACCCCAGCCAGCACCACCGAAATGGCCGTTGGAGCCTCCACGTGCGCATCGGGCAGCCACGTATGCAGCGGCACAATAGGCAGTTTAATGGCAAACCCGATGAAAATAACCCAAAACGCCAGCATCCGGGCGGGTAGCCCCAGCACCATCGGCTCAGTGGCAGGATTCAGGAACGCATGGGATAAATAGTTTCGGCCATCGGCCAGGTACCGCATATCGAACGTATGTACAAGCTGTGCCGGATCGAGCTGCCCCGCCTGTAGGTGTTGCTGCACCAGCCGGATCATGTCGGGCGTAACTGCTCCGGGCTCCGTTGCGAAACCGGCCATCACCGCCGTGCTAACCGGGTCAATAACGGACAGGTAAAGACCAATCATGACAAGCAAAATCAGCAGCGAACCAAACAGCGTGTAGAGAAAAAACTTGATGGATGCGTACTCCCGGCGCGGCCCGCCCCACAACCCGATGAGAAAATACATGGGCAGGAGCATGAACTCAAAAAACAGAAAGAACAGGAAGAAGTCGAGGGCCAGAAAACAGCCCATGACAGTACCCGTCAGTAGCAGATACAGCGCGAAATAAGCCCGGTTTCGGTCGGTGTTGTGCCACGACGATACCACGCCCACCAGCATCACCACTGCCGATAGCCCCACGAGCGGCAGGCTGATGCCATCGACACCCACGAGGTAGTCGATAGAGGCTACGCCCAGCCGCCCCAGCGGAAGCGTAATCCAGTCGGCCTGTTCGAGTAGCTGATAGCCACTCTCTGCCGAAATAAACCGAGCACAGACCAGGCCCGCCAGTACCACGTCAGCCAGCGTTACGACCAGGGCAATCCAGCGAAACCAGGCTGTTTGTTTTTGAGGTAGCAGGGCAACGACGAGCGAGCCGAGCAGGGGTAAGAATATGAGGAGTGACAGCATGTTCGTTTCATAAAATCCACCAGAGCAGGATCAGTAGCCCAACTACGGCAGCAGTAATGTAAGACTGTACCTGTCCGTTCTGCACCCGGCGCGTCAGCCAGCCCAGCCGACCCGCCAGCCAGGCCGCGCCATTCACCGCACCATCGACAACGTACCGGTCGAAACCGCTTGTCAGATGCGCCAGCACCACACCCGATATACCCACGCCATTAACGGCGCCGTCTATTATGCGCTGATCAGCACGGTTGAGCAGGGCTGCGAGCCGGAGCGATGGGCTGATGATAATTTTCTGGTAGAAGACATCTAAAAAGCCGTACTGTACCGAAAGCCGCACGAACCAGCGCGATGGGTTGGATTCGGGCAGCCGGAAACCCAGCAAACCGCCCACCAGTACCAGCGCAATAGACAACGGAGCCAGCCAGACGAGGTGTGTCTGGACGGGCGCAGGCAGGAAGGCAAACACCCAGCTATCGGCAAAGGTGAACGGATTAAGTGAGAACCAAACCGCCACCGACAACACAGCCAACAGTAGCACCGGCCCCCGCATAAGCCAGCTGGGTTCGTGAACTGCCGGCAGTGGAGTTGTTTCGCTACGGTACGTGCCAAAGAAAACCAGCCGCCACTGCCGGGCCATATAGACCGCCGTCAGCCCGGACGACAGCAGCAGCAATACCGGCACTACCCGTACCAGTATCCCTGCAAATGGAACTGTTGCCGATACCACCGACCAGCCGAACGCTCCGCCCAGTATCGCTTCTTTCGACAGAAACCCTGACAACAGTGGAACGCCCGTCAGGGCAGCCGCGCAAATGGTGTAGCTGACAAACGTAATCGGTATGGCCCGGCGCAGCCCCCCCATCTGGTTCATGTTCTGCGTATGCACGGCATGGATAACCGACCCCGCGCTGAGAAACAGACCGGCCTTGAAAAACGCGTGGGTCAGCAGGTGAAACATAGCACCGCCTACGTTGCCCATTCCCATCGCGGCCACCATCAGCCCCAGTTGCGAGACGGTTGAGAAGGCCAGCACCCTTTTGATATCGGTCTGAAACAGGGCTGAGTACCCACCCCACAGCGTTGTAATAGTACCAGTGAGTGTAATGACAATTAGTGCATTGGGTGAGAGCAGCGGATGAATGCGGGCCAGCAGAAATACCCCGGCGGCTACCATCGTGGCCGCGTGCAGTAACGCCGACACGGGGGTGGGACCTTCCATAGCGTCGGGTAACCAGGTCAGCAGCGGAAACTGCGCCGACTTACCCACGCAGCCCATAAACAAACACAGCCCCACCACCGTTGGCGGCACGGCAAAGGCACCAGTACCCGACAATTCAATAAAATCGAGCGTGTCGAAATAATAATACGTCAGAAAGATACCGAGCAATAAACCTATATCGCCCACACGGTTCATCAGAAATGCTTTTTTAGCCGCCTGGCTGGCAGCGGGCCGGTCGGCGTAGAAGCCAATGAGCAGGTACGACGCCAGCCCAACCAGCTCCCAGAATGCGTACAGTACCAGCAGGTTCCCGGCCAGTAAAATACCAAGCATGGCACCTACAAAGAGTTGGAGATAAGCGAAATAGCGGGCGAGACGGGTTTCATCGTGCATGTACGACAGCGAGTAGACCTGTACCAGTAAAGCTACAAAATGCACCAGCACCAGCATGAGCGCGGCCAGCCCGTCGAGCCGGAACGTAATGGCAAACGATACGCCCGACAGCGTGGCCCAGGTGCTTTGCAGGGTAATGGACTGGTTTGCCAGCAGCAGCCAGCCCGACAGCAACAGCCCCGCACCCGTCAATCCAACAGCCAGTTTACCCGCTATCTGCTCATTCGACGTCCATACCGCTAAAAACCCGGCAAAGGGCAGTGAAAGCAGTACGGCAAGCAGAAACGGGGACGTCATTCGGGAGGAGATTTCAATTAGGGAGCGCAAATATCTCCATTCAGGTATAGTGAAACAAATAGCTATCGCTACGCATTCATTATCAGCTTTTCAATAGCTTTGCTACGCAATCTCAGCCTATTCTCTACTTATATGTCGGCAACATTTTCCCCTAACCTTCCCTGGATCGAATCGCCCTTTTTTGAAAAAGAACTTCAGCAGGCCAATCTCGACCCTATACTAACCGAGCAGATGCACCGCTATGCCGAGGATGGTTACCTTATTTTTGACCCCGAAATCGACATCGAGATTCTGAATGCGGCCCTCACCGGCGTAGATCCGCTCTACAACGGCGAGTCACGAAAGCAGGATGCCTGGCAAACGGTTCCGGCAGTTCAGCACATTGCCACGGCTCCCAAAGTTATGGAGATGCTACGGCTACTATACCGACGCGAACCGGTCCCGTTTCAAACCCTCAATTTCCCGGTTGGTACCCAGCAGCGCACCCACTCCGATTCCATTCATTTCAACTCCATTCCGCAGCGGTTCATGTGCGGAGTCTGGGTAGCTCTGGAAGATGTTCGGGACGACAACGGCCCGCTTCATTATTACCCCGGAAGCCACAAACTACCGTTTTACGATCTGATCGATATGGGGCTGAAAGGATCCGAAGCGCAGACGATCGAAGACGTGTACGGCAGTACTTACAAGAAATACGAGGAGCGGCTGGAAGAGATTATTCAGGCACACGGTCTGAAAAAAGCAATACTGAACATGCCGAAAGGAAAGGCCATTATCTGGTCGGCTAATCTGTTACACGGTGGGGAAACAATCAGTACACCCGGTGCCACCCGGCACAGTCAGGTAACACACTACTTTTTTGAAAACTGCGTGTATTACACTCCTCTGCGCTCCGACGCAACAATTGACAAGCTGTATATCCGCAAAATCACGAACATCAGCACGGGCCAGCCCATCGAAAATAAATACTTTGATCAGTCATTAGCGTACGAGGCAGAAGGTTATCCCAATCGCCACCCTATCCCGGAGTCGCTTCGTCGGCTGAGTCGTTATATCCCGTCATTCCTGATAAAATTAATCAGGAAATAAAGTTATCCGGTTTTGAGCCAGCCCGTCAGGCTGAGTCGCTCGCGGGTGGCGGGCAGCACCTCGTGTTCGAGCCGCACACTCTCAAAACATACCAGCCGACCACCCAGCGGCAAGATAGTTTCGGTACGTTCGGTACCGTCGGCGTTGAGGAGGTAGAGAGCCAGTTGCCCACCATCGGTGGGTTGCCAGCCGGCATTGAGGTAGCAGATGACCGAAAGCTTCCGGCGCGGGTCGGTGCGAAACTGGTCGAGGTGGCGTTTGTAGAACGTGCCGGTCGGGTACAGCGCGTAGTGAAACTCACTCTCGCGCAAACCGAGGTAACACGTCTGGTTCACGTACTGCATAAACTCGCCGATGCGGCTGAGAAACGCAGCTTCTTCGGCAGTAGCACTGGCTTCGTTGAGCCAGAGAATCTCATCGCCCCGGGTACTGGCAACCACCAGCACCTGCCGGTTGCCAGTACCCGCTTCGTGAAACTGCCCGGCCTGTTTACGATGACGCAGTTGCCGGGCCAGAACCAGTACGTCGGCAGAGCTCAGAAAGTCATCGGCAACGCCAAAACCATCGGCCAGGATACCGTTGATAATCGATTCGAACTGTGAAACCGGAGGGTGCGAGCGTTCAGGACGTGAGTCTGAGCTGTCAGAATCTGAGTTCATTCAGTTCGTCCAGCTGAACGGTTTTGTAGTGACGGTATACCTGAAGCACAATGGCCAGGGCAACGGCAGATTCGGCAGCGGCCACCACCATCACGAACAACGCCAGCATCTGGCCCTGAATCCGGTTGGGGTCGTACTGACTAAACACGGCTAAGTTAATATTGGCCGCGTTCAGCATCAGTTCAATACCCATAAGCACCACAATAACGTGCCGTTTCAGCAACACAATGGCCAGACCAATGCTGAACAGTGCAGCCGCTACGGTGAGGAATAAATAGCTATTCATGATCATTCACTTTGCGTCAGTCAGCCGTTTTCCGCCCCGCCAGATGTGTTGCGCCAACCAGAGCCGCCAGTAACAGGATACCGACAAGTTCGAACGGAACCAGATACTCGGTCATCAGCTGCATACCTACCCGCGTAACGGTACTCTCCCAGCCTATTGGCTGTTGTAACAGAACAAATGATGATCGTGACAGCAGCGAATACAATGTTACGAATATTCCACTCGCTACCAGCACGGTTACCACCCACGAATTACTCAATCGGTTGAGCGACGGGACGCGGTTGGGTTGCTGACTGTCGGCGTTGGTTTTGGTATCCGGTTTATGGGTGAGCATGACACCAAAAATAACCAGCACCAGTACCCCGCCTACGTAAATCATGATCTGTGCCACGGCCAGAAAATCGGCACTTGCCAGCACGAACAGGCCCGCCACTCCGAGGAGGGTCAACAGCAGAAAGAAGGCTGCGTACATTACGTTCCTGGTCAGCAACACGGCCAAAGCCCCACCCAGCGTCAGGGCGGCAAAGCCGTAAAAAGTTAGTTGTATCATGCCGAAGTGTCGGAGCTAGTTTCGTCGGCGTTGTTGGTTGACGGGGCCGGTTTCGGCTTCATCGTGGGGCGAAACGCGGGGCGGGGCTTTGGTAGTGCGGGCGTTTCGGGAACGCTCACCGTTGGTATTGGGTCTGGTTCCAATGCGGATGCTGCGGGTACAACCGGGTTGGCGGGCTTGCGGGTAGGCATGAACACAGGCCGTTTTTTAACTTCCGGCTCGCCCGGTGCACCCTGTTGAACCTTGTCAGAAGTGGCGTCAGTGAGTGGGTGCGCGGTAGCTCCATCCGTTGGGTTGGCGGTTGGGTCGGGAGTCGTTGCGGGCAGCTCCGGCACAACCGATTCGGCGGGCTTGGCAGCGGGGCGGGCCGTGGGGCGGAATACCGGACGTTTGGCAGCAGGTGCTGCTGCGGGTGTTTCCGCAAAACCGGCTTCTTCCGGTGGGCGGGCTTGTGCAGTTGCGGCCAAAGCTTTAGCCGCAGCCTGCGCCAGTTTGGCGGCTTCTTTTTCGCGAACGAACTGCTCATACAATCCCCGTTTTTCGTCGGCTTCGGCGGGGGTCAGGTTCGCAAAATTATACGTCAGCTTACCGAGTTCGTACTCGCTGTAATCGAACTTCTTGTCCATCGTCAGGCATTCCGTCGGGCAAACCACGGTGCACAAGCCACAATAGCAACACTTGGCCATGTCGATATCGAACGTAGCAGCATACAACCGAATCGGCGACCCGTCCGACGCCCGGCCTACCTCTTCGGTGGCTTTGATAGCGTCGATAGTGATGCAGTCGACAGGGCAGATTTTAGCGCATTTATCGCACACGATGCAATCGTCGATTTCGTTGCGGAGCCGGTAGCGGCCATTGTCCGGAACGGGCAATTGCTCGTGCGGGTATTGCAGCGTAACCAGTCCGTTTTGCTGATCAAAGTAATTATCACTGGCAATGCCCTCCGGCGTTCGGCGGTGGGTAGCCTGCCGCAGGTGCCGCCATGTCAGGCTCAGCCCTTTCAGCGTCGTGCGAATTCCGGCCCGTATGTCGTGGAAATAAGTCAT
>JACMPG010000172.1 GCA_014377625.1 Spirosoma sp.
AGCTTCCGTATTCTTCTTCCTCGAAAGGTCGCAGGTAGAAGGACACTGGAAAACGTCGTTGACCATTTCAGGGTTAATCACCATGATTGCGTCGGTCCACTACTACTACATGCGTGATCAGTATCTGGGAACGGGACAGTCGCCAACCGAGTTTCGGTATATCGACTGGACCCTGACGGTACCGCTCATGTGCGTGGAGTTTTACATGATTATCAAACCCTTCGGCGGTAAGATAAGCACCATGTGGAAGCTGATTGCCTACTCGGTGTTCATGCTGGTGTTCGGATACGTGGGCGAATCGCTCGATCGGGGCAATAGTGCCATCTGGGGTGCTGTATCGACGCTGGGCTACGTAGGTATTCTGTATGAAATCTACCTCGGCGACGTGAAGAAGATTGCCGATGCTTCGCGCGATGCATCGACCCTGAAAGCAGTATCGTTGTTGCGCTGGTTTGTACTGGTAGGCTGGGCCATTTACCCCATTGGCTACATGATGATTCCGGGTGGTTTACTGGCCAGCCTGAATATCAACATCGATCTGATCTACAACATTGGTGATGCCATCAACAAGATTGGCTTCGGCTTAGTGGTTTACTCAGCTGCCGTTGCCAACTCCAAAACCCACTACGAAGCTCCTGTTGACCGGGTTGACAGCCGGTCGTCGGTTAAGGTATAGATTTTTCTTGTCTGGGCCACCCCGTCTGGTTTGGGGTGGCCTATGTTTTTTGTTTCCATGATCAATCATCAGTCTGTGTCTGGACCGAAATCTGCACATTGGTTGTCTCCCGTACCAACCGATCTAACCCTTGCACTCGGTATAGTACTGGTTGGCTGGCAAGCAGCGGCTGGTAGCCTGCCAACACAGGTTCAGGTGGCGGTATTTGCGGCATTACTGGCCGGGGCCGGCGTTCCGCATGGCGCACTCGATCATTTGATTGACGAGGAAACGGCTATTCGGCAGAAGAAATCATTCTCTATAATCTGGTTTTTGGCGAAGTATCTACTCATAGTATCTGTGTACGGGTTAATCTGGCTTTGGGTGCCCGCGTTTTGTTTAGGGCTGTTTCTGATCGGCTCTGCCTGGCACTTCGGCGAAACTGACATTGAGCGCGTACCACCTACGCCGGTCTGGATGTTCACCCGGTTTGTAGCGGGTGGCTTTGTACTGGCGTTTATCCTGTTGACTCATTCGGCAGCAGTAACCCCAATTCTGGAACGTATTACGCAACAAAATCACCTGGCCATGTCTGTCTGGCAGGGGTTTGTGACCAATGAAGGGATTATTTTACCTGGCTGGGCAATACTGACGGTTGGGCTGTTTGGGTTGGCCTTACGGGTTAACCACGTTGCTGTTGATGGAATCCGGCTGGCCCGCTTAGGTGTGCTACTGATCCTGTGCTGCTACCTGCCGTTGCTTCCTGCTTTTGGCTTATATTTTGGTGGGTGGCACGCCCTGAGTTCATTTTGTACCATTGGCACATATCTGCGGCAAACCGGATCGTCGGTACGCGTCATCTGGCATATATGGTTGAAATCGTTACCTTTTACAGGACTTGCCCTGCTTGGGCTGGCGTTGTTTGGCTGGTTCTGCCGGCATTGGGCACCAGGCTGGGATCCCCTCCCTTTGGTGTTCATCTTTTTATCACTGATTACGTTACCTCACCTGAGCGTGATGCACGATATGAATCGCCGGGTTTTTTGATATAGCCAGACTATTGCAGACAGCTATCCAATAAGAGAAGCACCTACCTTTGCGCCCTCAACGAAGAAAACGAACGAATGCGCTCTGATCTGACCGATACGCTCCGGCTGAGTATCCCGATTGTGATTGCCCAACTGGGTGTAGTACTCATGGGCGTAACCGATAATCTTTTCGTGGGCCGGTTGCTGGGGGCAGTGCCGCTGGG
Source organism: Spirosoma sp. (assembly GCA_014377625.1). Lineage (GTDB taxonomy): Bacteria > Bacteroidota > Bacteroidia > Cytophagales > Spirosomataceae > Spirosoma. Next base: position 1,908 of record JACMPG010000172.1, read on the forward strand.
AGCTGCCGGGCTGGCCAACTCACTGTCGTTCCTGATGTCGAGCATTGGCGTGGGTGCACTGACGGTGGTAGCCGCGCTGGTATCGTCAGCCCACAGCCGGGGCGACATAGCTGCTGTGAACCGGTTGTTCCGGGCAGGTTTACGCGTGTCAATCTGGATGAGTCTGGTGCTGGGGGGTCTGAGCATAGTACTGGCTTATTTTTTCGGACTATTCGGACAGACTGCCGAGGTTACGGCTCTGGCCCAAACGTTCATGTATATTCTAAGCGCGTCGCTGCTGCCGTTACTGCTATTTATTGCGGCCCGTCAGCTCTGCGATGGTTTGCGCTACCCCCGTGTAGCCATGGTCATCACGATGCTGGCTCTGCTGGTAAACGCGCTCTTCAACTACGTTTTAATTACCGGTGCGGGGCCATTCCCGGAAATGGGGCTGATGGGATCGGCTACGGCCACGCTGATTTCCCGGTTGTTTATGGCCGGGGCCATGCTGGCGTATGTATATCGGTCCGGCAGGTTCCGCCCGTTTCTGGCCGATGCGTTCAGGCAGTTACCCACCACCGCCGAAGCCTGGACCATTCTAAAGCTCGGTATTCCGGGTGGGATGACGTTTTTCTTCGAGGTGGCCACGTTCTCGCTGGCAGTGGTAATTGTGGGCTGGCTGGGTGAAGACCAGCTGGCTGCCCACCAGATTGCCATCAATATGGCGTCGGTCACGTACATGATGGCAACGGGTATCTCGTCGGCAGCGGCCATTCGGGTGGGGGCGGCCGTGGGCAGAGGCAGTCGAGCCTACGTTCAACGGGCGGGTGTGGCAGCTTTCATACTGTCAACGGTGTTTATGAGCCTGGCCGCGCTGCTATTCCTGACCGCCAATGACTGGCTCGTCTCCCTCTACATCCGCGACAACCCGTCGGTAACGACTATTGCGGCTACGCTGATTATCATGGCCGGTTTTTTTCAGCTTTCCGATGGCATTCAGGTAGTGGCCCTCGGCTGTTTACGGGGTATGTCGGACGTGAACGTGCCGACCATTATCACGCTGATTTCGTACTGGGGAGTGGCTTTGCCGATGAGTTACGTGCTGGCCTTTCCGTTCGGGATGGATGCTGTAGGGGTTTGGTATGGTTTGCTGGCCGGGCTAACCCTGGCAGCCGTACTGCTCACGTGGCGGTTTGTGCAGCAGGTTCGACGTCTGCCCGAAACCGTACCGGTGGTGCTGGCCTGACCACGCTCAGAACACGCCATTGTCATTGGCTGACTGGGCAGGAATCACCTGTAGGGCATCCCAATGCTCCACAATTTTGCCCGATTCATCAAACCGAAAGATGTCGATACCGGCGTAGTTGGCGTCGTCCGGCCATTCCTGAAAACAGTGCAGGACCACAAATTCATTTTCGGCAATAGCCCGCTTCACAGTTACCCGCTTACCGGGATATTCGGCAGCCATCCGCTCAAAGTAAGTAATAAATCCAGCCTTACCGTCGGCTACGTGCACATTATGCTGGGTGTAGGTATCACCCACGTATCGGTCAACAGCCTCACCGGGCTGGCACTCGTTGAACATGAGTTCGTAAAAAGCAGTGGCATTTTGTTTGTTCTGTTCAGTCTGCGTCATGGCGTCAGGTGTTGATTGAGGTAGAAATACTGTTCTGTTGATTTATCGCATGGTATCCAGTAGCTCGTCGCGGGTGGGGCGGGCGGGGCGCAGATCATAGGTGAGGCCCGATAAGTCGAGGTGGTCGATGAACGCTTTGTAGTTGTCTTTTTCGACCGAAAACACGTACCAGTTCTGATAGGGTTCGTTAAAAAGTTCGACCTCCGTCAATGCAGCTTGTCTTTGCAACGCCCGGTACTGCGCCGTGTCAACGATTTGCTGGTCAATCAAAAAATACCACATCTTCTCTTTGTTTCGTTGTGAGAATTCAAAAGCCCCATGCAACGGGTTTGCTGCATGGGGCTTTGACTGTACGTATCGACGCACTTATTTCTGCGCTATGATATAGTCTGCCAGGACGAGGCCGGCTTCGTTCAGATACAGGTCCTTCTTTTTCTTCTTAGTGTCAGCCGGTTTGGTTCCGGTTTCGTCAATTGGGTCCTCGTCGGCCAGTTGCGAAACTTTACTAACTGCAGACCGCTTGCGCTCGGCATCGTCACGTTCTTTCCGGCGTTTGCTTTCCTGAAGCGACACAATCGTGTTTTCTTTCGCTTTTTTGAAATCGGCCAGTTCCTGCGTGAGTTTCTTCATTTCCGGGTCGGCCTTAAGCCGCTGATTAAAGCGGTCACGCAAACGAGTCATGATTTTATCGTTCAGGCCCTGGCTCTGCTCGTAACGGGCCGAGCCAATCTGATCCCAGGGAAGGGCACTCGGCTGCGAACTCTCGCCATACTCTTCGGCTGAGAAAGCCGAGGGCAGTTCAATGTCGGGTGTTACACCTTTGTGCTGGGTGCTGCTGCCGTTGATGCGGTAAAACTTCTGGATAGTCATTTTCACCTCACCTACCTTTTCCGGCTCTTTGGGCAACCATTGGTTCAGGTCAACGAGCGTCTGCACAGTACCCTTACCGTACGTCTGCCCACCCACGATGATCCCACGCTTGTAGTCCTGGATGGCAGCCGCAAAAATCTCTGATGCCGATGCGCTGAACCGATTTACCAGCACGGCCAGTGGTCCATTGTACACCACTGAACCACCATCCTTGTCAGAATATACTTCGGTCTCACCCGACGATTCTTTCACCTGTACTACCGGTCCCTTCGGAATAAACAGACCCGTGAGGTCAATGGCCTCGGTGAGCGAGCCGCCCCCGTTATCGCGCAGGTCAATGACCACGCCATCCACGTTTTCGGCTTTCAGTTCCAGCAAAAACTTACGGGCATCGCTGGTAGTACTGCTGAAATCGGCTTCGCGTTTACGGGCACCTTCAAAATCACGGTAGAACATCGGAATGTTAATCACGCCAATCCTGAACGTACGGCCATTGTCGGTCACTTCAATCACCTCTTTCTTGGCCCGCTGTTCTTCGAGTTTGATCTTCTCGCGTACCAGCCGGATCTCCTTGGGTGACGCGCCAGCCAGGGCATCGGGAGCTACAACCTGCAACCGAACTACGGTGCCTTTAGGACCTTTAATGAGTTTGACCACCTCATCGACCTGCCAGTTCATGGTGTTGACCATAGGGCCATTATCGCCCTGAGCCACGCCTGCGATCTTATCTTCTTTGTTCAGCAATTTACTCTTGAACGCCGGACCGCCCGGCACCAGATCAACGATTTTAATGTAATCATTGTCTTCACGCAACATGGCACCGATACCCTCCAGCGACTGGCTCATTTCCTGATTGAACAAATCGGCAGAGCGGGGCGACAGGTAGTTGGTATGCGGATCGAGAGCTTCGGCAAACGAGTTCATATACAACTGAAACACGTCGGCACTCTTTACCCGGTTATATGCCTTATCCAGGTTGTTATATCGCTGGGTCATCAGCGCAGCTACGGCACTGTCGGAGCGGTTGCCGAGTTTCAGTTCAAGAGCCTGATTCTTTAAAACTTTGCGCCACAGATCGTCCAGTTCAGCCGACGATTTGGCCCACGTTGCCTTTTTACGATCCGTATTGAAGGTCTCATCGGCAGTGAAGATAAAGGGCTTCTTTAACTGCTCCTTGATAAAGACACTCCGCTCCTGATAGCGTTTGCGCAGGACATTGTACAGATCATAAGCCGCCGTCAGGTCGCCATTCACCAGCGCGTCGTCAATCTGGTAGCGGTACTTCTCAAACGATGCTACGTCCGACGCCAGTAAAAACGTTTTGCTATGGTCAACTTCGCCGAGGTAATTGTCCCAAACCACCGACGACAGTGAGTCGTTGAGCCGCACTTTACGGTAGTGGTACGTAGTGAGCAGTTTAGCGACCAGCGTTTCCACTTTCTCCTGCGAAATCGACGGCTTCAGATCATCGCCGGGTTGACCGGTTATAGCATGACGCGTCTGCGCAGTACCCACGGCACCACTCGACGGCGAATCCGGCTGAAAACTCAGCATCAGCACGGGAATCAGGGTTACCAGATACTTTTTCATACGACTAATGAATAAAAGCGTAAAAAGAATGAAAGGTCATGCTACATGTTGATCGCTCACTCACTCTTTATTTAACAATATCGAGTAATTCGACGTCAAATACCAACGTTGATCCGGGTTTGATGTCAGCACCGGCTCCCCGGTCTCCGTAGGCCAGATCAGACGGGATGTACAGCTTCCATTTTGAGCCAACGGGCATCAGTTGCAGGGCTTCGGTCCAGCCTTTAATGACCTGCGTCACGCCAAACTCGGCGGGCTGACCGCGCTTTACTGAGCTGTCGAACTCGGTACCATCCAGCAACTTACCGGCATAATGTACTTTAACCCGATCCGTGCTGGTTGGTTTAGGGCCAGTACCTTCTTTTTCGATGGAGTACTGCAAACCGCTGGCGGTGGTCGTTACGCCCGCTTTGGCTTTGTTAGCGGTTAGAAACTCGTCACCTATTTTCTTATTCTCGGCAGATTCTTTCATAGATTCGGCGTTTTTAACGGCAAATTGTTTTTGTTGATAGGCATTCATGATGGTACTGGCCTGCTCCATACTCAGCCGGGTACTACCCCCTTTCATGGCGTCCTGTAGTCCCTGGGTCACTAACGCGCTGTTGAGGTCGGTCATACCATTCTGTTTCAGGCTTTGTGCCATGAACAAACCAATGCTGTAACTGATCGAATCCTGCGGGGATGATATGGTACCGGCTACGGGAGCGGGTTTTGCCAGCGGGCGGGCGGCAGGTTTGGGGATCGGTCGGGCAGCCGGTTTTTTAGTCTGGGCTACTGCGAAACCTGTCGTGAAAACTGCCGATACCAGACCGGCCAAAAACAACCTGGAAAACTTCATGCGAAAAAAATGGGGAGATTGATTAGCGTGTTTGTACTGTCAAAACGCCTGTGAATAACGGAAAAGTTTGGTTTGGATTGCTTTTTAACAAATTTTGACAATTCTCTATCGGCATCCGTAGCAATTACTTGTACGGGTTAAACATACACCGGGCCAGGGTACGTTCCCAACGGATTCTGGGTTGAAATACGCTGTGGGCTGACAAACGGTTTTGCCCGTTTGTCAGCGGTTTGGGCAGTACCCGGTTCGGACTACGAAACGACCGTAAGGATTCGAAAAAACGACCAGTTTTTATCGAATTTTAATCATACCTTTGCGGCCTGAAATCAATCGTTTTACACTTAGAAATACCTATATGGAATCCGTAAGACCCGACGAGATATCGGCCATCCTCCGCCAGCAGTTAGCAGGCACCCAAACGGAAGCCGAACTCGAAGAAGTCGGTACGGTGCTGCAAATCGGCGACGGCGTGGCGCGTATCTACGGCCTCTCGAAAGTGCAGGCCGGCGAGTTGCTCTCGTTCGACAATGGACTTCAGGCCATGGCCCTGAACCTCGAAGAAGATAACGTTGGAGCGGTACTGCTCGGCGATTACTCCGAAGTTAAAGAAGGTGACACCGTTAAACGCACCGACCAGATTGCCTACGTCAACGTAGGCGATGGGATCCTGGGGCGCGTGGTGAACACCCTCGGTTTACCCATCGACGGTCTCGGCCCCATTCAGGGTCAGGTATATCCGATGCCACTGGAGCGTAAAGCCCCCGGCGTTATCTACCGGCAGCCCGTTACGGAACCCCTGCAAACGGGTATCAAAGCCATTGACGCCATGATTCCCATCGGGCGCGGTCAGCGCGAGCTGATCATTGGCGACCGGCAAACGGGTAAAACCGCCGTGGCCATCGACACCATCATCAACCAGCGGGAATTTTTTGACAAGGGCGAACCGGTATTCTGTATCTACGTAGCCTGCGGTCAGAAAGCATCGACCGTGAAGCAGGTAGAGCAAACCCTCCGCAAAGCGGGTGCCATGGACTATACCGTAATCGTAGCAGCCAGCGCGTCTGACCCGTCTCCGATGCAGTTCTTCGCGCCGTTTACGGGTGCCGCCATCGGCGAGTACTTCCGCGATACGGGCCGTCCGGCACTGGTAGTCTATGACGACCTGTCCAAGCAGGCTGTAGCCTACCGCGAGGTGTCACTGCTGCTGCGCCGGCCACCGGGCCGCGAGGCTTATCCGGGCGACGTTTTCTACCTGCACAGCCGTTTGCTGGAGCGGGCCGCTAAAATTACGCAGAACGACGATATTGCCCGGAACATGAACGATTTGCCACCGGTGCTGAAAGACATCGTGAAAGGTGGTGGTTCATTGACGGCTCTGCCGATCATCGAAACACAGGCAGGTGACGTATCGGCCTATATCCCGACCAACGTAATCTCGATCACCGACGGGCAGATCTTCCTGGAGTCCAACCTGTTCAACGCCGGTATCCGCCCGGCCATCAACGTAGGTATTTCAGTATCGCGGGTGGGTGGTAATGCGCAGATTAAGTCGATGAAGAAAGTGGCCGGTACGCTGAAACTGGATCAGGCACAGTTCCGCGAACTGGAAGCTTTCGCCAAGTTCGGTTCGGACCTCGACGCATCGACCAAGCTGACTATTGAACGCGGTCGGCGCAACCAGGAGATGCTGAAGCAGCCGCAGTACTCGCCGGTTCCGGTTGAGCAGCAGGTGGCCATCATCTATGCCTCGACCAATGGTCTGATGGATAAAGTACCGGTCAATAAAGTAAAATCGTTCGAGAGTGATTTCGGTACCATACTGAGTGCGCAATACCCGAACGTACTGGCCGACCTCCGCGCCGGTAAACTCACCGACGAAGTCACTTCGACGCTCAAGAAAGTAGCCGCTGATCTGTCAGCCAATTATTAAGAATAGGTATAGGGTGTAAAAGGTGTACAGGTGTAAGTGGCTTCGCAGAAATTGCCTGGCGTCAGCTACCTACACCTTTTATACCCTACACCTCCTTCTAACCCTCTGTATGGCATCCTTAAAAGAAGTACGCGCCCGGATTTCGTCTATCAACTCAACGCAGCAGATCACCAAAGCCATGAAAATGGTGGCGGCTGCCAAACTGCGCCGGGCACAGGATAACATCACGCAACTACGGCCCTACGCCCAGAAACTGAGTCAGATGCTCAGCACGGTATCGGCGGGTGCCGAAACAGCCTCAGAAAGTCCCTATCGGCAAACCCGGACGGTGGATCGGGCACTGATCATCGTTATTACCTCAGATCGGGGATTGTGTGGCGCCTTCAATACCAATGTCGTGAAAGGTGCACTGGCCCTGATTGACCAGAAGTACGCGGCTCAGGCCCGGCTGGGCAACGTCGGGATCATGGCCATTGGCAAAAAAGGAGCCGAAGCGTTCGCACGCCGGGGTTTCCGGGTCAACACCAACCATGTCGATGTCTTTAGTTCGCTAAACTTTACCACGGTGAAAGCAGCCGCCGAAGAAGCTATGACCGGTTTTGCCGCCACTGAGTATGACGCCGTTGAGATTGTCTATAATGAGTTTAAAAACGCGGCCATGCAGGTTATACGCGCCGAGCAGATGCTTCCCATTATAGCGGCAGCACCGGCTTCGGGTAAGGCAGCGGCTGTTAATTACTCGTTCGAGCCATCGGAAGAGGAAATTGTGACGGAGCTAATTCCAAAAACGCTGAAGACGCAGTTGTACAAAGCCGTTCTGGACTCCAACGCATCGGAACACGGCGCGCGGATGACCGCTATGGACAAGGCCACTGAGAATGCCGGCGAGTTGCTGAAAGAGCTGAAACTGGTTTACAACCGGACCCGTCAGGCGGCCATCACGACCGAGATTCTCGAAATCGTGGGTGGTGCCGAAGCCCTTGCTGCGGCTTAATCCGCTTCAGTTTTACGTATTACAAAAACACCGCCCGGTCTGGGCGGTGTTTTTGTATGGGATGACAACCTATTTACTGTGCAAGCCTTACGGCTACCGGACCGGGAGGTCCGGGCTACACGATTAGTCGCCGGTGGCACTGATACTACTGCGCCGGGTGGGTACGTCCGTTTTAACTTCGATGGTCGTTACGTACGGACGCGGCATTTTGTAGTTCCGGTTAGCAACGTCGAGGTCGGGCGAGTGTAGCACAGTTATGCCTCCGGTGGGCACGCGCTGCATCGCAGGCATCTTGTAGTTAGCCACCTGATTGGTACCCGACGGCGGCATGTTGACCGTGACACCCATTCCTGACGAACGACGCTGTACTACAGCCGCTTTGTTGGGGTGTTTGTAATTATGAATTGAATACATGGGATCGTTACGCCAGGCGGGCTTTTCGGCCTTCATAGACTCCGGTTCTTTATGATCCTGTGCACTAACCGATACCGCAAGCAACGGTAGGGTAGCGAGGGCGAGTAAGGTGATGAACGTTTTCATGATTTTAAATTTATATGGTTTTGTTGTGTAAATAATAAATCCCTGTTGGATTAGATTTGTTGCAGTTCCCGGCTAAAATGTTGTACAAAAGCCAGTTCCTGAGGAGTGTATACGTCATCGGCCTCCGCTATCTTTCGCAACACATCGATGTAGCGTTCGCGGGTGGCCAAATCCAGATGAGTGCGGTTTGCTTTTAGTCGGCGCAGGCCAAAAGCGTAGGCTTCCTCGGCAGGTTCGTCGTAGTTTTCGCGCATGAAAAACGTGTGCAGGGCAACTTCTCCGTGGGACTCGTGGGCCAGTAATTCCTTAATAGTCTGCATTTCTGCTAATTGGAGTCGGCCATCAATTTTGCAGAGGGCGTACATAACACTACCAATACCGAGGGCAAGATCAGGAGTAGGCATAATTAATCAGGGTTTAGAAGATGTCTGCGCTAATAGGTTACGCAATTGCTGGAGTTGACGGTCAGCTTCGGCTTTGGCGGCCAGCAGCGAATCGTACCGGATGGCCTGGGTCTGGTATTGCGTTCGATGGAAACTGGCGTCAGACCGCATTCGAATAGCCGCTACGAATGCAATGCCACAGATTAACGCACCAAACAGGCGTACCGCCTGCCGGAACGACTGCTTCGACCGGCGGTTGGGAGGACGCTCATCGGGCTGATGATCGGAATAATCGAGCGTGTATTGATTCATAGCAGCAAGAGCTTCGTAACGGTATAGCCGCTGGGTCAGTCTTTGATGATACAAACCTACCTTACCCAATATAGAGCCGGATTAGACCAGAATTAGAACTGGATTAGAAAGCAGGCAGCGTGAGCGAGAACGTAGTACCTGCGTCCGGATCGGACTTTACCGTAAGCCGCCCCCGGTGAAGCTGTACAATACGCTGCGTGAGTGAGAGGCCGATACCATGCCCCGGTACGTGCTGCCCGTTAGTACCCCGCCTGAACGGTTTGAAAATTTCGGCCAGCTCAGCTTCGGGAATGAACGAACCATTGTTATGAATCCGAATCATGAAGAAACCAGTATCTACGGACAACCGGACCGATGCGGTATGATCTGGCGAGAACTTGACGCCATTCTCTATCAGATTGACGAGAGCTGTACGCAACAGTGATTCACTACCATTCAGGGTCCAGTTTCCAGATTCGTTCGGACCTAAATCGACCAGTATTGTGATTCCCGGACGCATTCGGCGCAGATCGGCCTGGGTTTGCCAGACCAGATCATCGAGCGAAACGGCAGTCAGTTTCACCGCCGACTCGTCCAGACTGACATTGGCCAGACTCAGTAGACCGTTGGTAAGCCGGTTCAGGTCACGTACATCGTCGAGTACCGAGCGGATCATCTCGCGCAGGTCTTCTTCCGAATCGCCCGCCAGCAGGGCTACCTCTAACTGGCCGGTAATGGCCGTGAGCGGAGTTCGGAGTTCGTGCGAGGCATTGGAAACAAACGTGCGCTGGAGCCGGAATGCATCCTCGAGCCGGTCGAGCATCTGATTGAACCGTTGGGTAAGCTGGGCTATCTCGTCGGCATCGGTACCTTCGCTCAACCGATTACTGAGCTGCGAGGCCGTAATGGTGTCGATACCGGCAATGAACCGGCGAACGGGTAATAACGCCCGACCAGCAAAAAAACGCCCGGCCATGAATACAATAAGTGTGCTGAGCAGCCAGCCCCCCGCCAGCAGCCAGATCAGTCCGCGCTGTTTACGAAACCCGTAGATATCGACTGCCGACGCCAGCACCACAAACCGGTTTGGAGAACGGCCAAAGATCACGCCCGCAATTTCGCGTTTACCCTCCCGCCAGTACACGTCACCATCGAGCCGGATCTGGTTCAGCCGGGCCGGACTGACGTCGATGTAATCGGTACCACTTTCGTAAACAATCTCATTTTTGTAATCGTAGATAATAATCTCCTCCTGAGTCAGCACCGTCATCTGATTCTTATCGAGGAGTTTAAAGACTTCGGGGCTTATGGCCTGCTGACCAAACAGCAGCTCGGCAGAAGTTGTGGCTTCGGCCCGCAGCCGTTCGTGGTATTCGCGCTGCCGGTATTTTTCCGCCAGGAGATAGAGTACCACACCAAACAGCAACAGCAGTGCCGATACGATGGCGGTAAAGAGCAGTGTCAGTCGGGTACGGATGGTCACGGGGTGGATTAGTTTTTCTCTTTCAATACATAGCCCATACCCACTACGGTCTGGATCAGCTTATTCGGAAAGTCTTTATCGATTTTGTTACGCAGGTAATTTACATAGACGTCAATCACGTTAGTACCGGTATCGAAACCAATGTCCCAGACCTGTTCGGCAATATCTACCCTCGACACTACGCGCCCGGCATTACGGAGCAGGTATTCAAGCAGGGCAAATTCGCGGGCGGTCAGGTCGATAGTGCGGCCCGCCCGCCGGGCTACTTTGGCCCGCATGTCAAGCTCCAGATCAGACAAACGCAGTACGGGTTCGGTTTCTTCGGGCAGGGCGGTTCGGCGTAAGAGCGATTTTACGCGGGCCAGCAATTCCAGGAAATCGAATGGTTTAGCTAAGTAATCGTCAGCTCCTGCTTCAAAGCCCATTAGTTTATCGGTGGTGGTGTCCAGTGCCGTAAGCATCAGAATGGGTAATGTAGCATTCTTAGTGCGGATGTATTGTGCCAGTTCCAGCCCACTCACAAACGGCAGATTCACATCCAGAATAGCCAGGTTAAACCGTTCAGAACCGATGAGCCGCTTACCTTCGCGCCCGTCAGCAGCTACGGTAACCGTGTACGACTGCGTTTCCAGCCCTTTTTTAATAAACAAAGCCACTTTTGGCTCGTCTTCGACGACTAATAAATGTGGTTTCTGGTTCATGCACAAAGCTGATTGAGGAGAAAAACAGGCCAGTTAACGGCGTTGGTAACCCCGGCGGTAAAGTACGAAAAGTCGATCGATTCGTAGCAGGCCGGGTACTTTCGTTACATATCTCCCGCTACGGTCTGGCCATCTTACCAACAATTTTATTTTCAGCGACCGTTCATACAATGCCTTTGTTTAAGCGGATATTACCTACGCCCAATCCACTTCATAATCAACTGACTACCAACGATATTTTGGCAAAATTACGGGCGTGAAGAGGGCAAAATACCGGAACTGAAAATGGCCCGTTCCGGTTGTTACAGTGCCATATACGAAGCTTATCTCGCCAAGCGTTTAGTAGTTGGTTGAACACCACTTAACGAAAACAACTCAGATGAATATCAAAGCCATAATCACCGGTCTGTTTGTAGCGGGTACGCTGGTATCCTGCGCGCCCTCTATTGCAGTCAAATACGACTACGACCCCAAAGTCAACGTTCGTCAGTTTTCCACCTACCGCATTGAAGCCGACCGGCAACGTAACGCGGATCCCATCGTAGGTAGTAATCTGAACCAACGCCGGATTGCCGACGCGCTGGACCTTTCGCTGAAAGCCCGTGGTTACAAGCCTGTAACACAGGGTGAGGCCGATCTGGTTGTCAGGTTCTTTACCGACGCCCGCGACAAACAGCAGATTCAGTCGAACAACACCATGAGTCCGTGGGGCTGGGGATACGGTGGCTGGGGTATGCCTAATCAGGTTTATTCACGGCAGTACGAGGAGAACCGCGTAGTCATTAACGTCATTGACGCCCGCACCAACGATATTGTATGGCAGGGCTGGGCAACGGGTCAGATGAACAGCCGTAACAAAGAGCGCGACCGCGATCAGGCGTACCGCGAAACGGTTACGAGCATCATGAAAAACTTCCCCGAAAGTGCCGGTCAGGATTACGGGGCAAATCGGTAAGCCGTTTTAAACATAATTTAGAAAAAGGAGTCATACCTGTGGGTGTGACTCCTTTTTGGTAGTGACCTTTTGGTATATCGGGGTCTTAAACGTGTAGATTACCTGCTTCAGCTGCTGTGGATCGTAGTGTTATTTATTCTTTATTGGCCGCTGTTGTTGTGCTGTTACTGGGTATTGTTACCCTGCTGGGCGTGGCTTATTACCGACATCAGCGTTTAGCCGATGAAACTACCGACCTCCGGCGTAGTCTGACCCAGCAGGAAGGGCAGATCAAAAACCTACAGGAGCGGCTCGAAGACTGTGATACGATTGTTCATCCAATCAATCCCATCGACTCATCCTGGACGTCACGACCCTACTCACCCCCAACACGGCATCAGGTGGCGTGGCCCATGCAGTAGTGCTGGCCCGGTTATATCACGGCCTTACCCAGCCAGTTTTTCCATTTGCATCGCGCACTAGTTCAAACAAACCCGCCGTAGCCAGTACCTGAACGGATACACCAGCGGGTAAGTCTTCCTTCGCAGCCGCGAGCGAATCAGCCGTATCCAGCAGCTTTCCTGGCACCGAAAGGCGCACACTTCGCAACGGACGCTTTGCCGATTCGGTGGTGTTGCTGGCTATATAGCCGGTGAGGCCGTCGGGGAGTTCAACCCGCATCCAAACGTCGGTGCCGCCCACAATAGTTAGGGCCGTGGCTTTGGGCAGCTCGCGAAGAGCCGTTGCATTGGACCCCGGTGATAGCCGTAGCGTTGATTTAGCGGCCAAAACCCGTATTGAATCACCCAGGCGGGACTCTGCCAGCAGCGATTGATTAGCGGGCCCACGACCAAGCCGGATAAAAGTTAGTGGGTCGATGGCTCCTTCATTGACCCCGTAGATCCCAAAATGAAGATGCGGGCTGATGGTACGGGCGTTACCGGTATTACCCACAAACCCGATAGTATCTCCCACCGATACACGCTGACCATTACGCACATGCCAGCCATCGAGGTGGGCGTAGTAAAGCCGGATACCCCGTTCAGTATCGTTCAGGAACAGGACATTACCGCCCAGTTTACCCACCTCCACGCCCGACACCACGCCATTTGCCGATGCCAGCGCGGGCGTTCCCCTGGGCGCGAAAATATCGACGCCTTCGTGCTTCCGCCGTCCGCCGTCGCGGTCGGCACCCCAGAAACTGCTGATTTGCCTACTGGTACGACCCTGTACCGGAAACGCCAGGGCTGGTTCTCGGGTAATGGTAATAGTATACTGCGCGTTACGGAGCAGTTCGGGCTGCACCCGGATGAGGTAAGTCTGATTCCAGCGCGGCTCCCACGACAAAACGTTGGTGTCGGCTTTTGAGCTGGTCACCAATGTCATTTTTCCGCGTTGTTCAAAGGCAAATACGTCGATAAATATCCGTGCTTCTTTCTGGCCGATAGTCTCTACGCTCAGCAACAGCCGGTCGCCACGCTGTGCATCAATCCGGTAGCCAACAGCGAACGGTTTAGTGGCCGAAAAGTAACCCCGTTCGCGGTAGGGAATCGAGATAGTGAGCGAATCCTGTAATGCCCGTTCGCTGGCGGTAAACCAATCGAGACCGAGGGCGGTTTTATCAAGTTTGGCGGTTTTGAGCGACTGTTCGTATTGCTCGTGGGGCGATGTGGTCCGGAACAGACTGGCCACGGGACCGGTACCGGTACAGGCTGCTAAACTACTCAGCAGAAGGGCTATACCGTATTGACGGAGTTTGGCGTTGAGTGGCATAGATGATGGCTTACCAATAGGACTTACGCAAAATGGTAAAAAAAGGTAATTTTCGATATGAAAACGACGAGCCAGATTTACTGTCAGTATTTGTTAGCCACTCAGATCAACTATACCTGTACTAATCTCGCTGACCACCTGGCTGACCTCTCCCACGATGATGTCGCTCGCTTTCTGAAGGAAGAAAAACTAACCCCCCGAATGCTCTGGAAAAAGTCAGCCCCCTGTTGACTAGTCGGCCCCAAGGCTACAGAATTTTTGATGATGTGGTACCAACGACTTGACTCAATACTGGGTGCAGGCTGCTCAACAGGAGAGTAGCCTTCGCTGGAAGATTGACGGGGCCGCCCGTGCGGCAACTTCATCGGGAGGAGAAACAACTGACGGGTATGACCAGGTGTCAGTGTCGTTTGAATCGAAGTCAACGGAATCATATTGCTGCGGCCAGTTTAGTTTGGCTCCGGTTGCGGGAATTAGCTTATGGGTGTCAAACGACAGTTTATCAACTCAAACACGGCTTACTGAGCGACTATCTACGTAGTCAGCTTATCTGCCCGACAATTCACTTTGCGTAAGTCCTAATCAACTTAAACGACCTGCTGACTATGGTATTTTAGTTTCGACAGATACACAACCATAAACCCACCAATAAGCAGGCTAACCAGGGGAATGACCGTGGCCAGCAGGGCGGCTACACCATAAGCAACCATACCAATAATATAGCCGCTTTTCACCATGCGGATGCGGACGTTTGCCGCCGGGCGTTTGAGCAATTGGTAATCTGTGGTGGCGTGGTTCCACATTAGCCAGAGTACGCCCACGATAGAGCCATAAACAAGCATAGTCAAGCCAGCCGCCAGTTCGGTAGCCGACGTCTGAATGTACAGGGCCAGTATATTGTTCGTGAACGGAATCAGGGCCGTGAGCAGCAGCAATAACCCGTTGTAGTACATAAATCGCGGGTCGCTCCGGCGAATCACGCTGAACATGCGGTGGTGATTGACCCAGATAACGAATATCGTGGCGAAGCTGAGCAGAAACGCTACGTAAACCGGCCACCGCACCAGTAGCGCAAACAAGAGATCCTGGCTGGTGTAGGCTTCTTTGAGGTTGGGGACCTTTAGCTCGAACGTCAGCAGGGTAATCAAGATGGAAAATACCCCGTCGCTGAATGCTTCTATCCGTGCCGTTTGGTTTTCCTGAAAATCATTACTGGCCATGCAGTGTGGTGAACTGACAGAAAAACGGCCAAAAGGGATAAATGGTTGGAACAAAGCCGTTTCTTATTCCGGTAGTAGTGCCACTTTATCACTTGCCAGCCTTACGCAGCCCGGACCTCCCGGTCCGGGCTACTCGCGCTGACTGCGTTTGGTAAGGAGGTAAACCGGAATACCCAGCCCCGCAATGAGCAAACCCATACCCGTGTTGAACGTCTTGGTATAGAGGAGAATACCGCAAATCAGTCCGGCAGCACCAATGTACAGAGCCGGTACAAACGGGTAGCCCACGGCGCGATACGGTCGCTCGGTATTAGGCTCGGTACGACGCAGCCGGAACAGCCCCGCAATGGTGACCATGTAAAATACCAGTGACGCAAAGGTGCAGTAATCCAGCAGGTCGCCGTACCGGCCCGACAAACACAGCACCGACGCCCAGATACATTGCAGCCACAGCGCCCGGCCCGGCACGGCATTTTTATTCAGGTGCGACGCCTGTTTCAGAAACAGCCCGTCTTTGGCCATCGCGTAGTACAGCCGCGCCCCGGCCAGAATCAGGCCGTTGTTGCAGCCAAACGTCGAAACCATAATCAGGACGGCCATAATAGCTACCGATACGTTGCCAAACAGCGTTTCAACAGCCGCCGTAGCCACGCGGTCGGCCTGGGCAAACTGAATGCCGCGCCCCAGCACATCGGTAGCCGTGGGCGAGCCATGCAGCGGCAGCAGTGAGAGGTACGAGACGTTGGCCAGAAAATAAATGGTCGTGACAATGAGCGTACCGAAGAACAGAGCCAGCGGAATGTTACGGCGCGGATTTTTGATTTCGCCCGCAATGAACGTCACGTTGTTCCAGGCATCGGCAGAGAACAGCGAGCCAATCATCGACGTACCAAAGGCCAGCAGCAGAGCCATACCCGCCAGCGGCAGCACCTCGCCCGCGGCAGTAGTTGTACTGGCGTCCCAGGCGTTGGTCAGGTTGTTCTGAAGCATACCGCTGTTCAGGCCGAGCGTAATACCCACCACAATAAGCCCCAGCAAAGACAGGAGTTTGGCGGATGTGAACACATTCTGGATGATTTTGCCGCTCTCAACGCCCCGGCTGTTGAGCCAGGTCAGAAATACCAGACTGCTAATGGCAAACAATGACCCCAGCGTTATGTCTATCGGACCCAGGGTCAGCAAGACATTTTCAGGACCGAGGGCGGGAATAAACACCGCCGTGTATTTGGTGAAGGCCACGGCCACGGCGGCAATGGTACCGGTCTGAATGACCATAAATACCGTCCAGCCATAGACAAAACCCATCAGTGAGCCGAACGCCCGCTGAATGTAAATGTACTGGCCGCCTGCTTTGGGCATCATACCCGCCAGTTCGCCATAACTGAGGGCAGCCGCTACGGTCAGGACGCCCGTCAGTACCCACAACATAAGCAGCCAGCCCGACGAGCCGAGGTTGCGGGCCATGTCAGCAGCTACAATAAACACGCCCGACCCAATCATGGAACCAGACACAATAAGGGTGGAATCGAGCAGGCTCAGCGAGCGTTTAAATTCGGTTTTTTCGTCAGCAGGGAGTTGTTCAGTCATATACGGAGGGTGATAAGGCCCACAAATAGCACCGGCCCGGTTAAAAAAGCAAACAGGCGGCATTACCTTACCATAACAATCGCTCAGGCGAGGTTTTTCGTAGGTATTTTCTCATACCTGCTTATTCAGCATCTATGCTTGCCCAACTCACGACGAACAATACCGTTTACGACGCTGACACCGATATCTGGTGGAATCCCGACGAACTGTTTCATATGCTCAAAACCTGCGTCAACCCGGCACGGGTGGGCTTTTTTGAGCGGATTCTGCGCGAACAGCAGTGCTACGTACCCAATAAAACCCTGCTCGATGTAGGATGCGGGGGTGGAATTCTGGCCGAAGCCTTTGCCGGACTTGGCTTTTCTGTAACGGGTATCGATCCATCGGCCCCGTCGGTAGCTACGGCGCAGCGCCATGCCGATTCGCAGGGCGTTGACATCAGGTACCACATAGGCGCGGGTGAGCAACTGCCCTTTGCCGACAACTCGTTCGATTACGTCAGTTGCTGCGACGTGCTTGAGCACGTACAGGATGTTGATGCCGTACTATCGGAGATTAGCCGGGTGCTGAAACCGGGCGGACTGTTTTTTTACGATACTATAAACCGCACGTGGCTAAGTTGGCTGTTCCTGATAAAAGTAGCGCAGGACTGGCCCCGGTGGGCCTTTATGCAGCCCAATCAGCACCGCTACGATCGCTTCATCACCCCGGCAGAACTAATCCAAAAGATGGCCGAAACGGGCCTGGCCAATGGACAAACGCGTGGCATGGTGGGCAACTACAATATCCTGAAAACGCTTTACTTTCTTCGCCAGCGCACCGCCGGACGCTGGACGTACCGGCACCTTGGCGAACGGATGCTCATGCGCGAAGGTCGCGATACGAATTTATGCTACATGGGCTGGGCCGGGAAAGACCGGTAACGTTTACCCTTTACGAGTGCATTCCGCCGGTAGGCAACCCACAACAGATAAAGACCAACTATTGAAGCGAGACCACTGGCCAGCAGCGAAAACTCAATACCGAACGCGCCCCCCGTCAGCCGTTCGTCGCCGGTCAGGACACTGGTAATGTAACCCTGCGTGGGGCCGCCCGATTCAGGAATGCCGATGACATAATTCAGGGCGTCCCAGGTGGCGTGGGCCGATATGCATAGCCAGAGGTTTCGGGTTAGGATAAACAAGACGGGCAGGGTAAGTCCGGCCTCCAGCCCGGCCAGTCCGGCCCGCCAAACCGTAGTGCCAGGGTTGGCGTAGTGCATCAGACCAAACAACAGACTGACTAAAAGAATGGCCCAGATAGACCCTACAGCTTCTTCAATTAACCGAAACAACAGGGCACGAAACAGAACTTCCTCGACCGTAGCCGCCATAACAGCCAGTGTCAGGGCCTGCGGAATGTATCGCCAGCCATTCGTTGCCGCAACCGTCAGATTACCGTTGAGCCAAAGGGGTACGAACACTAGGGCAGTAAACGAACTCGTGTACAAAAAACCAGTCATGATCCATCGCCCCCGGTTGGTGGGCAGCAATTCGGTCAGCGTACGGCGTTCAAACCAGCCGACGTACAGGCCGTAAAGCGCGACGACGACCAGCGCAATTGTCAGGTACGTCAGCGGGCGGATCAGAAACAGGATGGATTGATTATGAAACAAATCCAGGAATCGATACAGTAACCTGGTGGCAATGACAAAGTAAGGCACCGCTACCAGCATAATGCCTGCCAGCAGTCGTACGAGTGGAAAACGAAGAAATACAGGCATGACTACTGGTCAGTTACATCAGTTTTGAACAGCCTGACCGACCAAAACGAATTGGAAACAAATAGTGAACGTTCATTGACTTAAAAAACCTTATGCTTCGAATGCTTACTGTTTATCTGGTACTGCTCTCCACTGCCCCGCTTTTTGCGCAGCAAACCGTATTTACCCAACCACCCGAAACGCACCGGTTTGCTATCGAGATTGCCGGTATCCGGGTAGGAACCGTAACGGCAATTCGGGAAGAAAAACCCGGCAACCATAGCGTCATCACCACCGTCAGCGACG
Source organism: Spirosoma sp. (assembly GCA_014377625.1). Taxonomy (GTDB): domain Bacteria; phylum Bacteroidota; class Bacteroidia; order Cytophagales; family Spirosomataceae; genus Spirosoma. The sequence goes on from JACMPG010000172.1 coordinate 20,704, forward strand.
TAAAAATTCATCTGCTGGTCTATACCGTCAAAGTGTATTACAAGGCCATTACGCAGTTTACGCGCAACAAACTTACCAGTTCGTATGTAGATGCCCACACCAATCAGGGCAATTATATGGCCAAAACGGACTGGAAACAGGATCATTACGACGTAGTGGCGCACCAGTACAAATACGACCACACGGCCACGATCCGAGAAGCTATCGACTTTACCATGCTTGGCCTGTACTTTACCGAACCTGTTGGCCGAAAACGCATTTACTCGGAATATTTCGGCGATTTTTTCAGCGTCGAAAAAACGGGAGCGGGCCAGTATCGTACCCGCCTGGACGAGAAAGAAGACGAGTACTTCTACGAGAGAGGGCAGTTGGCGAAGGTCATTCGCCACAACAAAATCAAGAATTTTGTGCTGACGCGGGTCGATTAACCGGTCTTCACAGCCACTGCCGAACGCGACCTTTGTAACGGAGATATTCATCGCCGAATTTACGGGTCAGGTACAATTCTTCGCGTTCGATAATGCCTTTCTGAACCACTATCAACAGCGGAATCAAAAGCAGCAGCCCCCACCAGGCATTGACCATAATGCAACCGCCCGTATAGAGCAGCGTCAGGGCAAGATACATGGGGTTTCGGGTGTACGCGTACAGACCGTCACTAACAATGCGGGTCGTGGCACCGCGGGGGTTGATTGTTGTTTTGTTGCGGATCATCTGTCGAAAAGCCAGCAGCAGCACCGGTAGACCAATCAGCATCACAACAAGACCAATGCCAATGGCGGTAAGGGTGGGTAAGACCGGTGTCGGGAATAGAAACCGCAGCAGTATAGCAACGGCAAACATACTGACAAACAGTAACGGCGGAAACGCGACAACGCCTGCCCGGTCGGGGACTTGCTCGGTAGCCATAGACGTATATTTTTTACGCTAAACTACACACGGTTAGTCAATTACCTTCGGTCCCTGCTGGTTTATTTCTGACACGTACGCTTCACTCATGATGCCCGCATTGAGAAATGCCTGTTGCATAGCCTCCCCTACCCGGCTGGCCGTTTCCTGATCGCGACAGAGGGCGAACATCGAGGGGCCGGAGCCAGAAATACTGCACCCCAGTGCGCCATTTTGCAGAGCGGCCTGCTTGGCTTCAGCAAATTCAGGAATCAGGATTGACCGTACCGGCTCGATGATGACATCGACCAGAGAGCGGCTGATGAGGTCGTAGTCAGGCGTCATCAGACCCGCAATCAGGCCCGCTACGTTGCCCATCTGCGTGATTGTATTCTTGAGCGACACCTCGTTTTTCAGAATAAACCGGGCATCTTTGGTATTCACCTCAATGTCGGGATGCACGAGCGTACAAAACAGGGTGGCCGGGGTTTGTATCCGAATGACATCGAGCGGCTGGTAACTCCGCACCACCACAAATCCGCCCAGCAACGACGGCCCTACGTTGTCGGCATGGGCCGAACCGCAGGCAATGCGTTCGCCTTCCATGGCAAACGGAATCAGTTCGCGGGTGGTGAGAGGCCGTTCCATCAGTTCATTAATGGCAAACACGCCGGCAACCGCACTGGCTGCGCTGGAACCCAACCCACTGCCCAGGGGCATCTGCTTATACAGAATCACGTCAACACCTAAGTCAGGCTGGCCAATGTGCTTCAGAAAGGACTGGATGGCAATGCTGGCTGTATTGCGGTGCGCTTCGCGGGGTAGCCGACCGTCGTCACCAATAATATCGGTGATGCGGACGCCGGGTTCGTCGGTAAGCGTAAGCGTAATTTTATCGCCTGGGTTATCGACAGCAAATCCAAATATATCGAACCCACAGGCGACGTTGGCTACGGTAGCGGGAGCAAAAACACTGATTGACTTCACGTGGGAAGGGGGCAAATACAGGGCAAGATTACTGCTTTTGGCCCGAAACCGCAATGTTTAGCGATGGGGCAAGTAGGTAGGTATGTAGCCCGGGCCTCCCGGTCCGGGCTACATACCTACCTACTTGCCGCCGAACAGGCGACTGAAAAACCCTTTGGCTTTTGCTGTCGTTTCGGCTACCTGCGCGGTTGCTTCGGCTTTTATCTCGTCGATTTTGGCCTGGGCAACTTCCAGTTGTTCAATGGCTTCGGCTTTGAGTTCGTCATATTTCTCTTCGGCAGCATCCTGAAGCTGTTCAGCTTTGACCGATGCCGTTTCGTAAGCAGCTTCGGCCTGGGCCTGGAGATCAGCCAGGGTTTCGGCGGTAGCCGTTTTTGCGGTTTCTATGTGTTCTGACGCCTTCGCCTTTATGCCATCAATGTCGATTTGGCGACCCGTTTCTTCAGCTTTGGCAACGAGCTGATCGCGCAGGTCCTCCATTTTATCAACGGTGGTGGTCATCAATTGGCCCGCTTCGGTTTTCAGCGTATCGAATTTATCAACCGCTTCGGCTTTCAGATCGTCTATTTTACCGGCTGCTTCGGTCTGCGCGACTTGTGCGGCTTCGTCAGTCTGTTTCTTTTCAGTATTTTCCATACAGGCTCGGTGAGAGTGATTAAGCTGTAAATGTACACTTGTGTCAGACAAAATCTATCCTAACCGCCGTATTATCAGACCGTTTACCAGATCGAACAGAGCCGTTGGCTTTACGGTACGCCAGTTGGCCAGATCGAGGGTACCGCCGAAGTTGATGTAATAGTCGAGGTGGTACTTTTTCCATTCGCGTTCTATGAAGTCGGGCGAGTGGATCGCAACAATCCAGCCGTCTTCTACGTCCTCAAACCACTCTTCGTAATAGCTATCGTCGGAGCCGTGAAAATTGAAAACGTTCTCGGCAATCAGCACGAAATACTTTACGCCTTCCTGAACAAGCGGGTCTACTACCTGCCGTTTCAGGTACATGATGTCGTTATGCAGCGTATCATTCCACTCCCCAAACAACTCGATTATTACAAACTGCCGGTCGTAATTGGCGTACAAAATCTTGCAATAGAGCGTTTCGGAGCCTATTTCGTCCCAGAGTGGGTGGATGTAGTAGCCGTAGATGTTGTTCTCGTACTGCTGCATGTTGTACTCCTGCTCGTAAAACGGCGAGCGTTCGTCTTCCGACGCGGTATAGTATTTCTCCCAACCGAAAAACGGTTCAATATCCTGCATGATTCAATGAGTGAATGGGTCCAGGCTGGCTTTTTTGCCGATTTTATAACGCCGGGTTGGGCCGAAATGTTGATGGGTGGGGGGCGTTTTTGGGCGTTTTGTGATGTTTGGGCGCGTGGCTCAGACATCAGATTACTGACTAACCGGCTCGTACCGACATCTCCCGGACACGAGGAATGATGCAACAGGACACTACCCAACGAAAGCAACGACGTAGAAGCGGACCCGCACAGGTTCAGTTTTTTTATGCGTTAGACGTAGCCCAAAACAGCCTAACTTGTGGGCCATGAAACCCGTCAGCAAAACTATTCTCATAACCGGCGCATCGACCGGCATTGGCTACGGCGCAGCCCGGCAGTTTGTGCAACGGGGCTACACAGTTTTTGGCAGCGTGCGTACACAGGCTGACGCCGACCGACTTCAACACGAACTTGGCAGCAACTTTACTCCTCTCGTCTTCGACGTAACTGATACCCCCGCCCTACAGCGGGCCGTGCAGGAAGTGACCAAACGGCTCGACGGAAACGGCCTGGGCGGACTCATCAACAACGCGGGCATTGCCATTGGCGGGCCCTTACCCGAGCAGCCAATGGACGTAATCCGACAACATTTCGACGTAAATGTGTTTGGGCTACTGGCCGTAACGCAGGCGTTTTTGCCTCTGCTTGGTACGCGTGACAACCACGCCAGTCGGCCCGGCAGAATTCAAAACATCAGTTCGGTAAACGGGCAGGTAGCCATTCCATTCATGGGCGCGTATGTCGGCTCCAAACACGCCGTTGAGGGCCTATCGCACAGTTTGCGCCGGGAGGTGTCGCGGTTTGGCGTTGAGGTGGTCATTGTAGGGCCGGGAGCCGTAAAAACGCCGATCTGGGGCAAGGGAACCAATATGAACCGGTATAAAAACTCGGCATATTTCCCAGCTATGCAACGGTTTTTGAAACAGGTTCAGGCCGCCGAAGCCCGGGGCTTTTCCATCGATTATATTGGCGAACGGCTGGTGCAGATTCACGAGGCACCGCGCCCCAAAATTCGCTACGCCCTCGTTCCAAAAAAGCTGACCGGCTGGATCCTGCCCCGGCTCCTCCCCGCCCGTGCGCTGGACTGGATTCTGGAGAGAGTATGAAAAAGGGGTTTGGACACGGAGAAGGCACCGCAACGGCAGACCGTAGAGGTACACGGAGTTTTTCTTCCTTTCCTTTTCTCTGTGTACTTCTGCGTTTTCTCCGTGCAACTGTGTGTCCCAAAAAAACCATGCTCAAAAGACCTCTCCAACAAGACAACGCGCTACTGGCCGACATTGAACGCGCCCGCAGCGAACCGGATCAACTGCACATCTGGTGGCTCGGCCAAAGCGGTTTTCTGTTACAGCACAATGGCAGATACCTGCTCTTCGATCCGTATCTATCCGACTCGCTGACCACGAAATACGCGGATACTGACAAGCCACACACGCGCATTTCGGAACGGGTCATTGAGCCGGCACGACTAACCAGGCTTGATGTTGTGACATCGAGCCATAACCATACTGACCACCTCGACGCTGACACGCTGCTACCCCTGCTGACAGCCAATCCGGCTTTGCAGATGGTCATTCCTGAAGCGAACCGGGTATTTGTGGCTAACCGGCTTGGTACCGATATGAATTGGCCCGTTGGGTTGACCGATGGCGAAACCGCTACCGTAGGCGGGTTTGTGTTTCACGGCGTACCGGCGGCCCATAATGAGGTGGAACGCGACGAAGCAGGCAGGCCAAAGTTTATGGGATTTGTGGTAGAAGCTGGCCCGTATAAAGTCTATCACTCCGGCGATACGCTCTGGTACGACGGGATAGTAGATCTGTTGCGCCCATTTCAGGTTGACATAGCGTTTCTGCCCATCAACGGCAATAAACCCGAACGGCGCGTGGCGGGCAACCTAAACCCCGACGAAGCCGCCCGGCTGGGCCGTGCCATCGGCGCCAAACTCGTTATTCCGCACCATTACGACCTGTTTGCCTTCAACACCGCCGACCCTGCTGACTTCATCCGGGCCTGCAAGGATTACCAAACACCATACCGGGTCATGCAATTGGGGGAAGGGATTGTGGTGTAGAGAGTTGAGAGTTGTTACGCAGAGATGCGCGGAGAAAAAGAAGAGATGCGCAGAGGAGCATCCTCTTTTTGTCCTTAAGAAACCCCTGCGAATCTCTTCTTTTCTCTGCGCATCTCTGCGTAACAACCCCCTGGCGAAAAAAACCCTGGCGCAACAAATCTTAACCATCTCCAAAAACCATGACGATCAAAACTATTGATACCGGGCCGTTCAAACTTGACGGCGGAGCCATGTTCGGCGTAGTACCGAAGACGCTCTGGCAGCGCACCAACCCCGCCGACGATCGCAACCTCTGCGCCTGGGCGTTACGTAATCTGCTCATCGAAACCCACGACGCCGATGGGAAGCCCCGACTCATTCTGGTAGATACCGGCGCGGGCGATAAACAGGACGCTAAATTCTTCGGCTTTTATGACCTGCCCAATGGCAAAACCCTCGCCGGAGCCATTGAGGCCGCGGGGTACAGCCTCACCGACGTAACCGATGTGCTATTGACACATCTGCACTTCGACCACGCTGGGGGAGCTGTGCGCTGGGCCGATGCTGCCCATACCAAGCTGGTACCGACTTTCCCCAACGCGCATTACTGGTGTCATAGCAAACAGTGGCAGTGGGCCGTACAGCCAAACCCGCGCGAACGCGCTACGTACCTGCGCGAAAACTTCATGCCCCTTCAGGAAAGCGGGCAGCTGCGCTTTACCGATGAGGAACGATTCAACATTCCCGATATCGAACTGCTGTACGTGGATGGTCATACCGAAAAAATGATCCTGCCAAAGTTGACTGTGCAGGACAAAACGCTGCTATTCTGCGCCGACCTGATTCCGTCAGCGTCGCACGTGCCGGTGCCATACGTCATGGGCTACGACGTGCGTCCACTGCTGACGATGGACGAGAAAACGCAATACCTGCAACAGGCCGTGCAGGAAAACTGGCTGCTCGTCTTCGACCACGATCCCACCTGCGAAGCCGCCACCATCGAGACTACCGAGAAGGGAATCCGGGTTCTTGACAGAGGGATGCTGGCCAACTTTATGTAGCGCGGACGGTTCGCGCTACACTGCACCAAACCCATGTACATATCGTTCTGAAACCAACAGATTACACGTATGAAAATCGGATTGGTTTTATCGGGTGGCGGGGCGCGGGGCATTGCGCACCTCGGCGTCATAAAAGCGTTACAGGAAATAGGCGTTGAGTTCGATCGGATTGCCGGTACCAGTGCCGGGGCCATTGTCGGTGCGCTGACAGCTGCGGACTACAGTCCTGATGAGAGCCTGAAAATTATCGAGTCGTCGTCGTTTATGAAGCACCTGCGCCCGGCCTGGAACCGTATGGGTCTGCTTCGCATCGACACTGCGGTTGATTTATATCGCAAATACATTCCGTACGATTCGTTCGAGGGGCTGAACATACCCCTGCACGTGGTGGCGGTTGATTTGAATGAGGGAGAAGAAGCTGTCTTTGACAAAGGCGAGCTAATCCGGCCCGTACTGGCGTCCTGCTGTTTGCCGGGCATTTTTGAGCCGATGCTCATCAACAAACGGCAATACGTGGACGGCGGGGTGCTGAACAACCTGCCCGTTGAAGTTATTGAGAACAAGGTCGATTTGGTTATTGGCTCGCACTGCAACCCCTTCGGGCTGGCCAAACCAATCCGATCCATGCGGGGTGTTATCGAACGCAGTATGATTCTGGCCGTGCAAAGCAAAACGCGCGAGAAGTTTTGCCGCTGTCCCGTCTTTATTGAGCCTGACGGGTTAGTGGGTTACAGTCCGACTGACCTCAGCAAGTCGCGCGAATTGTTCAGGATTGGATACCAGTATACGCTCGCTATGGCTGGTCAAATTGAAACCTTACTACATCAGTCGCACAATCAACCGGCGTAAACTGCTGAATAACCTATCCATATGCCGGGGCCTGCGCTTCGGCATTTTTGTTTACTACGTAGTGTGGGTGATTTTCGCCGAATTTGTCTTATTCCAATAATCTTTAAAGATATACTTAGTCATCATACATCAGTATTATCTATTGAGTAAAACGTCTACACTGCTTGTGAGTATTTATGACTACTCCTGCCTGGGTATCGAAACAGAACATTATTTGGCTTATATACTACAACTTAGAATTAAAATATGGTAAATGAATTTATAACAAAAAGTTTGTTGCTTATCTCAGCTTTATTAAGTTTGCACTAAGTAAAGTGTCTTCTTAACTTAAAATACCTAACAAATGATGAGAAATCTACTGGTGAGTATGCTGTTTGTATGCTCACTCTGCGCCACAGCATGGGCGCAGGAGCGAACGATTACGGGTAGGGTAGTAGCCGCCGAAGACGGCTCTCTCATGCCGGGCGTATCGGTAGTTGTGAAGGGAACCACGCGGGGTTCCAATACCAATGCCGACGGAACCTATTCGATCAGCGTACCCGCAACCGGAGCTAAACTCGTGTTTAGCTTCGTAGGTTCAGCATCTCAGGAGTTTGAAGTGGGAAACCGCTCAAGCATCGACGTGAAGCTGGCCAACGACTCCAAGCAACTCGGCGAAGTCATTGTAACGGCAGTTGGTATTCAGCGCGACAAGAAAGCCCTGGCCTATGCCGTCTCGAGCGTAAAGGGCGACCTGCTGCAGCAACGCTCCGAGCCGGACCCGCTGCGGGCACTGTCGGGTAAAGTGCCGGGCGTAAACATTACGTCGGGCAACGGCGCACCGGGTTCCGGTACGCGCATCACGATTCGGGGTAATAACTCGTTTACGGGCAACAACCAGCCGCTGTTCGTGGTAGACGGTATTCCGTTCGACAACTCGGTGAACTCTACGGGTGGCTATAACACAAACACCGTAACAACCAACCGGGCCTACGACATCGACCCCAACAACATCGAGAACATGACGGTGCTGAAAGGTGCGGCAGCATCGGCATTGTATGGTTCTCGGGCGGCCAACGGCGTTATCGTGATCACGACCAAGTCGGGCAGTAAATCGGCCCGCAAAGGGCTGGAGATCAATTTCAACTCGTCATATTCGGTCGAGAACGTATCGACCATTCCTGACTACCAGAATACCTACACGCAGGGATCTAACCAGACCTACAACGGGGGTTTCATTGGTAACTGGGGAACGGTTTTCCCTGCCGAAGTTGACCGCGTAAATGCCGGGCTCGGTTTCGACCGGTATTCCAAAGTTATCGACCCTGCTTATCCGGAGGGTACCATACCACACCCCCTTGTTGACCAGACGGTTCCATACGGAGCCGCCCGCTATCAGACGGCTTTTCCGGAGTTGCTTCAGGCCAATGGCCGGGGCATTGCCGTTCCGCTGGTGCCGCATGACATTATTGGCGGTTTCTTCCGGCAGGGTAGTGTATTTGAAAACGGCATCCAGATCAACTCAACCGGCGACAAAACATCGCTGAATGCATCGGTATCGCGCACCAAGAACGTTGGTATTATCCCCAGTTCGTTTACGGACCGGACCACGCTGAGTTTTGGTGGTAACGCCACGCTGAACAATAAAGTGAACGTAGCGGGCAGCGTTGCCTACACCAACACCAATCAGCAAAGCCCACAGTCGGGTGCCGGATATTATGCCGACTACGGTCCGGCCGGGCAGTCTGCCGGTTCTATTTACGGTCGTCTCTTCTACCTGCCCCGTAACTTCAACCTGAACGAATACCCGTTTGAAAACCCGGTCGATGGCTCGAACGTATTTTACCGTGCGCTGGACAACCCATACTGGACAGCCAAGCACAACCTATACAACTCAGGTGTTAACCGGGTGTATGGCAACATGACGCTGAACTACGACGTAACACCCTGGCTGAACCTGACGGCGCGTGGTGGTCTGAACACGTACTCGGAGACCCGGAGAAACGTACTTCGTCCCGGTGGCAGTTTCCAGCCGCTTGGATCGGTATTACGGCAGGACCTGACCCGGACCGAAATTGACTTCACCTTTCTGGCCACCGCGAGCCATGAGTTTTCGGAGCGGTTTGGTGCCAAACTGCTGGTTGGCTTTAACCCGAACCAGCGTAACTACTCAGAGGCAGGTATTGCCGGTGCACCCGTTATTGACCCCAACGTACTAACCATTGGCGGTACGCTGAACCAAAACGCGTACGACTTCAAAAGCCAGCGTCGTTTGTACGGCATATTCAGCGAACTGACGCTCGATTACAACAAGTTTCTGTATTTGACAGCCTCGGTCAGGAATGACCACTCGTCAACCCTGCCAGCCGCCAACAATAGCTACTATTACCCGTCCGTTGCCGCTTCGTTTGTGTTCTCGGACGTGCTTAACCTGCCCAAGAACATTATCAACTTCGGTAAGTTGCGGGCCAACTACGCCACAGTGGGTAAGGACGCCGATCCGTACCAGGTCAATACAGCCTATAACCTTGGTCGTACATTCTACAACGGTTCAGCCATTTCGACCGCCAGCCTGCCGAGTCAGCTCAACAACGTCGGGCTGAAACCCGAATTTACCTCAGAAGTCGAGTTGGGTACCGAACTCCAGTTTTTTAACAACCGCATTGGCGTTGATCTGGCATACTTCGACCGCACATCGACCGACCTGATCGTGACCCGCGAATTGCCCCGCAGTAGCGGTTTTGCACGGGAGGTTACCAATGCCGGTAAAATCTCGAACAAGGGTGTGGAACTGGGCCTGACGCTGGTTCCGCTTCGGATGGCCAACGGCCTGACCTGGACGTCATTCTTTGCCTACACCCGCATTCGCTCGAAGGTAGAAGATGCTGGCCCCGGCGGAGAGATTTTCCTCGGCGGCACCGGCCTTTCGGCTTTGGGTACCATCTTCCGAAACGGACTACCCTACGGTCAGATCCTCGGTTCGGTGAATTCACGCGACGACAAAGGCAATTTGCTTATCAACCCCAATACCGGCTTGCCCATTCCGGCGGCCAGTTCGCAAATCATTGGTGATCCCAATAACAAATTCACTCTGGGCTGGACCAACACGGTGTCGTTCAAGAATTTCAACCTGAGCGTTTTGATGGATTACAAAGCGGGGGGCAGCATTTTCTCTACCACAGCGGCTTCGCTGTTGCTGCGCGGTCAATTGAAAAACTCGGAAGATCGCGAAGGACTGCGCGTGATCCCGGGCGTTCTGGGCGACCCGGCTACCTACAAGCCACTGCTCGACGAGGCTGGCAATACCATCAAAAATACCATCGGTATGAGCGCTTTCCAGTACCATTTTACAGATGGATACGGCGCTTACGGTGCCGATGAGGTGAACGTCTATGATGCAACCGTGGTACGTCTGCGCGAAGTTTCGCTGGGGTACAGCGTTCCGAAAGCGTTCCTCCAGAAGTATGGCAAAGTGTTTGGCAGCCTGCGCCTGTCAGTGTCGGGCCGAAACCTGTGGTTCTATGCTCCCAACATGCTGCCCGGTCTGAATTTCGATCCTGAAACGTTGTCGAACTTTGCCGACTCGAACATTCAGGGTTTCGACCTCGGTGCTGCTCCTTCGACCCGCCGTTTTGGGGTTAACCTGAACGCATCCTTCTAATTCAACGCAGTCCTGCCTTCCTAAAAATGCAGGGCTGCCCAATCATCATTTTGTCTAAGCGACTATGAAAATTTATAAAAACGTATTGCGAAGTGTATTGCTCACCGGGCTTATCGGTGCAGCCAGCTCCTGCAACTACACTGACCTGGACATCAACACCGACCCCAACCGGCCCGCAACGGGTTCGCTGGGGCTGCTGCTGCCCGTAGCGGAGAATGCTGCTGTCAGCGCCTTCGGGGCCGTTAACAGCAATGCGATGGGCTTTGCCGGTCTCTGGAATTCCGGCGATTCGTATAACCTGAGCAACACCAGCTATCAGGGTACCTGGAATACCGCTTACCAAAGCCTGCAGACGATGGAAGAAATGCTGAAGGCCACCGAAGACGGCAAGAACCCCCGCTACCGGGGTATTGCGCTGGTACTGAAAGCGTATTCGGTTGGTCACTATGTAGACATGTTCGGCGATATGCCTTACAGTGAAGCCTGGAAAGGCAACGCAACAACGCCCAATAAATCGCCCAAATTTGACAAGGACGCCGACATTTACGAAGACCTGATCAAACTCTGCGATCAGGCCGTTGTTGAACTGGCCAAACCCCAGCCCGTAGCCGTGATTAATGATTACATGGGCTCGGGCAACGCTACGACCTGGACCCGGATTGCCAGAACCGTGAAACTACGCCTGTTGCTAACGTCACGCAAAGGCCGCGCTACCGGCAATGCTGACCTGAAAGCGGCTTTCGACGCGGGCGGGTTCATCACGACGGCAGCCCAGAACTGGACATATCTGTACTCGACCCAGATTTCGCCGGAGCGCAATACCCATCCCTGGTTTATCACTTATACCGGCACGAGTGATCCGACCTATATCAATCACCAGTTGATGGGCGAAATGATCCTGAACAAAGACCCCCGTCTGCCTTTCTATTTCTACCGGCAAACGGCGCGGATTCTGGATCAGAACAACTCGACCGACCGGGGTACCACGCCGTTTGGTGGTTCTTACCTACCGCTGAAAGATTCGTTCCTCGATGAGTACAAGAAAGCCTTCAACATTACGGGGGCTATTCCGGCGGCTGATCTGACCTACATTGCAGGCTTCTTTGGCCGCGACCGGGCCGACGTATCCGGTGCCCCTGCCGATGGTCCATTGCGGGCCGCCCCCGGCGCTTACCCGGCGGGTGGGGTTTATTCAGATCGGTCAGTAGCCGCTGTAGTCCTAACGGGTCAGGCCTCGCTAAACTTTGGTGGTAACGGACAATGGCCGCTGATCAATAGCTGGAACACCAAGTATTATCAGGTCGAAGCCATTCTGGACGGAACGGGTGTGACGGGCGATGCTAAAGCGTTGTTCGAGGCTGCCATGCGCGAACAGATTGCCGTGGTCGTAGCACAGGGTCTTAAGTCAGACCCCAGCCGGGCCAAGGCACCCGCTACGGCGGAGGTCGATGCCTATGTAGCCGAATGGCTCAAGTTGTACGACGGAGCTACCACCAATCAGTCGAAGCTAAACGTGGTGGCTAAGCAAATCTGGTTCTGCTCATGGGGACAGGGAATGGACATCTGGAACCTACAGCGCCGGACTGGCTACCCCATTCAAAGCCAGTTCAGGCAGTTTTCGGTAGGTATTCAGGCACCCATCTCCAAGCCTCCACGTCAGTACGCGCTTCGGTTACCATACCCCCAATCGGAAGGTGCGCTGAATCCCAATGCCTCGAAATTCGTCACGGATGTAATTTTTGACCGGGACGCCATTTTCTGGGACAAGGTGAAGACCAAGTGGGAATTCTAAAAGAGACTTAACTGCTGGCCAACTCCTGTGTCGTTTGTGCGGCACGGGAGTTGGCCGGTCACCAATCAAATCATACAAGATGAAACAACTCCTTAAATACGCAGTACCTGCCTTCATCACACTGCTGCTGGGCTGCCGCGACGAATCACTTAACCCCAACAAACCCTGGGAATCTGGTGTACATGCCCTGGGCGTATTCGATGGCGTAGCCGAAGCCGCAAAGGCAAATTTTGCGACCAATGCCAAAACCTTCCCGCTCACGGGTCAGGATGCCGCCAAAATCGACTTCAAGATTCGCTGGGTTACACTCGATAATAAGCTGACCGTTAGCAAAATCGTGGTTAAAGTCGATATGATCGAGTCATACACGGACTCCGACGGCAACCCCAAAATCGCATCGCTCGGTGGCGGTGGTAAAGTAGTGAAGACCATTGATTCGCCAGCCGCCAACCGGCAGTGGAACAACTTCAGCCTCACCCCCGCCGATGTGTATAACCTCTACAAAGATGTTACGGTGAAATACGACAAGGTAAACGCGGTGAAGGTGTTTGAAAATCCGGCGCGTCCTCGTCCGGCAGGCGCGCGGTTGCGGGGGCCACTGGTTGTTGCCGGCAAAACAATTTCTAACGCCGATGCCTTTGTGGTTACCTGGGAACTGACCACGACCGATGGGCTGGTGTATAAGGTATGGAACGAAGACAGCGTTTGTCTGGACCCCACGCCCGTATCGCAGGCTAACTCAAACTGCCGCCTGAACTTCATTGTGCGGTAGATTGGATTACCAGCGTTTATCAAAGCAGCCAGTTCCATACAGGACTGGCTGCTTTTTTTGTAGGCGAATGCGTTATCTTTGAAAGAGAACAAATCCCTGTGGCACGGCAAGTAAACTATCGGGTAAGAATAGACTGACCAATGAATTGCAGAGTTGCTACATGCTGGGTGTTCAGTTTACTCATTGCCCCGGTTGCACGGGCGCAAACACCCACGTTCACGGCCAGCATACGACCCATTATCCTGAAAAACTGCGCGCAGCCCTGCCACCATCCAGGGGGCGTGGGGCCGTTTAGCCTGCTGACCTACGAAGACGTTTCTAAACGGGGCAAGTTCATTGCCAAAGTCACGCAGAACCGCTACATGCCGCCTTTCCCTGCCGATCGCCAGTTCCAGCATTATGCGAATGAGCGGGGTTTAAGCGATGCCGAAATCCAAACCATTCAGACGTGGGTGCAGGCCGGAATGCCCGTTGGTAGTAAACAGTTACCAGTAACCAGTAAACAAACTCCCGGCATACTGAAGAAAACGGAGACACCCGATCTTGTGCTGCATATGAAGCCCTACGCCATAAAAGGCGATGGCAGGGAAGACTTCCGGTATTTTCATGTACCAATGAATCTGAAGCAGGACGTGTGGGTATCGGCCATTGAGTTTATACCGGGCAACCGCAAACTCCTGCACCACAGCCGCCTGATGATCGACTCGACCGGCACGATGGCGGCCATACATGGTGTTGCCGAAGACGATCCCGGGCTGCGCAAATTTCAGCGAACACGCCTGGCCGACGAGTTTCTGTACGGCTGGGTGCCGGGCAACGACCGCGTTACGTTTCCGGCGGGGGCGGCCAAGCGCATACGGGCGGGCAGCGATCTGATCCTGAACATCCACTATTCGGCCTCGGCCAAACCGGATTCCGACCAATCGGAAGTGCGGTTTTATTTTGCTAAAACGCCCGTTTCGCAACCGGTTCGTACCCTGACCCTGACCGAAAATAACGTAACCAACCAGCCGTTTTTGCTGCCCGCCAACACCAAACCTGTTTTTTACATGAACTACGGCCCCATTCCCGAAAGTATCCAGTTGTTGTCCGTCCTGCCGCATATGCACCTTATGGGACAGACCGTAAAAGCGTTTGCCGTTACGCCCGACGGCGACGTAATTAACCTGATTCGGATACCGGCCTGGGATTACAATTGGCAGCTCACCTATTTTTTCCAAAAACCGCTTACTTTGCCTAAAGGCTCGGTGATTCTGGCCGAAGCGCAGTATGACAATACCGACCAGAATCCACTAAACCCCAACCGCCCCGCCCGCACCGTTGGCTACGGATGGAATTCGACCAACGAGATGATGAATCTGGTGTTTTACTATATAAAGTAGCTCACTCGATCAGGCAGCCCACTGCTTCTGTTTCACGGACAGTAACTTCGTTTCCGGCAATCAGCGCGTTGAGGGCATTCGGGAGATAGGGCTCGGTAACGTCGGAGCGATGTTTGCCGAGGGCAAGGTACCAGTCGTCGATAGCACCCCGGTAGCGAATTCGACCCGTAGTGTCCAGTACGACTACTTCGGGTGTAACGCGGGCCCGGAGTTGGCGGGCCAGTTTCGCACCCGCGTCGGGTCTTCCGGGAAACGTTAACCCATAATCCTTACCAAATGCCTGAATGAGCCGGGGCGTGTCGGTTTTAGATGGGAATAAAGCCACGAAGCGTACCGACAATGCGTATTGGCGGGACAACACCGACAGCATGCGGACGTATTGCTGGCTGATGGGGCATTCGGTATTCAAAAACACGTAAACCGTTAGCGGTTTGGGCGCGTATGTATTTGCAAAAGTGACTGAGCAGCTGGCGGCTTTGAACCAGAACAGACAAAGCAGAAAAATCGCACTTCGGTTCACCCAAATGACCAGTAGCCGACAGTTGCCCATAATCGAGCGTATGAGTTCAGAGCGTTTCGCATAATTTTATATGGTAAAGATACCTTTCTTCGTTTGATTTAGGTTAAATTGTCTGTCCGTTGGCTGGCTCTTTCGGGGCCAATACACGCACTATACAACCGTTGAACCAGTTTTACCCCAACCCAACTCTATGCAAGATAAGTACCGACTGCTGTTGAGTTTTTTTGTCCTGCTTCTGCCCGTCCAGCTTCTGGCGCAGGGGCTGCGCGTTACGGGCCGCATAACGTCCGAAACCGACGGCCAGCCTATTCCAGGCGTAAACATTGTAGTGAAAGGTACTACCCTAGGCGTCAGTACCGATGCCAATGGTAATTACAACGTAGCCGTGCCGGGTCCAAACACCGTCCTGCTGTTTTCGTCCATCGGCATTGTATCGCAGGAGGTAAACGTGGGCAACCGGGTCGTGGTGAACGTGGCCATGAAAGAATCCATCAACGAACTGGCGCAGGTGGTTGTCACGGGCTACACTACCACGCAACGAAAGGACATTACCGGTTCGGTAGCATCCATCTCGCCCGACAAATTCAAGGATATTCCCGTGACCAGTTTCGACCAGGCCCTGCAGGGTCAGGCGGCTGGTGTGCAGGTAACGCAGAGTTCGGGTACGCCCGGTGGCGGCATTACGGTGCGGGTGCGAGGCAGTACGTCTATCTCGGCCAGCAACCGCCCGCTATTCATTATCGATGGCGTTCCGGTTGAGGACGGAGCACTGTCGGGGCGGAGTTTTGGCGGGCAACAGGATAACGCTTTTTCGTTGTTCAACCCCAATGACATTGCCAGTATAGAAGTATTGAAAGATGCTTCGGCCAAAGCCATTTACGGCTCGCGGGCGGCCAACGGCGTAGTGCTGATCAGCACTAAGCGCGGCAAAGCGGGCAAGACGACCTTTACGCTCGACGTGCAGCGCGGCCTGACCGATATCATCAAACGGCCCAATCTGCTCAATGCCACCGAACTGCTGACCCTTCAGCGGGAGGCCGTGACCAACGCCGGACAGAATCCCGATAAGTTTGGTCTGATCCCGGGCGTTACCGACGGCATCAATACCGATTGGGTTAATGCGGTGCTGCGCAAGGGCGTCTATCAGCAATATCAACTCTCGACGCAGGGCGGTAACGACAAAACCACGTTCTACCTCAGCGGCAGCTACCGCGATGAGCAGGGCGTTCAGCTAAATAGCG
>JACMPG010000173.1 GCA_014377625.1 Spirosoma sp.
CGTTCCTGGTACGCCCATTGCCAGCTGTACTCAAATTTGGCTACGTCTTTCGGTTCGTAATTGGCCGTGTCCATGTAGTGAACGCCCGTTTCGAGACAGGCATCCATAATAGTCAAATCCTGGTAGGGCAGGGCCACGTTGATGACCAGTTTGGGCTGAAACGACCGGATCAGCGCGACCAGATCGGGTACGATGTCGGCATCAATCTGCGCGGTTTGTATCATTACGCCGTGCATCTGCTGAACCTCGTCGGCAATGCGGTCGCACTTGCTTTTGGTACGGCTGGCCAGCATGATATTCGTAAAAACAGGGCTGTTCATGGCGCACTTGTGTGCCACCACGCTACCCACGCCACCGGCTCCAATGATGAGCACGTTTGCCATAAAGTATCAGATTTAGTATAACCGCAAAGATAAGGACTTCGGGCGTGGGGTTATTGGGTATAAAGGCAGTGATCGTATCTTTCCAGTATGAACTGCCGTACATATATGGCAAACTTTCCACGACTACTACCTTTCCTGTTGCTGCTTGTGGTCGCTACGACTCATGCACAGGTAAGCAGACGTATTCTCGACAAAACCACCGGCCAGCCCGTTCCCTACGTCAGCGTGGCCCTGTATAGGCAAGTCGACACCGTAACGGCCGTGAGCGGGGCCGTGGCCGATTCGGTGGGGCAGTACCTGATTGCCGGTGTAAAGCCCGGTACGTATAGTCTGAAAACTTTTTTTATCGGCTATAAGGCCATCCGCCAGTCCATAATCGTATCCCGTGGCCAACCCACTGATGTCGGTGCCATTGTACTCGAAGCCGATTCCTAAGCTGCTCGACGAAGTGCGCGTGTCGGGGCAGCGGGCCGACGTGATTGTGCAGGCCGATCGGCAAACGTTTCGGGCGGCCCAGTTTCAGTCGGCAGCGGGTGGTACGGCTACGGACATCTTGCGGAACCTGCCGGGTTTGACGGTCAATGCCGAGGGCGATGTCAGTTTGCGGGGTAGTAACGGTTTCCTGGTGCTGCTTAACGGTAAACCCGTACAGGCCAATCTGGGTACGCTGCTGAATCAGCTGCCCGCCAATAGTATCGAGTCTATCGAGGTAATCACTACGCCCAATGCCCGCTACGACCCCGACGGCAAGGCGGGTATCATTGCTATTATCACCAAAACCGGGGCCGATGCGGGCTGGTCGGCGCAGGCAAACGGTATGGCGGGTTTACCCAGCGTAAACGATTTCAACAACGCCCGTGCTCCGCGCCGGTACAGCGGTGATCTGACGCTGAACTACCGCGCCAACCGCTGGGACGTTACGCTTAGTTCGGCCTATATCCGTAACGATATTGCCGGTCGGCGGGAGGGCGATGCCAACACCACCATTGGCAACCGGTTTACACGATTTCCGTCGGTGGGCGAGCGCAGTTTCGACCGGTACACGTTTACCAATCGGCTGGCCATTGCCTACGTACCCAACAAAGCGAATATCTGGAATGTGGGCCTTTACGAGAGTCGGCGGATTGAAGAACGGCTGGCTGATCTTTTCTACGACAATACCAAAACTGACCTCGCTACCGGGCAAACCATTGGCCGAATTGCCTATTTCAACAGCAATCTGGTGCGCAAAGGCGGCAAGTTCTACACGGCTAATCTCGATTATACCCATACGTTTCTGAGCAAAGCTACCCTGAACGCGGGGGCCTTGTATGAGTATGACCTCATCGACGGCTTCACAAGTAACCGCAACCTGAACCGGACCGACTACCGCGACACACTGCAATATACCCTCTCAACTACTGACCGGCCCATCCAGAATTTTCGCGCTAATCTCGACGCGGCCATTCCAGTCTGGGGCGGCAAACTTGAAACCGGTTACCAATACCGCTATCAGACCGATAATGGCGATTACCGCTACCGGCAACAGGATGGCAACGGCTTACCGCTGGTAATTGTACCCGGTTTTGCGGGGCAGACCAATATTGCGAGTCGTATTCACAGCCTGTACGCGCAGTTTGGCCGGGTGCGCAAAAAACTCGATTATACGCTGGGTCTGCGCTACGAATACGCCCTGCGCGATGTGCGGTCGCTGCCGCAAAACCAGACGCTTACGCTTGCCCTGAATAACCTGTTTCCGTCGCTTAACGTATTGTATAAATCGCAGCCGGGCCTGAGCTGGCGGGCGGGGTTTAGCCGCCGGGTGCAGCGTACCAGTAACTTCGCCCTAAACCCGCTACCCGAACGCGAACACTCCGAAACCCTCGAACAGGGCGATCCGAACCTGCTGCCCGAATTCGTAAATCTGGCTGAAATTGGCGTTTCAAAAGAGCTGGGGCAGAGTACGCTGATCGTGACGGGGTATTATCAGGGTATTCAGAACGTAGTTAACCGCGTAAACCGGGTGTATGCCGATACCATCCTGAGCCGGATTTTTACCAACGCCGGCCTGGCGCAACGGCTGGGCGTAGAAGTAGCCGCCGATCTGAAACTGACCAAAGCCTGGAAACTCTACGCCGGGGGTACTGTCTATCGCTACACGCAGGAAGGACAGCTGTTCCAGAACGAAGTTATCTTTGACCGGGCTGCCTGGGTGTATTCCGTTAACGTGAACACCACGGTACAGGCCACGCCGTCGCTGGTGATTCAGGCCAACGTCAACTATCTCTCGCGCCGGATTACGGCACAGGGTGAAGATTCCCGCTTCCTGACCCCGAATCTGTCGCTGAAGAAAAGCCTGCTGAACAACCGGCTCACCGTCATGGCGCAATGGCAGAATATCGGGTTAGGAATGCTGCCCACCAACGAGCAGCGCATCACAACGCGGGGCACCTCCATGCCGGGCACCTCCATGCCGAACCGTAGTTTCTTCACGACCACCAACTACATTCAGGAGAAAGATATTTTTCTGATTAACATCAGCTATGCCTTCCGCCAACTGAGTAAGCAGGCTAGACTGCCCAACGCTGAAGGAGAGAAGGAGTTTTAAATTCATGGAGCCGGACGTATTTTCGGCTGAATTCAGAGTTGACGTGTTCGGGGTCGAAAATCCGGCTATCTGCGCTTTTCAGGTATTCGGCAGTTAAAAGATTACCGGAATTAAAGTCAGGTATTTCAGTGTCCTGTTATTTACAAGATGGTTATTCAATATTGTTCCGACCTGCACCTGGAGTTTGCCGATAACGCCCGCTACGTATCGGACCACCCGATTGAACCCGTTGGTGAGGTCTTGATTCTGGCGGGTGATATCACCACACTGTCACTGCTCGACGCGCACCGGGCGGGGCCACCGTTCTTCAAAATGCTCTCGAAGCAGTTTAAGCGGGTGTTCTGGATTTGCGGGAATCACGAGTTTTACCAGTCGTGGGACGCGTCGGTGCTGGACAAACCGCTATATCAGGCCATACTCCCAAACGTGTTTCTGCTCAATAAC
>JACMPG010000174.1 GCA_014377625.1 Spirosoma sp.
GCTCGTGGAGGTGTATCAGCGTACCGGCACCAAATGGGAATATGCGTACTATGCCGATCTCGCCGATTCGTTTGTTGTTGACGTCCTCGGCATTACCCTGTGCGTGGCCGACATTTACGAAGGTGTATTTGACTGACTTTAGAGCATTCAGCCGCTTACTCCTGCTGCATACCAGGCTGGTCGCGGACGCTGAACCCGAATATGTCCGGGCGGGCGTAGTGGCCCATTACGTCGAAATCCAGCTTGCTGGCCACGATCTGCGCCAAATCCAGCTCAGCCATGACGGCACCGGCTTCCCCAAACAGCGGCCCGGCCAGCACCGCACCCATTGGCGACACAATAACACTGCCCCCGCTACACAGCACCTCTGGCTCATCCACTACCAGTTTCTGGTAGGGTTCTAGATACATGGCTTTCGTGAAAAACTGGTTGCAGCCCAGCACAAAACAGCGGCCTTCCAGCGCAATGTGCCGAAGGGTGGCCGTCCAGCTTTCGCGCGAGTCGGCGGTGGGGGCGAGGTAGAGTTCAACGCCCTGCTGGTACATAGCCATGCGGGCCAGGGGCATGTAGTTTTCCCAGCAGATCAGCCCACCCAATTTGCCAATCTCCGTCTGGAAACTCACCAGCGAGTCGCCCGCGGCTTCGGCCCAGATGAGCCGTTCGGTACCGGTGGGTTTAATTTTTCGGTGTACGCCCAGTAACCCCGTCTTGGGCGAGATATACACCATCGAGCAATACAGACTCCCGTGCTGGTCCGATTTTTCGGTGATGCCAACAACCAGATACACGTTTTCAGACCGGGCCAGCCGCTCCAGCCGCTTCATATCCGGGCCGGTCACGTCAACGCTATTACGGTGGTATTCGGCGTAGAGTTCGCGGCCTTCGGGTGTGCGGCTGCCCACGGTAGCCCCGAACGTAAAGCCACGTGGGTAGCCCGGCACAAATGATTCCGGGAACACAATCAGCCGACTGCCCTGCCGGGCGTACTGCGCGGTTAGACTCTCGATCTTCTGAATCGTTAGCTCTTTATCGAAGAAAACGGGACTGTCCTGAATCAGGCAGGCATTAACGATCATGGCGAAGTGGTCGGCGTCAAAGACGGTTGGTAAGTACGGGATGGCATTCTGAAAATGCGTTCAGCCGATTGTTTTACAAAATATTCAATGGTTCCTGGCCGAAATTACCCCATTGGCTGTACTTTTAAGCAGTTATATCTAATTCAATTTCTCTCCTTATTCATGATCAAACCACTACTGGCTGGTCTGCTGGCAGTTGGCCTTGTCCAATTTGCCTACGCCCAGACAACTTTCCCAAAAAACGGCGTGTACGACGAACGTCCGGGGTTGTATGCTTTTACCAACGCCACCATCGTCATTGACCCCCAAACTACCCTCACCAACGCTACCCTGCTTGTCCGTAATGGCCGTATCGACGCCGTGGGGCAAACCGTGAAACTGCCCGCCGGTACGGTCGTGACGGACCTGAAAGGCAAGCGCATTTACCCCGCCCTGATCGACATTGACTCTGACTACGGGATGCCGGAGGTGAAACCCGAACGAACCTCTCGGCAGGCTCCGCCCCAGCTTGAGTCGAACAAAAAGGGTCCGTACTACTGGAATCAGGCCGTACAGCCCGAAAACGATGCGAGCCAGCTCTTTAAGGCGGACGATAAAAAAGCCGACGAACTCCGTAAAATGGGTTTCGGCTCTGTGCTGACCTACCCGCACGACGGGCTGGCGCGGGGTGTGGGTGTGCTGGTTACCCTGGCCAACGACCGGGAGAATATGCTCGTGCTAAAACCCAACGCTACGGCGCATTACTCGTTCAGCAAGGGTAGTTCGGGCCAGACCGTGCCCAGTTCCATGATGGGATCGGTGGCGGTGCTGCGGCAGGCGTTTTACGATGCCGATTGGTACAAACGCGCCGGAAACAAGGAACAGGCCAACCTCTCGCTCGAGGCTCTGAACCGAAACCAAAGTCTGCCTGCTTTCTTCGAGGCCAACGATAAACTCGGCATTCTGCGGGCCGACAAAATCGGTGATGAGTTTGGTATGCAGTACGTCATCCGCACCTCGGGCGACGAATACCAGCGGATAGACGAGGTAAAAGCCACGGGCGCGTCGCTGATTGTGCCGCTGAATTTTCCCGACGCTTATGACGTGGAAGACGCCTGGGATGCTGACAACGTGACGATGGCCGAGCTGAAGCATTGGGAGCTGGCGCCTACCAACGCCGGTAAAGTGGCGGGGGCGGGTATCCCGTTCGCGCTGACAACGGCAGAGCTGAAAAAGAAAAGTGATTTCTGGGCTAACCTCCGCAAAGCCATTCAGTACGGACTGAGTGAACAAAAAGCCCTGGAAGCCCTGACTACCGTACCCGCCCGGCTCCTCCGGGCCGACGATCAGATAGGTACGCTGAAGGCGGGCAAGGTGGCCAACTTCATCATCACGTCGGGTAACCTGTTCGATGCTGACAATGTCATTTTTGAGAACTGGATTCAGGGTAAGCCCTACATCGTAAACCCGAAAGATAAAGCGGACCTGCGCGGTAAATGGCGATTATCCGTTGCCGGCATGTCGCCGATGGCGCTGGACGTAACGGGTAAATCGCCCGAAAAGACGGAGTATCAGTTGATGGCGGATACCACCAAAATCAAGCCGACGGTGTCGGTCGATGGGGAGACGATTTCAATTCGGTTCCAGCCCGGCAAGTCGATGCCCGGCACTACGCGGCTGACGGGCTACCGGAAGGGAGCCACCGGCTACGTGGGTACGGGCGAACTGCCCGACGGGAAAACCGTAAGCTGGTCGATGGACAAGGCCGCTGTGGAGCCGACTCCCAACGCTACCGCATCCACAACGATGGCTTCGGGAACGGCCACGGCGGGTGCGTCATCAACGGCGGTTGGGTCGCTGCTGTATCCGTTTGTGGGGTTGGGCAACGCGCAGAAGCCGCAGCCGCAAACCATGTTGATCCGCAACGCGACGGTCTGGACCAACGAGAAAGACGGTATCCTGAAAGCCGCCGACGTACTGGTACAGAACGGTAAAATTGCGCAGGTCGGCACCGGTCTGAAAGCTCCCAGCGGAGCCACGGTCATTGACGGTACGGGCAAGCACCTCACCAGCGGCATCATCGACGAGCATTCGCACATCGCCCTGCTGTCGGTCAACGAAGGGTCGCAGTCATCGACCGCCGAAGTCCGCATGGCCGACGTAGTCAATTCCGAAGACGTGAATATTTACCGCCAACTGGCGGGGGGCGTAACGGCGTCGCAGCTGCTGCACGGCTCGGCCAACGCCATTGGCGGGCAGTCGGCCATGATCAAACTCAAGTGGGGTGAGGCACCGGCGCAGTTGCTGATTCCCAACGCCGATGGATTTATCAAATTTGCACTGGGCGAGAACGTGAAGCAGGCCAACTGGGGCGATGCCAACCGGGTCCGCTTTCCGCAAACGCGCATGGGTGTAGAGCAGGTGTATATGGATCACTTCACGCGGGCCAAAGAATATGCCAATGGCTGGGCGACTTATAATAAGTTGAACAGCAAGGAGAAAGCCAATGCAGTTGCCCCGCGCCGGGATATCGAACTTGATATACTGGCTGAGATTCTGGCCAACAAACGCTTCATCACCTGCCACTCCTACGTACAGTCGGAAATCAATATGCTGCTGCACGTAGCCGATTCGCTGGGCTTTAAAGTCAACACGTTTACGCACATTCTGGAGGGCTATAAAGTGGCCGACAAAATGGCGAAACACGGCGCGGGTGGTTCGACCTTTGCCGATTGGTGGGCCTATAAGATGGAAGTACACGACGCCATTCCGTACAATGCGGCCCTGATGAATCGCGAGGGCGTAACCGTCTCGATCAATTCTGATGATGCCGAAATGGCCCGCCGACTGAATCAGGAAGCGGCCAAAACGGTCGAGTACGGTGGTATTCCCGAAGAAGATGCCTGGAAAATGGTAACACTCAATCCCGCCAAACTGCTGCACCTGGACAACCAAATGGGTAGCATCCGGGCGGGTAAAGACGCTGACCTGGTCCTCTGGAACGCCCATCCGCTGGCCATCTACGCCCGCCCCGAAAAAACGATCATCGACGGCACCGTCTATTTTGATCTGTCTGCCGAAGATGCCAAACGCGAAGCCATGCAAACTGAACGCGCCCGGCTGGTGCAGAAAATGCTGGCTGCCAAAGCCGGAGGTTCACCCACCACCAAACCCGCTCCCAAAGCACCCCGCATGTTCCATTGTGAGGATCTGGATGAGGAGTTCTGAACCAGGATTAACTTGATTTGGCTGATTGATAAGAAGTTGCCTTGCGTTCTTTGCGCTTGCCTTTGCGTCGCAGTCGGTCCGCCGATGCGGGCGCACCACCTTTGCGTTTAAAAAAAGACGTTTAACCATGAAAAAGATATTTATTCTCGCCTTCGCAACGCTTACGGGCTACGCGCAGAATCCGGCTCCGGCAAAGCCGCAAGCCAAACCCATTGCCCTGATGAACGGCACGATCCACGTCGGCAATGGGCAGGTGATTCCCAACGGGGTTATCATCTTCGATAAAGGCGTCATCACGACCGTGGCCGACGCCACCACCGCCCGGCTCAATATGGATGGTATGGAGGTGATCAGCGTGGCCGGTAAGCACGTCTATCCGGGTCTGATCTCGCCCGCCAGCACGGTGGGTCTGGAAGAAATCGGGGCCGTGCGGGCCACCGTCGATAAGCAGGAAGTGGGCGTCCTGAATCCCAACGTTCGGGCTTTGGTGGCCTACAATACCGATTCGGAAATTATTCCAACCATCCGCAACAACGGCGTTCTGCTCACCCAGGCCATGCCCGAAGGCGGCACGGTGTCGGGGAGTTCGAGCATTATGCAGGCCGATGGCTGGAACTGGGAAGATGCCGTTCTGAAAGCCGACGATGGTCTGTGGCTTACCTGGCCGGGCTATTTTGCTACTGTGTTCGACTTCACGGATTTTTCGCGGGTCATTAAAAAGAACGAGAAGCGCGAAGAAGCCATTGCCGCCCTGCGGGCCACTTTTGCCGACGCCAAAGCCTACGCATCCCAGACGGAGCAGTCGCCGAAGAACCTCAAACTCGAAGCCATGCGCGGCCTGTTTTCGGGGCAGCAAAACCTCTACGTCCGGGCCGATTACGCCAAAGATATTCTGGAAGCCGCCCAGTTTGCCCGTGCGATGGGTGTTCAGAAGGTGGTCATTGTAGGCGCCGAGGAAGCTGACCGCGTGGCGGGTTTCCTGGCCGAGCAAAAGGTGCCGGTTATCCTGAGTGCGCTGCACCGCATGCCCAACCGCCCCGACGAAGCCGTTGACCTGCCGTACCGGATGCCGGGCATCCTGCAAAAAGCGGGGGTACTGGTGAGCCTGAGCTACGCTGGTGAGTGGTGGCGGACCCGCAACCTGCCCTTTCAGGCCGGTACGGCGGTGGGTTTCGGCGTGACGGACCGCGAAGAAGCCCTGAAAATGATTACCAGCAACACCGCACAGATTCTGGGTATTGCTGATAAAGTAGGCACCCTTGAACCCGGCAAACACGCTACCTTGTTCGTGTCGGTGGGCGACGCCCTCGACATGCGCACCAACAGAGTTGAACGCGTGTTTTTCAGGGCCGCGCCACCAACCTCGACGACCGTCACAAGCGGCTGTACAAGCAATATCAGGATAAGTACGGTAAATGAGTGAAGAACGAAGAACGGGCTGACGTCTGTTGTGTCTACGTCAGCCCGGCTTCGGCATACCGATTTTCACTCTTCACTCAACTTATGGCTTTTACCTTCCTCACTGCCGAATGGCGGCAGCTCATTTTCGCAAACTACGCTATTGACCGGCGGGTGCTGGAGCCGCTCGTGCCGCCCGGTACTGAACTGGACGAGTTCAACGGCGTTTGCTACGGCAGTCTGGTTGGATTCCAGTTCCAGAAGGTCAGAATGCTGGGTGCCATTGCGGTACCGTTTCACACCGAATTTGAGGAGTTCAACCTGCGCTTTTATGTCCGGTGTAAAACCGATACGGGCTGGAAACGGGGGGTAGTCTTCGTGAAAGAAATAGTGCCGAAGTTTGCTATTACGCTGGTGGCCAACACCCTCTACGGCGAACCCTACGAAACCCGCCCCATGCGCCACACCTGGCGAACCGATGGCGATATGCAATTGATTCAGTACGACTGGAAAGTAGGGACCGACTGGAACCACATTCGGGTCCGGGCCGATAAAACCGGTCACGCGCTCGTGCCGGATTCCGAAGAAGCGTTTATCACCGAGCATTACTGGGGGTATACGAAACGGTCTGGCAATAAAACCTCCGAGTATGAAGTGGTGCATCCGCAATGGTCCATATTTCCTATTCGGGACTACGACATTCGCTGCGACGTACTGAAACTATACGGCCCCGATTTCGCGCCTTTTTTCGATCAGCCGCCCAGTTCGGTTTTTCTGGCCGACGGCTCGGCGGTGGCTATTCGGTCAGGGGCGGTCATCCGGGGAGGGTCCGGTGTCGCGGGTGTTCTTCTGAACGGCGATGGCCGCAAATAAAGCCAGCGTAAATGACATGGCGTAGAAGCCTTTTTCGCTCAGGGTGAGGGTTGCGTTCCATAGGCCAACCGCCAGCAACACAATGACCAGAATGGTTGAAGTCCAGCACAGGCCGTAATAAATGGCCGTAACGGAAATGCCTTCCAGCCGGTCCCGCACGCTTTTCTGGAGCGATACCGCCGAGAACAAACCGTACATCAGCACGGTGAAATAGTAGCCCTTTTCATTGAGGGCCATCCCGGCATTCCAGAGTCCAACAATGAACGCGGCAATACCGGCAATCAGCGCGACCCAGGAGGCCCCGACAAACGCGCTGGATGGTTTCGGATTCATATACGTAATAGAGTTACAGGGTGGCTATGGTCGTGGATGGGTTCATTGGGGTACGAACCGGCTTTCTGACTCAAGTATAAAGAATTAGTTGATACCGACAGCAGAAAATTATACTGACGGTCAAACGAATCTCCTCAGTACCAGACCGAAACGTCGCTGAGGGGCTTGCGCTGGATGTCGGGTACCTGCGCGTTGGGGGCGGAGTAGCCAACGGGGAGGAGCAGAAATGGCTTCTCGTTAGCGGGCCGGTCAAGAAGTTTGGTCAGGAAATCCATTGGGCTGGGTGTGTGCGTCAGGGTCACTAATCCTGCGTTGTGAATAGCTGCCAGCAGAAACCCACCAGCCAGCCCCACCGACTCCATGACGTAATAATTTGGGTGTTTATGGTTGCCCTCCAGTTCGTAGATACGCCGGAATACGATAATCAGCCAGGGAGCGGTTTCCAGAAAGGGCTTTTGCCAGTCGGTACCCAGCGGGGCCAGGTCCGCCAGCCACTCGTCAGACATCCGGCCTTCGTAGCTACGTTTCTCTTCGGCTTCGGCAACTTCGCGAATCTGTCGTTTCAGATCGGGATTACCCACTACGCAAAACGTCCAGGGCTGTTTGTGTGCTCCCGACGGAGCCGTGGAAGCCGTTTTAATGATGTTCTCGATGACCTCGCGCGGCACGGGCCGGTCCGAAAAGTCGCGCAGGCTGCGCCGGGTGTTCATGAACTGGAAGTAGTCCTGACTCCGCTGGCGAAGGTCAGCTTCGGTAGGCTCAAACGGAGATTGGAAGGGAATGAATGACATAGCACGAAACTACGACAGGCATCCAGAATAACAGCGGCTCACTACGCTTGTTGTGGGCTGTTGTTATTCTGGATGCCTGTTTATGGATGGCTGCTACCGTACGGCTTCAATATCTTCAATATCTTTCAAATGCAGTTTGAGCGTGGGAAGCGTCTTGACGGCAAACTCCCGTAGGTCAGCATCATTGACATCTTTAGCTGCTTTTTCAAACAGTTTAACGGTTTTTTTTTGGCTGTTCAGCATGGTTTTGGCGTACTGTGCATTGAAATCGGGTCCGCTCAACTGGTCCATCCTCTCGTACGTTTCCTGGTTATCTATACTGAGCGTAGTGGGCAGCGTGATGTTCTTCTTCGCAGCCAGTTCTTTCAATGCTGTGTTTGCTTTCTCGTGATCCTTAATCATCGTGTCAGCGTACTCGCGCAGGGCCGGAGTCAGATTTTTCTTGAGTGCCAGTTGTGAAAGTTGTACCGCCAGCATACCGTCGTTGGTTGCTTTCACGGCAAATTTAGCGGCATCATCGGGAAGGCCGGGTTCTCGGCCTTCCTTCATCCCGTTCGATTCTTCCGCGTTTTCGACGCGGTCAGATTCTTTTTTGTTATCACCACAGGATTGCAGTAATAGGGTTCCTGCCAGCAATAAGGCGAATAGGAGCTTGTTCATATCGTTGATCGGTTAATGTAATAGATTTGTTTAGTTCCTTAAACCACTGGTCTGTCGGTTTCATCTTTGCCTGCGCAGTACGCTACTGAATCGAGTCTCTTCGGACTTTGCCACGCATTGACTTCCTGTTAGATCGGTGGATTGGGGATTTCGCCTTATCGGTTGGATTAACGACCGCATCGCCGGGCGATTTAGCCTGATTCTTCTTTTTATCGGGGTTCATGCGCTTACCAATGATGTACCCGCTCGACGCGCCCTCGTCGGCAACGGTCATACTTTTGGGGTTGCTCGGCAGTACGTATTTCGTATTGGTGGCGGTGGCTGGTTCGCCGGTGGTTAGTACCTGTGCCAGGCTCAGCTGAACAGTACATACCGACAGGATAGTGAGTACAAATGGTAGTTTCTGCATGAGAATTATTTGATAGCTTGTTGATAGCTAAACGAATCTGAACCTATAATGGCCCGGCAAAGCCAATAAAAAGAGGAGGTGAGATAGGTTTTGATTAACATGTTCATAGGGCAGGATGAATTAGAAGCGGTAAAAGTGAGTCCGGTTTTGCTTTGTATTGTATATTACGTCTCTAATCAGATCAGTCTGCTTTTTACTTATAGTTTTATGAATTCGTTTCACCTCAATCACGCGCCTACCGAGTACGATGTGGTCATTGTTGGCTCCGGCGCAGGGGGCGGCATGGCCGCCTACACGCTGGCTAAAGCTGGTGCCAAAGTGCTGCTGCTCGAAGCAGGCGGTTACTTCGACCCCGCCGATCCTAAATACATTACGCAGCTAAAGTGGCCCTACGAATCGCCCCGGCGCGGTGCGGGTACCACGCGGGCCTTCGGCGATTTCGATGCGGCCTGGGGTGGCTGGGATATTGAAGGAGAGCCCTACACTACGGTCAAAGGCACCGAGTTTCACTGGTTTCGCTCGCGTATGCTGGGTGGCCGGACCAATCACTGGGGCCGCATTTCGCTCCGGTTCGCACCCGACGATTTCCGGCGCAAAAGCATGACCGGGGTGGGCGAAGACTGGCCCATTGGCTACAACGACATCAGCCCGTTTTACGACCGCGTTGATAAACTGATTGGTGTGTTTGGCTCGAAAGAAGGTATGGAAAGTGAGCCAGACGGCTATTTTCTGCCCCCGCCAAAGCCGCGTCTGCACGAGCTGATGATCCGAAAAGGTGCCCGCAGCATTGGCGTACCCGTTATCCCATCGCGGCTTAGTATCCTGACCAAAGCCATCAACGACGAGCGGGGCGCCTGCTTTTACTGCAATCAGTGTGGCCGGGCCTGCCAGGCGTATGCCGATTTTTCGTCGTCGTCGGTGCTGGTGAAGCCTGCCCTTAAAACGGGTAACGTCACCCTCGTTAACGGCGCGATGGTGCGCGAAGTAACTACGGACCCCGCCACGGGCTTAGCCACCGGCGTGAACTACATTGACAAAGCCACGATGGACGATGTGAAAATCAAAGCCAAAGTGGTGATGTTAGCGGCCAGCACGGGCGAAACAGCACGGCTGCTGCTCAACTCTAAATCGAGCCGGTTTCCGCAGGGGCTGGCCAATAGTAGTGGCGTTGTTGGTAAGTACATCAATGACTCGACGGGGGCCAGCCGTTCGGCGTTCATTCCGGCCCTGATGGACCGCAAACGCTACAACGAAGACGGTGTGGGTGGCATGCACGTGTTTACACCCTGGTGGCTCGACAACAAAAAGCTGGACTTCCCGCGTGGGTATCACATCGAATACTGGGGCGGTATGGGCATGCCCGCATACGGCTTTGGCTGGGGTGTAGAGGCTATGAACGGCATGATTGCCGCCCGCGATGGCAGCATGAAAGCCGGCGGTGGCTATGGCGCCGGTCTGAAGGACGACTTCCGCCGGTTTTACGGAGCCTACGTGGGTATGGCCGGTCGGGGTGAACCCGTCCCACTCGAAAGCAATTACTGCGAGATCGACCCGAGCGTAGTGGATAAGTACGGCATTCCGGTACTGCGATTCAACTACAAATGGGGTGACTATGAGATCCGGCAGGCCAAACATATGCAGGACACCTTCGAGGAGATTATTCACTCGATGGGCGGTATTGCGCTTGGTAGCAAACCCGACGCCAGCAATAACTACGGCCTGGCCGAGCCGGGCAAGATTATCCATGAAGTTGGTACGGTACGGATGGGTAACGATCCCAAAAATTCGGTCCTGAACAAGTTTCAGCAGGCCCACGACGTCAAAAATCTGTTTGTGGTCGATGCCGCTGCCTTCCCCTCGCAGGGCGACAAGAACGTTACGTGGACTATTCTGGCCGCTTCCATGCGCACGAGTGAGTACTTATTCGATCAGGTCAAAAAGAAGAATATATAACGATGAAACGCAGAGACACCCTCAAAGCTATTTCGCTGACTGGTTTTGGCCTGGCCGTTACGCCCGTCGAAGCCGCCGTACCCGCCCCACCAACCCCCAAACCGTTGAAGATTCCGGGTGGGCGGCAGAAGTTTGAAGCCGAGCGCGACGCAAAGCTCATGGGCGAGAAATTCTTCACGCCCCACGAGTTACAGACCGTTACGGTCTTGTCAGACATTATTATTCCTGCCGATGCTAAATCGGGGAGTGCATCGCAGGCGGGCGTACCGGCGTTTATCGAGTTCATGATGAAAGACCAGCCCGGCAATCAGACCCCCATGCGGGGCGGCCTTCGCTGGATTGACAACACCAGCAAACGCCTGTTCGGCAACGATTTTGTGGCCTGCACCAAAGCGCAGCAAATCGAACTTGTCGATCAGATTGCCTACCCTAAACTGGCTAAAACCGGGATGACGCAGGGCGCGTCCTTCTTCTCGATGATGCGTAACCTCACCGCCAGCGGGTTCTACACGAGCAAGATGGGCATCGAAGACATCGGCTACGTCGGTAACGTACCCAATCAGTGGAACGGCGTTCCTAACGACGTGTTGAAGCAGTACGGCTTAGCCTACGAAGAGCGCGAAATTGCCGGGTACGAATAGGAGTACCCCCTACCGGTAGAAAATAAAAGTGGCCCCGTTGATGTAACGGGGCCACTTTTGGTATTGGGTAACGCATATCGCTATTTCTCAACCCGTATTGGGCGCAGTTTGCCGAAGCGTTGCTGAAGCAGGTAGTAGCCGCCGAAGAGCAATCCGCTGAAAAACAGGTCGCCGACGAGACCGTTGAGGAAGAACGACGTACCATTGTAAAAAGCCAGTCCCGATACGTAGCAGCCCAGCAGCCCGGCCCCGGTTTGCGGGTAGAAGCTGCTACCGTACCAAACGGCGAAGTTGGTAATCAGGAAAAACAGCACCGAAGACGTAATGGACGCAGCCGCAATTTTGCCAACACTGGGTTTACGAAGCATGTACAGGCCAAGTAGCCAGGTCAGGCCGAAGCTAAAGTAAACCGCACCCATGCTGCCATGAAAGCCAATCAGGGTATCGCTCAGGAGCATGGCCAGCAGCGGGATAGCCAGACCGAGCCATTTGCGATCAAACGTAGCCGCGCCAAAGAGGGCCAGGGCTGCAATAGGTGTGAAGTTAGGCCAGTGGGGCAGGAGCCGGAACAGGGCTGTGGCTAAAACAATAGTGGTCAGCGTAATCAGGCGAATTTGCAGCGGTTTCATATTATCGGTTAATGTATTGTATCGTGTAAGTAGTACCGGTCTGGATCGATCCGCTAACGGTTAGTTTCGTAACGGCTCCGTAATCGAGGCTTAGCCGGTAGGCGTTCTGCAAAGATAAATCCAGAAACAGACACAGCAAAGCCCGAATGACGCCCCCGTGTGCCACGACCAGCACCGGATGGCTGTCCGATGCATGGCATAAGGGCAGGACCTGCTCCCGCCAGAATGCCCCCACCCGGTCAAAAACTTGGGAAAAGTTCTCGCCGTTGGGCGTGGCGACGTTTACGAAGTCGGCCATCCAGTGGTCCAGAGCTGCGCGGTCAATGTCGGCCCAGGGCGTCATCTCCCAGTCGCCAAAGGCATATTCTTTCAGCCGGTCGTCAAAACGAACGGCGGGCCGGTGCGTATCAACCAATGCCGTTTGCCCCGGTGCGGTCTCGACCTGACTCCCTCCGCTCAGGCCCGCAGCCAGATCATTGGCTAAGCGACGACAGCGGGTCAGGGGCGAGGAGAAAATGGCCGATACTTCGTCGGGCAGGTGCATTTGCAGGCGGTCGCGCTGTTCGGGGTACGTATCGGTCAGGTCAACGTCGGTTTGCCCGTAGGCTACGCTGCGCCCCACGGCTACTTCGGTATGTCGAATCAGATAGATATCCATAAAAGGGAAACGAATGATAGATAAACCACCACTTCAGTGAGTTGTTGTACCGCGCCAAGGCAATCGCCAGTGTAGCCGCCGAGCCATTTTTTAAAGAAGTGAATCAGCCGCCAGCGAGTTAGAGCCAGCGGAATCAGGAACAGCAGATAGATCCACAGGCCTGTGTAGGCTACCAGAGCCAGTAGCGGGGCCAGCCCGAACAGGGCGGCAATGGTCAACTGCCCCGGTGTAATGCCCTGGGCAATGGGTTTGGCCTTGCCGGCCGGCGTTCCGGGGTCCTGGTCCTCGCGGGCGTAGGGCAGCGCGCGAATAACGGTGGCCGCTGTTAGGCGGCTCAGGCTGTGGGCCGCGACGTATTTCAGGGCCACCGCCCAGCCGAATGCTTCGACGGTCAGCATGGTCTGAAGCGCGAAGAACTTAACCGCCAGCAGTAACCCCAGCCCAATGGTACCGTACGTGCCAAGCCGGCTGTCTTTCATGATCGTCAGAATCTGCGTCTTGTTCCAGCCCCCCCCGAAGCCATCGCAGACGTCGGCAAAGCCATCTTCGTGAAACGCACCCGTGGCCCAGACCGTCGCAATCATGCTGAACAGAATGGGTAGGTACTGGGGCGGAAACAGCAGCGTACCGAGCCAGTAAATGCCCACGCCAATGCCCCCAACAATCCAGCCAATGAGCGGAAAGAACATCGTGGCCCGGTTCAGCGCGTCTGCCGAATGATCGATGGATTTCGGCACCGGAATCCGGGTATAAAACATCAGAGCGGTGTAAAACAGGCGCATATTTTTCGTTAGTTCAACTTATAAGCTATCCATACTGGCCATCTCATTAAGCATGTTCACGGCGGCCTGCACCAGTGGGTAAGCGAGGGCGCAACCGGTACCTTCGCCCAGCCTCAGGCCCAGGTTTAAGAGGGGTTTGGCGCCCAGAAACTCCAGCATCAGCCGGTGGCCCGCTTCGTCAGACTGGTGGCAGAAGATGCAGTTGTCCAGTACGGCGGGGTTCATGGCCTGTGCTGCCAACAGAGCCGCCGTGGCAATAAATCCATCGACCAGAATAATCATGTTGTTTTCGCGTGCCCGAAGCATCCCGCCTGCGATGGCCGCAATCTCCAGTCCACCCACATCGGCGAGGACGTCAAGTGGGTTGGTCAGACGCGGGGCGCGGTCGGCTACGGCTTGCAGGATGGTAAGCTTGTGGGCCAGTCCGGCATCATCCACGCCCGTGCCGCGACCCACGCATTGGGGTATGGGCAGGCCCGTGAGCCGGTGCATGAGCAACGATGCCGACGAGGTGTTACCGATGCCCATTTCGCCAAAGCCCACGACGTTACAATCGCGATATCTAACACCGTTAACCAGCGTTTTTCCGGCATCCAGGGCCGCTTCGCACTCGTTGGGTGTCATGGCTGGTTCGTGCCGCATGTTGCGCGTGCCGGGCCGGATTTTGTATTTCACGAGCTGGTCGGTGCCGGTATCGAAGGTGCCGTTCACGCCCACGTCGCAAACGAGCAGGTTCAGGCCGTTCTGTCGGCAGAAGACGTTGATGGCCGCGCCCCCCGCCATGAAATTATGGACCATGCCGTAGGTCACGCTGGCCGGATACGCACTCACGCCCTCGGCAGCCAGGCCATGATCGGCGGCAAATACGAGTAGATACGGGTTGTGCAGCGCGGGGGTTTCGGTTTGCTGGATACGGGCAATCTGGAGGGCGAGGTCTTCGAGCTGACCGAGTGCACCTGGGGGTTTGGTTTTATTATCGATCCGTTGCCGGATGCGGTTGTCGAGATTCATGGTGCAAAGGTCGGGTTGAATGACACGCGGATGACGCGGATGCTACGGATTTTTTGTGATCCTGACAACGGAGCGATCTCATGTACTATTAACATTCGTTCGGCTTGAGTGCGCGATCCCTCCGGTGTCGGAATGACAAAAACCGTTCATCAATCCTCGATACCGCCCGTCAATATTTAGATGATTGTCTAAATACATAATTAGACATTTGGCTAATCATGTATATGTCTTCGCTCATGAACACCCTTTTCAAAGCCCTCAATGACCCTACCCGTCGGCAGATTCTCGATCTGCTGCGCGGGGGCGACCGCAACGCCGGCGACATTGCCGACCAGTTCGAGATGAGTAAGCCCAGCATTTCGCACCACCTCGATCTACTCCGGCAGGCGGGTCTGGTCGACTCCGAGAAGCAGGGGCAGTTTGTCATGTACTCGCTCAACACCACCGTACTCGACGACCTGCTGGCCTGGCTCCTCAGCTTCCAGCAACCCGAAACCACCCCAAAGAAAGAAACTCCCGAATCAATCCATTAATCCTGAAACCTTTTGTCAGTCATGAAAACCAATAACACCTCCGCCGAATTGCTGATGATTGTCTGCCTGCTGGCTCCATTCCTTTACCTCGCCCTGATCTGGCAGCAACTGCCCGCCGAGATTGCCACGCATTACGGCCTGGATGGCCGGGCCAATGGCTGGATGCGGAAAGAAAACGCGGCTTTGATTATGGTATCTATCTCAGTTGCCACCTATCTCGTACTTCGGTACCTGCCTAAGATTGACCCGAAAGCGTCGTCCCAAACGTCGAACTTCATTAAACTTCGTATGGTCTTTACGGTGGGACTGGCAGCTCTGACGGGCTGGCTATGGTATTCGGCTGGTCATCAGGCTACTGTCGATCAATATCAGAGCCTTGCGCTGGCGCTGGTAGGACTGATGCTGGCTGGTATGGGAAATTACCTGACGACGGTGAAGCCCAACTGGTTTATCGGTATCCGGACTCCCTGGACGCTCGAAAGCGAAAGTGTATGGCGTAAAACCCACCAATTGGGTGGTCGGCTGATGATGGCTGGCGGCCTGTTGATTGCCTTGCTTGTGTTCATCGTTCCGGCTTCGTATCAGGTTGGGGTGCTGGTAACAATTGCTGTGCTTTCGAGCATCGTCCCGCTTGTGTACTCTTACCTCTTTTTTCGGCAGGAGAAGAAAACCAGCCTGTTGCAATAGCAAACCCCTCGCTTCAGTCCTTTCAAATCGTTCCTCTTTTTTTTCTCAAAAAGCCATGACCCGTTTCTTACTTCTGTTGGCTCTGCTGCTGAGTCTGGTCTCCATCGCCACGCTGGCGCAGACCGAAGAACCGATGCACTACGCCATCACGCAGCCCGCCAATGTCAGCCTCACCCTCGACGGTACCCTGACGCTACCCGCCAACCTGACCAAACCCGTACCCGTCGTGTTGCTCATCGCCGGTTCCGGCCCCACCGACCGGGACTGTAATAGCGCACTCGGTCTGAAAAGTAACGCTTTTAAAATGCTGGCCGACAGCCTGAACCGGATGGGCATAGCCGTTGCCCGGTATGACAAACGCTACTCGGGTACTAATCTGATGGCCGCAGCTAAAGCTATTCCGGTTGAGAAACATCGGTTTGATTTCTATGTTGCCGATGCGGTTGGGTTCGTGCGTCAGCTCCAGGCAGATAAACGATTCTCTAAAGTGGTCGTGGCTGGCCATTCGGAAGGCTCTTTGGTAGGAATGCTGGCGACTGAGCAAACGAAAGCCGCCAAGTACATTTCCATTGCGGGAGCGGGTCGCAATATTGTGGACGTGATGAAAGAGCAAGGCCGAACAGGAGGTAACCCCGCCAAGCTACAGGAAGAGGTAGATGCTGCACTGGATTCAATGCGAACCGGCCATACAGTTCAGCCGCGAAACCCAATTTTACGAACACAGCTTTCTGAAAAAAATCAGCCGTACCTGATCTCCTGGATGAAATATGATCCCGCCGTCGAGATCAAAAAGCTGACGGTTCCGGTGCTGCTCATCAACGGCAAACACGATTTTCAGGTGCCTGTCAGCGAAGCCGAACGGCTTAAAACGGCTCGTCCTGATGCCAAATTGGTTTTGTTCGATACCATGAATCACATCCTGAAGAATGCCCCGGAGGGTCGTGCCGAAAATATGAAGACGTACAACGACCCAACGTTGCCTCTGACCCCCGGCCTGGCTACAGCCATTGCGGAATTTGCAAAGCGATAGCGTATTCTGGAAACAGAGCCCGCACCGGTCCGGCGTACCGGCCCGGGCTGCATCAATTCGCTGAGTAGTGGTGCAGGAAATTGACCAGCCGCTCGAAGTGAAACTGCGCGTGGGGATTCTGGGTCTGTTGAACCAGTTGGTGCCGGTACACATCAGTGAGCGCGTCGGCGCGGGGGTTGTGGTTAAGACAGGCGGCAATCAGACCCTTGTAATAGCGATGGGTCTGATTATAGACGTACCGGCAGGGTTCGTCGGGAAACTGGTTCAACAGCCGGTCGAGGGCAGGCAGGGCGACGGTCTCGTTCAGAAAAGGAAATCCCGTTGTTAGAAAAAAGTCCTGAATCTGCCCGCAGACGTCGGCAAGTTGGTAATCCGTGCCGATGGTGTATCGCGTGTAAAGCTGCCCGCGGAACCTCCCGATGGAGAGGACGAGGGTGTTGGCATCCGCCCGGTAGCCGCTCAGGTTATTTAGAAACTGCTGGGCAATCTGCTCGATCTGGTCATGGCGACAGCCAAAGTTGACATCGAGTATGGTTTCTGCCCCGTAGTAGGCGGGCGACAGCAGCACGTTCTGAAACCCCGTTGGTGTCATGAGCCGATACTGCTTTTTTTCGGGCAGCAGGTCATAGCCATATTCATCGAAGAACGGCGTCAGTTGCTTATAGAGCTGGGTTTCAAAGGGTGTCAGCGTCATAAGGAGAACTGGCCTTGAGTGGATGGTTGGCCACATCGAGGTAACACCCGATGCACCAATAAGTTTGGAGATTTCAGACCCTTCGGGAGAAATTGGTAGTAGTAGACCGAACCAACACCGTTGGTTTGCCGTTTTGTCTGTACACGTCCGCAAGGGCGGGTCAATTGGGGGCGACTGGAATTGACAGCTTGTAGAGGTCGCGTGTAAGCATGCCGGGAGTTGACGGTATTTCCCGCCCAAACAAATCGTTAAAACAATAACTGGCGAATATAACTACGCCATGGCTGCCTAATCCGGAGGATTAAGCAATAGCCATTGTCTCCCCAGCCTTGGTACTGCTGGCTGGATCAGGAGGCATCGACTCGCAGTGCTGGTCTGGATAATGGTGTTGACAACAGACGAGACAAAAATACCTACGGTTGCGGGTTGGCCTGTTGCGAGCCTGCCCAATACCCGACAATCAAAATCGCAACTAAGCATGTAGAAGGCACGTCGGGTTCCCTGACTGGACGAGAGTTCGAATCTCTCCGTCTCCACTTTGCAAACACCTGATAACCAATGGTTATCAGGTGTTTTTTTATTCCTTATGCCTGGAATGGCAGTAAGATGGCAGTTCAACAGTAGTAAAAGCATGACGAAGAAGGGCGGTATTCC
>JACMPG010000175.1 GCA_014377625.1 Spirosoma sp.
CGCCCAGCCCACCAATAGACTCGCAGACGTACGTTGGGATGATGCCGGTGGCTAAAATGCGGAGTTCAGCTTCTTGGGGGGCGGTGTTGCCAGTCAGGACGAGTACGGTGTCCAGTCCGAATTTGTTACCGCCCAGAATATCGGAACGGAGGGTATCGCCCACCATCAGGATGTCGTTTTTGCTGATGGTAGGCAGCCGTTTCTGCACCTGTTCGTAGGCAAACATGAACAGTTGCGCATCGGGCTTGCCGAAACGGATAAACTGCTTGCCCACGATGGATTCGAGCATATCGGCAATGCCGCCGATGGCGATGGCCAGGCGGTTTTTCGAGACCGGGTAGGTTTGGTCCGTATTGGCAACAATGACCGGAATATTGCGCCGACGTACCAGATTCATGGCTTTGGTGATGTCGGTATTCCAGTCGAAGCCTTCGTCGTCGAGCAATACGAGGGCGTTTACTTCGCTGATGTTTTCGAGGGTCAGCTCGCTAATCGACAACGTGTGCAAATTGGCCGAACGGATGTAGTGGGCCGAGTTTTCGGTGCCGAGGTATGCCACCGTTCCCCGGTCAACTTTAAGTTGCAGGTACTCCCGCGCCAGCATCCCCGACGAGATAATCATGTCGGCGGTCACCTCGGGCAGACCCAGCCGGTGATACGATTCGGCCAGTTGTTCGGGGCTGCGGCTGGCATCGTTGGTCAGGATATACACTGGTTTTTGCTGCTCGCGCAGGTACGAAAACGTGTCGGCCACGCCCGGAATCAGGCCCTTGTAGTTCTTGAGAACGCCAAACGCATCGAAGAAAAAAACCTGATACCGGTCGGCAATGGTGGAGAAGGGAGTGGTGGTCATTTGGCAATTACAGCCCCAGCCGTTTCAGAAGTACTTCGGGGTCGAAGGTTTCGATGGATGGAAAATACAGTTGGTAGGCTTCGCGCTGGAGTTTGGTGGCGTAGTTGGGGGCAAAAAAGTACCGCCCGTACTTAATGACGTAGTTAAGGATGAAGAATCGGTACGCTTCGGGTAAAAACCGGATTTCGCGCTCGGTGAGTGGGTAAATCTTATGATACTCTTCCAGGAACCAGCCGAAACGTTCTTCCATGAGCGGGCCAATGACGTAGCTGAACGTGGTACGGTCGCCTATATCGGAGCAGACGCGGGCGAAAAAATAGAAATCCATGACCCGGTAGCTGATACGGAACCAATCATAATCCCAGCGCGAGTACAGCCGGAGGTCTTTGGTAACGGAGAAATTGCCGATGTTCCAGTCCACGAAAACGGGCATGGTTTCGACCACCTTTGCCACGAGTTTCTGCCGATTTTCCTTGAACAGATTACACTGCCGACGTATTTCCGGCACGTGTAGCCGATGTTCCGTCAAACCGGCTTCGGTATCGAGCAGGTCGAGCAGGCCCTGAATATCAGACCGCAACGTTTTGGCGTATTTGGGCAGTACCGGACTCGCCCGGTTGCAGGCCAGATGAAACCGGGCTATCTCAGCGCCCAGCCCTCGTATTTCGGCTTCGCTAAGTCGTTTGGGAAGCCGCTGTTTAAACCGGATGGGCTTGTAAAACACCACCCACGCATCAATCATACTGTCCTGATGACGGTGCATGAACACCTGCCCGTTTTTGGAAAGCGACCGCGCCAGTACGTTCTCAAACGGATAGAGCAGGTTGTTGGCCAGAGCCTGAATGATGCGGTGGTCGTCGCGAAAATGCTCGAACTTACCGAAGTACGACAGTTTGGCAATGATCCGGTCGCCAGAATCGAGCGTGATTCGGAAGACGTGATTGGTGGAGACGCGGGCACTGATGTCTTCGATGGTCTGCACCGTTTGCGAAGAGTCAAAAACCGCCCAGGCTTTCGTTATGATATGAGTATAATCGACGGGACGCATAAACGTAACCCGGACGCCCACGTCCGGTAGCCATAAGGCTAACAATATAAATGCTTTTTAGCCATTCGGCTACCGGACGTGGGCGTCCGGGCTACACTAAATAATCTCAAAATACCGCTTCAACTCCCAATCGCTGACATGTTGGGCGTATTGGCGGGTTTCCCAGTTACGGGTGCGGGTGAAGTGGTCAACAAATTCGGGGCCGAACAGTTCGGCGGCAACGGGCGAGTCGGCCATTTGGTGGGTGGCGTCGGCGAGGTTGGTGGGCAATACGCCGTGCTGTTTATCGGCATAGCCATTGCCGGTGGATGCCGGTATGGTTAGTTCCAGCCCGTGCCGGATGCCGTACAGGCCCGACGCCAGCGAGGCCGCCATTGCCAGATACGGATTCGTGTCCGCGCCCGACACCCGGTGTTCGACCCGGCAGTAGGTTTCGTTATGGTTCAGTACCCGCAGGGCCGTTGTGCGGTTGTCAACAGACCAGGTAACGGTTGTTGGTGCCCACGCGCCTTCCACAAGCCGTTTATAGCTGTTGATGGTCGGCGCGAACATAGGCATGATGTACGGCAGACAATGCAACTGCCCGGCCATGAACTGCTGCATCAACTCGCTCATATTACCGGACTCTGCCGGGTCGAAGAACAGATTTTGGCTTTTCTCCGGGTTCCATAAACTCTGATGAATATGGCCGCTGCAACCGGGCAGATCGGCATTCCACTTGGCCATGAAACTCGCCACCAGCCCGTGCCGGTACGCAATTTCTTTGACCGCTGTTTTGAAGAGTACCGCTTTATCAGCTGCCCGCAGCGCGTCGTCGTGGTGGATGGCGGCTTCGTACACGCCCGGTCCGGTTTCGGTGTGCAGGCCTTCGAGCGGAATATCGAACCGGGTCAATAAGTCGAACAGGTCGTTTGTCAGGTCGGTTTCGAGCGAGGGGCGCAGGATGGAGTAGCCGAACATACCGGGCGTGAGTGGTTCGGGATTATGAAACCCCTTATTGGCCAGTGATTGCGGACTTTCGCGAAACATGAACCACTCGAACTCCTTCGCCATCTGCGCCACAAAGCCCATTTCCCGGCCCTGCGCCACCACCCGCTTCAGCAGCGAGCGCGGGCAGGCGGGCAAGTCGTTTCCGTCGGCACGGGAGAAATCGGCCAGAAAAAACGGAATGTCATTATCCCACGGCACCTGCCGGAACGTGTCGAGGTCGAGCCGGACGGGAGCGTCGGGGTAGCCCGACTGCCAGCCGGTGGTGCTGCCGTTGTCGTAGGGCGCGTCGGTCATGTCCCAGCCCCAGACCACATCGCAAAAGCCGAAGCCGTTGGTCAGGCCGTCGAGAAACTTGCGGGTGCTGATGACCTTGCCGCGCAGCACCCCGTTGATGTCGGCAAAAGCGTATTTAACTTTCTGGATGTTGTGTTCGGCGAGGAAAGCGGTAATGGCTTCGGGGGTCATACACAGTGCTAACGCGAGTGAGGTACAAAGATGCGTCTCAGTGGGCGTCATCCCAAACCCGGGCCCGACCCTGCCGGACGGAGCAGCGTTATTTTTTGGTGGACCGCCGGATGTAAAACTGGTCTAGTTCGGGCGAGTCCTTGTATTTCTTGCGCAGGGCTTCCAAATCCTTATAGAGTTTAGCCTTCATTGTAAACGCTTTTGAGTTCCTGAGGGTCTTTTTTGCGGTCGTACAGTTCCCACTCGTCCACGTCGTAGTAGAAGTGAATGAGCTTGTATTGCTCCGTCACGATGGCGTAGTGCCGCTTCACCATATGGACGCCGGGGTACCGTAATCGTGGTATGAGGGGTTCAACGGAACATTCAGACGGGAAGTGCTGAATGCCAACACGTTCAGTAGTCTGGCGCACGTGCTCCGAACGGTGGATACCTGGTTAGTGGAGTACAATACGGAACGACCTAAGCAAGCATTGAAGTTTATGACCCCGACGGTCGGCCGCTCATATCTTTGTTTTCGATTGAGGTTGTCCGAAAAAGTGCAATTTTTGACTAAGACCTGACACGGGTAGCCAGTACCTCGGGTCGGCCGCTGAGACACCTTCGGTGATCTTGATCAGGCTGGTTGTGC
>JACMPG010000176.1 GCA_014377625.1 Spirosoma sp.
TCGGGTTCGAGCAGAGCG
Organism: Spirosoma sp.; assembly: GCA_014377625.1. GTDB lineage: Bacteria > Bacteroidota > Bacteroidia > Cytophagales > Spirosomataceae > Spirosoma. Next base: position 19 of record JACMPG010000176.1, read on the forward strand.
GGAAAGTATTTTTTGCGGGTGTTCTCGTCATACGTAGCCCAGCCGCCCCCACTGTACGGAACACGGTGCCAGGCCAGCGAAAAGGAATTCTCAAACTCGGCAGGGTACTGCGGGTGAATGTTTCGACCCTGTTCCAGCGCCAGTTTCTCGCGCTCGGGAAGGGTCAACGCGCCCACGGCTTCGGCCCGGCTGTAGAAGTTATAGTAGCCAATCAATACCCCTTTTTTGCCCTGAAAGCCGTACGACGGATACCAAATCTGGTTGATGTCCATGTTGGTACGCGAGATGCCGCTGTAAATCCAGTCGTCTTCCTCCCAGAACCGGCGTTTAAATTGCAGCCCAATCTTGCCGGTTTTGATATAAGGCACAAAATCAGCTGCCCGTTTTACCGTACCTGACAAGTCGGATTCCAGATTCTTGAGCATGGGCAGCGGCAGGGTACAGACGCAGAACTCAGCCAGCAGTTCGGTGGGTTTACCGTCTTTCTGATAAACCACCCGAACGCCGTTTTCGGTCTTGCGCAGTTCCGACACCGGCGCGTTGAACAGGATTTTACCGGCCAGCTTCTTCTCCAGGGCTTTCGGAATGGCGTCCATACCGCCTTCGGGTTGCAGCAGCGTGGTTTGCTGCTCGTAGATGTAGTCGCCAACGTTGTAAAAAACGGGCTGATTAAAGCCAGGGCGCAACAAATCGGTCAGGCCGTAGGGGTCGGTCATCTCGCCGGGCGTTGGTCCCGCGCCGGGTTCAGCGTTGGCTTTATAGCCGCGCCGGTTGGTGCCTTTGTACAGATGCGCCGTGTTCAGGTCGCCTTCGTTCTTCAGGAAATCAACCAGTTTCTCAACGTCTTCTTTAGTCAGTTGCTGGTCGAGCGCGTTCTGATCGAGCGATTTGGCGAGCAGTTCGGCGGTGTAGCCCCGCATATCGTTGTGGTACTCTTTGACGCGTACCCGCTGGTTGGCCAATGGCCCCGTGCCACCTTCGTTATACAAATAGGCCGCTTCGTTATTACCATTGAAGATTTGCAGCGGAATACTCAACTCACGGCAGTAGTGCAGCGTAATCTGGTGGTGATGCGGAATGCGGGCCGCCCCGCCGTTGAAGTACTGCCCGGCATCGAACCGCGACGTTTGGCCGGTGCCACCCGTTTCAGTCTCGGTGGTGCCGCCCCGGATCGTCCAGACCCGCCCCCCCGACCGGCTGCGGGCTTCCAGCACGGTACAGTCATAGCCGAGTTTGCCGAGTTCGTAGGCCGTAGTCATACCCGCCAAGCCCGCGCCCAGAATTACAATTTTTCGACCTTTCCCATCGGGCGTCCGGCCCGTAGCGGGCAAGCTGAGCGCGCTGGCCGGGGCTGGCTGTAGCATACCCCAGGCCAGTAGCCCCGCATAACTGGCCGAGGTCTGGTTAATAAAATCGCGACGAGTCATAGTCCCCTATCCCACAACTTTCTTAAAGCTGTCGATGAACATTTTCATTTCGTCCATCGTGCCGACACTTACGCGGCAGTAGGGTTGCCCA
>JACMPG010000177.1 GCA_014377625.1 Spirosoma sp.
AAGACGTTGATGAGTCGGGCAATCAGGGTTTCCGTTTCGTACAATTTGGCTACCTGCTCGTCCATAAAGTGGTAGTCGAATACCTCATCAGGAAAGACTTCTTGCCAGGTTTGCCGGATGTGCCGGATGGTTTGCGCCGGATCATTGCCTGCCAGTCGGATGCCCGCCTGCCGATACCAGGGTGCCCAATTAGCAATGATACAAGGGCCAATGGCCTCGCGCATGGAATTCTGGTGAAAATCTCCGACCACGCCGACAATCGGCAGGGGAACTACCGACAGGTAGTACTGGAGCCGTCGGCCCAATACCTGCTCCGGCTTACTAAAGCCAAGTTTATGGAGCAGGGTCTCGTTGATGAGGTAATCGCGAATGGTATCACCGGGCGTGATGTTGCGGCCCGCCAGTAACGTCACCCCATAGGTCCGCAAATAATCGGCATCGGCCAGCCGGTCCAGAACCGGGTAAAGTTCCCAATCGGGTTTGCCATCTAATTTAAAGGAGCCACCGTAGCCCACTGAACTGGAAGGGGGCAGCACCGACAAACTGACAGATCGAATACCGGAATACGAAGCCAGCCGCTGTTTGAAGGCATCCTGTCTGGCTTTTTGGTCATACGGCAAGGCAACAACTACGACGTTATCTTTCCTGAAGCCCAAGTCGGTCTGCTGTACATAGCGAATCTGGTTGGCTACCACCAGCGAGCCGAGGATAAGTACCTGGCATACTGCAAACTGCGTTACCACCAGCACCTGCCTGACCGTAAAGCCACCCGCCGGGCCTGCCGTTCCCCGAGGAGTAAACCGATGGAACGCCGTCAAGGGCGAAAAACCCGACAGTACCGCAGCTGGATACCCGCCGGCTAACCCGATAATGCAAATCAGTAATAGCCCAATAAGGCCTACCGTTGTCGCATCAAATCGAAGGGAGAGGTTTAGCTGCACCCAATCGTTAAAAACCGGGAGAGCGAGTTGGGCCAATAGTAGCGACAGCCCCGTTGCCGCACCCGTAATTAGGCTCGTTTCCAGCAGAAACTGCCCGATCAACTGACTACGGGTACTGCCCAGCATTTTTCGGATACCCACTTCTTTGCCACGCCGGAGGGCCTGCGCCGTAGCGAGGTTAATGAAATTGATACAGGCTGCCACAATGAGCAACAATCCTACTACTCCCAGCGACCAGAGCAATGAGGGTTTGATGGCCCGGGCGGGGTCACGCGCCACGTCGAAGTGCAAATCGGCCAGCGGCTGCACTTGAAACCGATAAATATGGGCTGATTCGCCATAGTGTTGCTTTGAGAGGGCGGGCATTACCCCTTGCAGGCTGGAGATGGTCTCCGGGCTTTTCAGGCGGGCATAGAGCCGGTTCGCGCTGTTGAGCAGGCTCCAGTCGGTCAGGTTAATAGTCGGAATGAGTTGGCGCACGGTCGGCAGTGACACAAACAGGCCCAGATCGGTATCGGTGGGATTAGGCGGGTCGGCCACTATACCCGTCACGGTCACGATAGCCTTGTTGTCGAGGGTCAGCGTCTGACCGAGGGCATTGACCGTTCCGAAATATCGCCTGGCCCATGATTCGGTCAGTACGGCCCGGTTGGGCGCACGGAGGGCCGTTTTGGGGTTACCCTGTAGCCAGGTGTAGGTCAGCACCTCAAACCACTCGGGTTCTACAAAGCCCATGCCGTCGCGTTCAAAAAAACGGGTGGGCTGCGGGTTGGCGGCCCGGCGCAAACTGACCGTAATGTTGCGCCAACCCAGCAGAAAGGCCGCCTGCTCAACCTGTGGATAGCGGGTGCGGAGGGCCGCTGCCATGGGTGGTGGTGCTTCGGCATTGTACTCAACGGACCCATCGTCGAGGTGCAGGTCGGTGTTGATCCGAACGATACGGTTAATATGGGCATGATGCCGGTCAGTGCTGAGGTGATGGCGCAGAAACAGAAAAATCAGCAGACTACCCGCCATGCCTACAGTCAGGCCGAGCGTGTTCAGCAGCGCGTAACTGCGTTGAGCGCGGAGATTTCGCCAGGCGATTTTCAGATAGTTTCGGAGCATAGGAGTGGTTGTTTTTGGTTATCTTTGAAAAAAACTCGTCTTATGGAACTATTGACCGAAACCGCAGAAGGGAGAGAACTCTCTTCGTATGAACTTGACCGCAAAAAACCGATGCCAACTTTATTACATGGAGCCATTCAATTCAACATTGGGTTTGAAATCAAAAGCAATTATCCCAATCAGTTTCGGATTGCCAGTGAGGTTACGTTAGCCACCAAACCCGATGGCAGCACGCCCGACGTGGTTTTGTACCCGGCTGGTACGTTAGATTATAAAAATGACCCGTCGCGCCGAACCGATGCCCCATTATTAGCCGTAGAAATCCAGTCGGCTTCACAGAGTACTAAAGACATGGTGACCAAGTTGGAACCCTATTTTTATTTTGGTCTTCAATCGTGCTGGATTGTTATACCTGACCTTCAAGCCATTTTGGTTTACGATAGTCCATTTCACTACACATTTTTTCATGAGAATGACACCTTAAAAGACACCGTACTGAACATCGAAATCCGTTTGGCCGGGATTTTCGAATAGCCGTCACTCACTGCGTAAACTTTTCACTGGGTTCATCAACGCAGCTTTCACACTCTGGAAGCTGACCGTCAGCAAGGCGATGACTACCGCCAGCAAACCCGCCAGCGCAAACACCCACCATTCGATGTCGATCTTGTAAGCGAAATCCTGCAACCACCGATTCATGGCCCACCACGCCAACGGCGAGGCAATGACAATGGCGATCAGGACTAATTTGAGAAAGTCTTTGGAGAGCAGGGCGACGATGCTCCCCACGCTGG
>JACMPG010000178.1 GCA_014377625.1 Spirosoma sp.
GCATCGGATACTTGCATCTCAACGATAGAGTGAGTGCCGTTCTCATCCACACAGGCCAGATCATAGATACCACCCCGACTATCCTTGACTACGGCGTCAAAGGTGTTTTTGTCAAAACTGACTTCCGCTATTGGCACTTCAGACTGGATAAGTGCCTGTAAAGCCCGCCGTAGAAATAGGGTGTTCCCCGTTCATTACCAAAGACTACTTTGAACCCGTAGTCGGAAATCAGCGGAATAAAAAGAGCGTCGGGATCATTGAGGTTGATACGCATGGAACAAACTTACAAAATTGTCTGCTCACCCGCTCCGACACCTCTATTCACTGTACGGCAATAAACACTCAATAATAACAGCCCTTAACGCAACGAATCTGTGTCAGATTGTGAATAAACTATCCACATAATCACGCTAGCAACTCCAAAAAATCGTAAAATTCCTTTTTGGTGCTGAACGGCAGTTTGTGGCTGATGTTCTTCCGGTGAGTTTGCACGGTAAAATAGCTCAAGCTAAGCTTACTGGCAATTTGCTCGGTGGTTAGCCCCTGCCTGACGCCTTTTAGAATCTCAATTTCGCGCTTGGTAAGCAGTTGCTTAAGCCGAAAATGATCGGACACGGTCAACGGCTCCGGCTTGAGTGCGTCCGTTTCAATAATCTGTTCACCCTGCATCACCCGATCCAGCAGGGTCAGCAGACGCTCGGCCGGCACCGTCTTGGCAATGAAGCCATCGACGTTGAGGGCTTTGAAGCGGGCAATCTCCTTTTTTTCGGCGTACATGCTGATAATCACGATCCGACAGGTTTTGGGCAGTTGTTGGAGTTGGGCCACAACAGCCTCCCCGTTGAAGTGGGGCATATTGTAATCCACCAGCACCAGATCCGGCTGATGTCTGGCGCAGGTGTCGTAGGCCCGGCGGCTGTCAAACACCTGCGCAACCACCTCAAACTGGGGCGAATTGCTCAGGATCAGGCGAAGCCCGTCGTTAAAAAGCTGGTGGTCGTCAATCAGGACGGTTCGGTATGGGTTCATCGCGGGGAATACCCAGGAAAACGCTTGTACCCGTGGGTGTCGGGTCGAAGCGGAGGGTAATCCGGGCCAGTTCGGCTCGTTTATACATATTTTGCAGACCGATACCGGTGCGGTGGGCGGTGGTCAGATCGAAGCCAACGCCATCGTCCTCCACGGCTACCTCCACGGTTTGACCGTCGCAGAAAAACTGCACGTAGGCCACGCTCGCGCCCGAATGTCGAACCGCGTTGGTAAGCAGTTCCTGTAGAATGCCATAGACGCTCTGCTGCTGAATCCGGGGCAGGTCGTTGGCGGCTTTTTCGGTATAATCTTGAAAAATGAACCGGACGCGCGAGAAGTCATTGAACCGGCTCACCAGCGTTTCCACCTTTTCGGTCAGAGGCCGGTCGTCGTCTTTTACCAGATTATGGCTCAGAAAACGCAGTTCCGTAATCGCGTCGCGGATGAGTTCGCGGGGTTTGTCAGATTGGGCCTGCGGGCTGGTGATATAGCCTAACGCCGACGCCAGCGTGTTGCCCACCTGATCGTGCAGATCGCGGCCAATGCGTTCAATTTCTTCCCGGCGCAGGGTATCCATCTGTTGCCGGGTGGTAGACACCTGTTTTTGCAGGCGTTGCTTCGTCACCAATTCGCGCCGGAACTGCGACGCGATCAGGTAAGTGAGCATGGCAATCAGCAGCAGCGGGTGCTGGGCCGGATACTTCAGCAGCGACAGCGCATTTCCCTGGATCAGATCACTCAATTGCTTCACTACGACGTCGCCAATGAGCATCAGAAAAAATAAGCCGATATACACGATACCGGCCCGCCGGTAGGCGAGAAGGCTGAAATAACCGATCCAGACCAGATTGACCAGGCTCATACCGGTCATGACCCGGTTGATGGGTAGGTTGGTGTAAACGTAGAAGTGGGGCGGCAGGAGATGCAGCAGGATGCAGACACTACACAGTCCGATCAGGGTCCACATCGCTGGTTTGTACCAGCGAAAATCCCGAATGGCGGGCTTTATGGCCTGATAGATAAACAGTTGAGTGGTAATATCCAATAACAGCTTGATGTTCGTTCCAATGGTAATGCTGGTAAATGAAGTCGATTTGGGATAGGGTAGTGGACTCAGGTAGCCGTAGAAAAAGGCGACCTGCAGGGTAATCATGATCATCATGAAGCCAAACGTACTCATGAGTCGGCTGGGCGTAGTGAGACCAATGAGCAGCGAGATAATCCCGATAATCAGGCAGGTAAAGATGACCAGCCACTCCCGAATGATGTCGCTGAGCGTATCCTCCAGAAAAGCGTGCCGACTGCTTAGTGTCAGATCAAACTCATGGTATCCCAGGTACGCGTTCGTCCGGAGCAGTGCGCCCACCTGTTGGTTTGGTGGAATCGAGATGGGGAAAGCATGCCGATAACTGAGAAAAAATCGGTCGGCCAGGGGGGTGTCGTTCAGCAGGGTAGCTATCGAATCGAGCCGGGCCACGATTGGCGGGGCCACCAAAGACCGGTTGGCCATTGGTGGCCCCGCCATTGGTGGCCCCGCCCGTTCCAGAAACAGCGTTGCCCGCGAGCAGCGGTGTTGCGGCATCGACAACACGACTTCTGTTAGCGTTTTGGATGCGTTGGTGAGCGTGAGGTAAACCCAGCCTTCGGCCACCACGGACGAATGCCCATGCGCAATGGCATGTACGTTCCGATTCAGCACAAACGTCTGCCGGATACGCCCATTCAACCGTGTCAGCGATTCGCCCGGCACCAGCCGAAACGACGGCGCAAACAATACCCGGTCGTTCAGTGATGTCTGTCTGAACGAATCAGTCAGGCGGTAGCCAAACCCGTCCGGGTTTACGGACGGTGAGGCTGAAAAGACGTCCAGAAGCGTCAACACAACCAGTCCCAATCCATACAGGCTGAGACCTACCGTCAAACTAAACTTGGGCATACGTTTGGATAACGGCGCATCCACAAAAATAGGTGATTGTAGCCCATGACTATCTCCATTAATTAACCAGAGCGGAATTCCGTGCTACATCGCTCAGGTTTAACTTCAAAAATAAGCACCCTTCTTGGTGAAAATACCTCGTACGAGGTATTTTTTTTGCCTGTTCGAAGCGGGAGTTTTGTGGACCGGTATGGATGCACTGTTATTCACGGAAAAGCCAATTCGCCAACTCTTTTTCTTCACAATCTATGTTCCGTAAATTTTTACCCACATCACTCTTCACGGGCGCGGCTCTGCTGCTCGCCCTCACCACCGCCCAGGCCCAAACCGGCTCGGTAGGCATCAACACCGACGGTTCCAACGCCGACAATTCGGCCCTGCTCGATGTGAAGAGCACC
>JACMPG010000179.1 GCA_014377625.1 Spirosoma sp.
TCAAACCGCCGGCCATAGACGTGTACACCGTTAGGAATTTTGTAGTCGTTAAGCCACATCCAGTTCTTTTCCAAAACGGCAGTATGCACCAGTGTACGGTTGGCTTCGGCTTTGGCGGGGGCTTTACCGAAAATCTCATCGGTCAGCAACGTGGCCAGTTTCCGGTAGCCCGCATCGGTGAGCTGCACGCCATCGATGGTCAGGGGTTTTGGGCTTTCGGCATACCACTTCTGCGAAGGTGCAAAGGCATCGACAAGCAAAACGTCATGTTGTTTGGCCACCTCACGCATGGCGCTGGTGTAAAGCAACAGGTTTTTGTTATGCTCTTTCCCGTCGGGTACGTCCAGACTATCCGTCAGGTCTTCTACCGCCGTGGGTGATACCAGCACCAGCTGGGGGGCATTTTTGCCATTGTATTGCTGTGCCTTCGTATGCTGAATGAATGCAGCGAGTTCAGCTTTAAAATTGGCCAGCCCGGCCTCACCCTGCTCGGATTCGCTGTAGCCGAAAAAGCCCAGAATCACGTCAGCTTTAAGATTAGTAAGCCATTCGTCGTCGGACGGGAAAAAGCCCTGCGAGTCAGACGGATTGGCGTACTCGTCCTGAAACTGCTTCGCACCGGGAAACGCCCAGGGCGAGTTACGGGCCGACCGGGGCCGAAAACCGGGCGTATCGCCGGGGTCGCACATGTTGCGGATAAACAGCTTATAATCCGGGTAGCGCACCTGCATTTCGGTTTCAAAATGACCGTAGTTGCTCATGCGCGAGCCGAGGTTGCCCCCCAGCAATACGATATGTTCGCCCGGCTTTACCATCAAAGCCGCTGGCTGACTGCGCTGGGAAGCAATGAATACGAGGGTAACAAGTCCTGCGCCGAGCAGCAGACCGATGGCTTTTTTCTGTATGGTGTATGTCATGCGCTTGATACTATTTCTAATGACTACTTGCTGATTACTGTCAATGATGGTTCAGGGATGGCCGTAGGGTACGTGGATGTCGATTTTTCCTTTCCACTTCTTCGGAACAGGCAGACCCAGCTCCCAATGAATGGCATTGATAACCAGTCGCTGCATAGCCTCCACTTTGAAGTCGTCGGGGTGGCCCAGCGTGGTAAAAAAAGTTTTACCGCCCCACTCGTTTTGCCAGGTCCAGGCCACGGGGTTATCGATGGCAGCCTGATTTTCGGGTTTTACGGCGTGGCCCATCAGCAGCGGTACCGATCCTTTTACGGGGTAGCCGGGCAGGACATGGTACAGCCAGGAAGCCACATGAAAGTCAGGCGCAACGCCCGTTAGAATGGGATTTTTGACCTGATCGGGAATAACACGAACATCCGTCGTACTGGTATGGCCGTAATGCGTGTGTTTGTGCGGCCCGCCCCAGCCCGGTGGGCCGCCAAAAGCAAACTCACCGAAGCTGTTCCAGCGGACGCGCGGATCATCTTTTGGGTAGTTGAAGGCATGGGTAGTCGTGCGAAAACCCATGACGGGTTTGCCCGATTTTAGATAAGCGTCAATGTAGTCGAGCTGATTTTGGGGCAGCAATCGCCAGCGCAGGAAAAACACGACCAGGTCAGCATCTTTCAGGCCCTCCAGTCCGGGAATGTCTTTCTCACCGTTGTGGTCAGGATACGCCCTGAGAACTTTAGTGCGGATATTGTAATTGGTTTCGAGTTCGGCGGCTATCAGGGGCAGCGTCAGTTCACCACTGTATTCATGATCGCCGGTGACGAAGACAACGAGTGGTTTTTCAGCCCGGCTGGCCAATGAGTCAAGGGGATCAAGTAGCGCGGCTGTGGCCGAGAGGACGGCGGCCTGCCTGAGAAATTTCCGGCGTTGGGACAACATAAGCAGTCGGTTTTTACTGACATTTTCATCGGGCCAGGCAAGATAATAATCGAACCGCCGTCATGTCTGTCTTTAAAAGTAAAAACGGTGCCGAATTACTCCCAATAAAGGTCACTGTCTTGTTTCTCAACGGTATAAAGTAAGGCATCTGCACAAAAAATGCCCTCATCTCTGAAAAGACAAGGGCGTTTTTTGATTCGTCGGTTCGGAAATCAGTTGCGTTTGCGCTTCAGACTAAATGAGCTGGTGTCTTTTGTGAGCGTCCAGATCAGATATGTCCCTACTGTAAGGAGCGCGACCAGCAGAATGCCAGCCATGAGTTGGTACGTGTGGAGATACATTAAGGCAGTTTTTACGGGTTAATTTCTGTACAGACGTCCGACTGCCCAACTTGTAACATTATTGGCTATTGTTTTTACCGAAAGGCATAAGCCAGCAACGCCCAGCCCGCAATCATCAGCACACCACCGATAGGCGTAATGGCTCCCAGCCACGTAATACCAGTGGCGCAGAGGATGTACAGCGAACCGGAAAAGATCAGCACCCCGCCCAGCATGGCATTGCCCGACCAGCCGAGGAGTTTGGCAGTGGCCGGATTCCCGCTAAACTGTTGCAGCAAAACACCCACCAGCACCAGCGCAAAGGCATGGTAAAACTGGTATTTAACGGCGGTCTCAAATGTATCGAGCCGTCCTGATGCCGTGAGCGTTGCCCGCAGCGCGTGCGCCCCAAAGGCACCGAGTGCCACACCGAGAAGACCTAAAACAGAACCTGAGAGAATGAAGAATTTCATTTTTTGTCATGCTGACCGGAACGCCGGACCGGAAGTAAGAATCTCGCATGGAAAAAATATCAGTCAGACGAAGATACTTCCTCCGTTAGCATGACAAAAGATTACCGCGCCCCAAAAATAGCACTGCCCACCCGAATTAACGTACTGCCTTCTTCGATGGCCAGCTTATAATCGCCACTCATACCCATGGACAGTTCGGCAAACAATACGTTGGGGCGTTGTACGGTGGCCAGCTTATCATACAATGTTTTCAGCCCCTGGAACTCCCGGCGGATTTGCGTTTCGTCATCGGTATTGGTAGCCAGGCCCATAAGTCCGGTAATCCGAATGTTGTTCAGAGCATCGAGTGCCGGGTCGCTAAGCAGGCTTTCGGCTTCGTCGGCAGATAGACCAAATTTGGTGTCTTCGTCGGCAATATGAATTTGCAGCAGACAGTCAATGACCCGGTTGTTCTTGGCGGCCTGCTTATTGATTTCCTGCAACAGCTTCACCCCATCGACCGAGTGGATCAGACTCACAAACGGGGCAATATATTTGACTTTGTTGGACTGCAAATGCCCGATCTGATGCCACTGTACATCGGCGGGAAGTTGCGGTTGCTTGTCGGCCATTTCCTGTACTTTGTTTTCGCCAAATAACCGGCACCCTGCATTGTATGCTTCTTGGAGCATGGCAACGGGTTTGGTCTTGGTAACGGCAATCAGGCGCGTCTGCGCGGGCAGTTCAGACTCGATCTGGTGGATGGCTTCGGCAATCATAAAATAGGATGGGCTGGTTAAGTGCCAATCATTTGGTAAGATTGCACAAAGATACGTCCCTGACACGCGCCAGTTGGCACGGGTTTTCGGGCGCGAACGCGTTGAACAGGCAATAAACCACCCAACCGGGTAGTTTTCCATTGAGTTTGTTGCACAAGAACCTAACCAACTCCTTATTCCGCCAATGACACCAAATGAACCCCGCCCACAGGCCAATACTAGTGGCCGCACATTTCTGCTGATTGCCCTGCTCATTCTGGCCGCCCTTAATATCCTGCTGCTGTATTTCTGGTATCAGGAACGGCAAGACAACAAAGGCAAAGACGCTATTGTAGCGGCCCGCACCGAAGAAGTCCTGGTTTACAAGACCAGACTCGATTCGGTATCAGCGCAGTTAGACGCCAAAATTGCCGAAATTCAGCAACTCGGCGGCAGCGTCGATTCACTGCTAAAGGTGCGCGAACGGCTGGAAATCGACAAACGCGAACTACGTAACATCAATACATTCGACAGTAAAAAGTACGATCAGAAGATCAGAAACTATCAGGCACTGCTCGCTCAGAAAGATCAGGAAATTGCCCGTCTGAAAGAGGAGAACGGCATTCTGGTCGAAAAGAACGAAACCCTCGCCCAGGAAAATACCGGCCTGCGCACCGAACGGCAGGCACTAAGTGATTCAGTGGTGTCGGTCGTCTCACAAAACCGCGATCTCAGCGAAAAGGTCACCATTGCGGCTGCGCTCCGGGCCGAAGCCATTGGCGTAAATGCCATCAATTCGCGCGGCAAAGAACGAGACGGCGACAATTACAAGGCCAAACGTATCGACAAGATCAGGGTATCGGTAAAAATAGCCCCGAACGGGCTGGCAAAAAAAGGCGAAAAAGAACTGTATATGCGGATTCTTGACCCCAGCGGAGCCGTCATTTCTGATATGGCCATCGGATCGGGCGAGTTTATGTATGGCGGGCAACCCATAATCTACACAGCCAAACGGCCTTTCAACTTCGACAACAGCCGGCAAACCGTCGATTTCATCTTCGGACGTGGTAGTCAGCGGTTCAACCAGGGCAAGCACACCATCGAAATCTACGCCGAAGGCTTCCGCATTGGCGAGGGTGAGTTTACAGTACGGTAGGCTGGTGAGTTATAAAGTCGTAGAGTCATAGAGTTGTAAAGTCGGCTGACGTACCTGTGTTCCCGCGTCAGCCAACTTTACAACTCTACTACCCTACAACTTTATAACTTTTTCTGTACCTTTGCGCCCTCATTTCAAAACGATTAAGTCAAATGTTTCCTAACAACTACGAGACGGTGTTCATTCTCACTCCCGTTTTGTCTGATATTCAGATGAAGGACGCCGTCGATAAATTCCGCGAGGTGCTGACCAACAATGGTGCGGAGTTGGTTCATGAAGAGAACCTGGGTCTGCGTAAGCTGGCCTATCCAATACAGCATAAGAACACAGGTTACTACCAGCTTTTCGAGTTCAAAGCCCCCGGTACGATCATCGAGAAACTCAACACTGAGTATCTTCGCGACGAGCGCATTATCCGTCACCTGACGATAGCCCTCGACAAACACGCACTGGATTACAACGATCGCAAGCGCAAGGGATTAGTAGGCAAGAAAAAACAAACCGAAAATGCAGAAAGTAAGTAACGCCATGAGCCTCCAGAACGAATCGATCTCAAACACCGAGAATCGTAAAAAGTACGACCGCTTCAAAAAAGCCGGTATCAAGTACATCGACTACAAAGACGGCAACTTCCTGCTGAAACTGCTCAACGAACAGGGTAAAATCCTACCCCGTCGCCTGACCGGTACCAGCCTGAAAAACCAGCGCAAAGTAGCCCAGGCCGTTAAACGCGCCCGTCATTTAGCCATCCTGCCGTACGTCGGCGATTCACTCAAATAAAGTTATAGAGTCGTAAAGTTATAGAGTTGTAAAGTTGGCTGCCACAGGAAATCCTGTTACGGAAGCCACTCATGCGGAAGCCGGATCGCCGGACCGCAACTCTATAACTGTATGACTATACAACTTTACAACTCCTTCAAAAATGGACATTATTCTCAAAACCGATATTGCCGGCCTGGGCTATAAGAACGACACCGTTGCGGTGAAGCCCGGCTACGGTCGCAACTTCCTCATTCCGCAGGGATACGCCATGATGGCAACTGGCTCGAATAAAAAAATCGTTGCCGAAAACATCCGTCAGGCGGCTCACAAAGCCGAGAAGATCAAAAACGACGCCCTCGAAATTGCAGCCGCCATTGGCGACATGGTCCTGACCATCCAGGCCAAAGCAGGCGACAGCGGCAAGATTTTTGGCCGTGTTACCAATACGCAGGTGGCCGACGCCCTCCGCACGAAGGGCTTCGACATTGACCGGAAGAAAATTGCTGTCGATGATGTTAAAACCCTTGGCACCTACCAGGCTATACTGGATTTGCACAAAGAGGTGAAGCATAAAGTATCGTTCGAAGTAGTTGCCGACCAATAGGCCAACCGCTTCTGCTTACCCAAACCGACCGGCCCGTTGCAAAACGAAGCCGGTCGGTTTTTTTATTATTGGGCAGGGTATTATACCCGTAATCGAATCCCTCTGGGTACATGCATTACCATCGACGTACGGTTACTACACCCACAGCCATCTCAATCTGACCCTCCACCACAGTAGTCGGTTCATGGATGGAGCAGACAGAAGGCAGGTAGGTTCCTTTGCAATCATAGCCTACAGATTGCTATCTTCGCCAATGCTCAATGCCCACCGCCCGCGCTTCGACGATATTTTTATGGAACTGGCCGTTAACCTGGCCAAACGCTCGCACTGCATCCGGGCGCAGGTGGGTGCCGTGCTGACCCGCGAAACCCGCATCATCAGCATCGGCTACAACGGTCCACCCGCCGAAACCCACAACTGTGACGAGGAATTCCCCGGCGTTGGTTGTCCCCGCGATTCCAAAGGCTCGTGTTCGCTGGCTCTTCATGCCGAGCAGAACGCCATTCTGTACGCAGCCAAAAACGGATCGGCCATTGAGGGAGCCACGATCTACGTCACGCTTTCGCCCTGCATTGCCTGCGCCCGGATTATCTACAGTATGAAAATAGAACGGGTCATTTATCTGCATTCCTACGCGCAGTACAAAGGCATTGGGGTAGATGAGGGCGTCGAGTTTCTACGTCGGTTTGGGGTGCGGGTTGAGCAGTACGTACCCGCGCCGGGATTTGTGCTACAGTCCGAGCCGCCGTTGTCACGGCAGGTACCAGACGAACCGGCTTCGGTAACGTCAGTTGTGTCAACGCGGGTGGCATGAATATTCTGGCCCACGCTTACCTGTCCAACCGCAACCCGGACCTGCTCGCTGGCAACTTCCTCGGCGATTTCGTGAAGGGCGACCCCGCCCACCCACGCCACGGTTTAACACCCGGCGAAATAAACGGCATCTGGCTACACCGCGCCATCGACTCGTTTACCGACAGTCACCCCAACGTAGCTGCCGTGCGCGACATTCTGCACCCGCGCTGCCACAAATACGCCGGTCCGGCAGTCGATATTTTCTTCGACCATTTTCTGGCGGCTAACTTCACCGACCTCACCGGCGAAAGTCTACCTGAATTTGTTCGCTTCTTTTACGAGACGCTTCAGCAGAACGACACCCATTTTCCGGGGTCCGCCCAGCGCATGCTAAGCGCGATGGTACAATACGACTGGGTACCGCATTACGCCACCATTGCCGGTATTGATCGGTCACTAAAGGGCGTTTCGCGCCGAACAGCTTTCCCGTCGGGATTAGACACGGCAATCGAGGATCTGGAGCAGTATTACGACGAAATTGGCGGTCATTTCAGGCAGTACTGGCCGCAACTCTCAGCCGAAGCCTCCCGCGTGCGGGCATCGTTCTCTACCGAATAGCGCCGTTCACCGCTCTAAAAAGCGTAATTTCGCGGTTGATTGTAACTCATACGGGATTGTAGCCCGGACCGATAACTGCTTACCGACCTTGATTGCCGCCGTTGATACCCTGCTGAAAGACATCCGCAACAAACGCATTGCACCCGTTTACCTCCTCCACGGCGACGAGCCGTTTTACCTCGACCGCGTGGCCGACGAACTCTCCAACGTAGCCGTACCCGTAGCCGAACGGGGATTCAACCAGTTTGTATTGTTCGGAAAAGATGCCGACGTGGGGACCGTTATCAACTACGCCCGGCGGTACCCGTTCATGGCCGAGCGGCAGCTGGTGCTGGTCAAAGAAGCGCAGCAGCTAACGGGTATTAACGACAAATCGGCGCAGACGCTGCTGGAAGATTACGCGCTGAATCCGCTGTCCAGCACGATCCTGATGCTTTGCTTTACCAAAGAGGAAGGCAAGTCGGGGCTGGACGAGCGAAAAGCGTGGGTGAAGGCGTTCGGCAAACACGGCAAGTTGCTGGGCGTCAAGAAACTCTACGACAACAAAGTACCTGACTGGGTGGGCGAATACTGCCGCGAGCACGGAGCCAAAGTGAGCCCTAAAGTATGCCAGTTGCTGGCTGATCACATCGGTAACGACCTGAAACGGCTGGCGGGCGAAATCGATAAGATTCTGATCAACCTGCCCGTCAACGCCGAAATCGACTCGGCCACCGTGGAGCGGTTTGTGGGTATCAGCAAGGAATACAACGTATTTGAGTTGCAAAAGGCCCTCGTTGCCCGCGACGTACTGAAAGCCAACCGCATCGTCGATTATTTTGCCCGCAACCCCAAAGACAACCCGCTGGTGGTGATTCTGTCGCAGTTGTTCGGCTATTTCAGCAAGGTCATTCTGGTGCAGTCCTCGCCCGACCAGAGCGACAGAGCTTTAGCCGCGGTACTGGGCATAAATCCGTTCTTCGTGAAGGATTACCTCTCAGCCGCCCGCACGTTTCCGCTGGCGAAGGTGGCCGACATCATCCACGCCATCCGCCGGGCCGATGCGCAGAGCAAGGGTATTGACGCGCCTACCCTCACCGAAGGAGACATTCTGCGCGAACTGGTCTTCGCCGTGTTGCACTAACAGCGCAACGTATGAAATAAACTGCCGTGTTTACTTGGCTATTTCGGGTTTTGTCAGGTAATTGGCCCTGTTTATTCATTTTTAGTAAATCTATTTTCCACACCTATTCTATGAATGCAATGAGTACCCCCATCCGGCGGGCTGCCGTAGCCACGCTGTGTTTTGTGTCGAGCCAGTTGCTGGCCCAAATCCCCTCCGTGCCGGGCGTTACCGGCAACGCCGAAAACCTAACCCGCGAAACCTCCGATGCCTCGCAGGAGTTCTTTGCCCGCGTTAGTCCCGACGGTAAGTTTCTCCTTTACAATGCCCTCGAAACTTCTTACTCGCTGGGACTGAGCAACGGGCAGCTCGCCGTAAAGACCAACAAAAATTTCCGCATTGTCAGGAAGGAAATTGGCAAACCCATCACGAATCCGCTGGTAAACAATGCTGCCTATCCCACATGGCTACCCAACAACGGTGGCGTTATTTTCAGCTACATCAGACCCGAAAAGTCGGTTATCGTCCGGTCTGACATCAACGGCGTGGGGCTGAACTACGTCTCGCCGGGTGCGATGGGCGAAGACGACGCCGAGCCGGTGGTGCTGAAAGACAACTCCAAAATTCTGTTTACCACCCGCATGAGCAACAGCCGCATGATCTGTTCGATGGACATGAAAGGCGGCAACTACTCGGTCATTACCGAGGGCGCGCACATCAGCCTGAACCCGTCCGACAACAATAAAATCATCTACAATATACAGGTGGGCAAAACCATTCAGGTGTTCACGATGGACCTGCGTACCGGCGAAAAGACCCAGCTCACCACCGGCGAATACAACAACCGCGACGGCTCGTTCTCGCGCGATGGCAAGTACATTGCCTTTGCCAGCAACCGCGAGAATCCCAAGAAACAGAACAAGCACATCTACGTAATGAAAGCTGATGGTACCGATCTGGTGCAGATTACGCAGGGCGAAACCGACGAATGCGACCCGGCCTGGGGTATTGGCAACATGCTGTTCTTCAGTTCAAACGCCGAGAAGAATTACAACATCTGGAAGGCCAGCGTGAAATTCAACAAATAGACACCCGCCGGTTTACCGGATAAATTTTTAAAAAAGCCGCTCGAATCTTGAGCGGCTTTTTCATTCGTTTGTCTATTTTTGCAACTTTGTTGCATTAAGCGTGTTGATGGGAATAGTTACTTATCAGGGCAACGAGTGGATAGTATGCAAAAGAAGACTTGTTTGGGTCGAATAGTGCTTATCGTGAGTTTACTGGCTAACCTGACCGGCTACGCGCAGATGCCATGCCGCGCTACGCTGACGGGTCAGATACTTGACCAGACCACGCGCGAACCGCTGACCGGGGCTACCGTTTTCGTCCGCGAAACAAAAACCGGAGCCGTGGCCGATACGGCGGGCTATTTTCGGCTGGAGCGGATCTGTCCCGGCAGCTACACCCTCGACTATCAGTTCGTGGGCTACAAATCCCTGACGCAACCCATTGTGGTCGGGCCGGATTCGCTCCTGACCTTGCCACCCACACTGCTTATGCCCGACAATCAGTTGTTACAGGAAGTAATCGTGACCGAGCACCGCTCCGAAGCGCAGCAATTGCTTCAGGTACAGTCGTCGCTGAGTGGCGTCGCCCTGGCGGCCACGCGGGGGCAGTCGCTGGGCGAGAGTCTGAAAAATATTACGGGGCTGTATTCCATCCAGACTGGGCCGACCATTTCCAAACCGGTTATTCACGGGCTGTACAGTAACCGGATTATTACGCTCAACAACGGCATCCGGCAGGAAGATCAGCAGTGGGGAACCGAGCACGCCCCGGAAATTGATCAGTTTCTGGCCTCACTCATCACCGTTATCAAGGGAGCGGCCAGCATTCGGTACGGCTCCGACGCCATCGGCGGGGTGATTTTGGTCGAGCCAAAGGCCATGCCGACAAAGCCCGGCATCGGGGGCGACGTAAACGTGGTTGGGGCCACCAACGGCGGTATGGGTGTGGTATCAGGTATGATTGAAGGCGGCTTTTCCAGGAAACTCACCGGCCTGAGCTGGCGGGTGCAGGGTACGCTGAAACGGTCGGGCTACGTGAAAACGCCGAACTACTACCTCGACAATACCAGCTACCACGAGAACAATTTTTCGGGCGATCTCCACTACGACCACAAGCAGTGGAACGCAGAGGTATTTTATAGTCAGTTCGATGCCAGGATTGGGCTGTTTACGGGCGCGCAGGTGGGCAGTCTCGCCGATTTATACGCGGCCATTTCCCGCCCCGAACCCATCCTGAAACCCGGCTTTTCGTATAATCTCGACCGACCTTATCAGGCCATACGGCATAATTTACTGAAACTCCGGGCGGCTTACCGAACAGGCCGGGGCAGCACCATTACGGCTACGGTTGCCCAGCAGCAGAACAGTCGGCGTGAGTATGACCTACTGTCGTTCAGCCGCTTAACCAACCCGGAACTGTATCTGAAATTAGTAACCTCCACTGCCGATCTGGTCTGGGAACACCGGTCGGTGAAGAATGCAGCCGGCAGCATCTGGTCGGGAAGCGCGGGCTTCAACGGGATCACGCAGGGCAACGTACGGCAGTTTCTGTTCCTGATCCCGAATTTTCGCAACTATGGCGGTGGCGTCTTCGCCATAGAGCGGTACGCATCGGACCGCTGGACGCTGGAGGGCGGGTTGCGCCTGGATTACCGCTGGCTGCGGGCGTACTTCCTGGACGAGACCACCAACCAACCCTACAACACAACCCGCCACTGGCAAAACACCAACGGTTCGCTGGGGGCGGCCTATCAGCTTCGGCCTGACCTATCCCTGACCGCCAATATCAGCACAGCCTGGCGGGCACCCAACGTGGCTGATCTGTACTCCAACGGCCTGCATCAGAGCGCGGTAGCCTACGAGCGCGGCAACCCCAACCTCCAGCCCGAGCAGGCCTACAACGGAAATCTGGTGCTGGCCTATGCGGGAAAACGGCTCAGCGGAGAGATTGGCCTGTACAACAACCGCATCGACAATTACATCTACCTGAAGCCCGATTCGGTACCCATTGTGCGGCAGCGGGGGGCGTTTCCGGCCTATTCGTACACGCAGGTGCTGGCCACCTTCCGGGGTATGGATGCATCGCTGACCTATAAGCTGACTAATCGGCTCTCGATGACGTCAAACAACTCGCTGCTCTACGCCCGCAACCAGACCGATGATGACTTTCTGGTGTTTGTGCCGCCTAACCGCTCCGACAACCGGCTGCGCTACGAGTTAGGACAGACGGGTAAACTTTCTAACCTGTACGTCCAGGTAAGTGGCCTGTACGTGTCCCGACAGAACCGGGTGCCGCCTGTAACGCAGCAGCAGGAGAACGGCCAACTCATTTTCCAGGGCGATTTCGCTCCCCCGCCCCCCGCCTATTTTCTGCTCGGTGCCGAACTGGGGTTCACCGCGCCGGTGGCCGGTCATACGCTGAGCGTCATTCTGACCGGTACTAACCTGGCCAATGTTGCGTATCGCGATTACCTGAACCGATTCCGTTACTACGCCGACGAGCCGGGCCGCAACCTGAGCCTGAAACTCCGCCTGCCCTTTGGTACGAACCAACAATAAAATTTATACAACCAATAAACCAGGGAGAACCATGAATACAATGAAGAAAAGCCTGCTGCTGCTCCTGCCAGCCGCCCTGCTGCTGGGACGCTGCAACAAAGACGAACAAAACGTAGCCCCCACCGGCGACAACGAAGCCATCACGACCGCTACGCTGACGCTGACGAGCCAGACCACGCCCGTGCAAACTGTGACAGCTACCGTCGAGAATCTGAACGCCAGTGCCGATTTTAGCAAAGCCACGCTACTCCTGCGCCCCAATACTACGTACACCGGTACAATTACGCTGCTCGACAAAACCAAAACGCCAACCCTCGACGTGTCGGCAGCGGTGAAAAAGGAAGCCAACGAACATCTGTTTGTTTATACACCCGCACCTGCCAGTTTACTGACCGTGATCAGTACCGATGTAGACACCAATCCCGCGCCAGGTCCGTTTCCGCTGGGTCTCGCCACCCAGATCAGGACCGCAGCCGCCGGAACCGGAACGCTCCGGGTGGTATTACGCCATCAGCCCGATGTGAAAAACGGCACGCCCACGCCCGGCTCGTCTGACCTCGACATTACGTTTCCGGTGGTGGTCCAGTAAGGCCCCGGATTGGTATCAAAAATAGCTCCTGTCCATATTCTTTTATCTAAAGAACAGCCATCAGCTACGACGGCTGCTCTTTCTGTATCTACTCCCGCTTTACCAGGCAAAACCGCGCGATGGGTCAATCTGATTGGCCCATCGCGCGCCTTTTACTAAGCGGCAACACCATCGACACGGCCGATGTTTATCGAGAACCTGCCCGTTACCGAACCGCTCGAAGCATACGCTGATCTGCTGAAAGAAGGGAAGGTCCGGGCCATCGGCGCGTAGAACGTCAAACCGGCCCTCAGGCCCGACTGCTCCCGTGGCGTTGTCTGCTGCTGGCGCAACCCAAGCCCGACGGCGTAGGAACTCCGGTGAAAATGCAGGGTGACGTTTCGCTTGCGTCGGCACCACGCGCCGTTGTCGGGCGTGGTGCCGACGCAAGCGAAAAAAAACAACGGCTGAGCAGTCAACTGAATATTGATCACTACGGCACCAAGCCGGGTCTCGGCGGCTTCTTTCAGTTTCATTCCCAGTTGAAAGGCCGTATCTGCCGTGAAATCATTGAACTGTAGCCGTTCCTCCTACAGGGGTAAACGGGTTAAGTCAGCTTCCAGACTTATTGGTACGTTCATAGGGATAGCCAGTCAAAGCATTGGCGTTGGGTCGTCCACAACCCGCAGATTTTCGTGCAGACCGTCCATTCGGGCCATGGATTCGGGCGAAAGCGAGAAATCAAATACGTCAAAGTTTTCGGCCAGCCGCTGTCGGCTGGCCGACTTTGGGATGGCTGACACCCCATGCTGCAGTGCCCAGCGAATGAGCAGTTGAGCGGGCGTCCTGCCATATTGCCGGGCCAACGTCAGTAAGCGTGGATCATCGAACCGCTGCCCACGAATTAAGGGCGAGTAGGCCTGAAGCTGAATCTGGTGTTGCCGGCAATACCTAAGTTCGTCGGTCAGATAGAGGTAAGGACTGAACTCGATTTGATTGACCGCCGGTACGACGTTTGCATACGTGGCCAGTTCGGTCAGGAAGGGCAGCAGATAATTGGCAACGCCCACAGCCCGTACTTTTCCCTGAGCATACAGAGTTTCCAATGCTTTCCAGGTTTGTTGGCGAGTCTGTGTAAGTGGCCAGTGAACCAGATACAGATCAATATAGTCACAACCCAATCGGGCTAAACTCAGGTCAAAGGCCCGCAGCGTAGCGTCGTAGCCGTGATCGTCGTTGTGAACTTTGGTCGTAATAAAAATCTCCTGCCGCGCCACGCCCCCGTGCCGAAGTGCATGACCTACGGGGGTTTCGTTTTTGTACATAGCGGCTGTATCGAATAGCCGATAGCCAATTTCCAGGGCCCACTCTACGGTCTGTTCGGCATCCCGACCGTAGATATCGTACACGCCCAGGCCCAGCAACGGCATGACTACGCCGTTGTTGAGGGTTGTCATTATGGGTGCGTGCTGCATATCAGTGGTTCGTCGGCTGTTCCCACGAGTCAAGGCCCAGCAGTTTGCTGCCAAGAGGACTTAGTTCAGCAGTTTGGTAGCGTTCTTTCTCCCAGTTTCGCGGATCACCCGGAAAGGCGTAGCCTTCGGGGGCCTGCCGTTCACGCCAGGATGTGACGCGCCACTCACATAACGCCTGGTTGTCTTCCTGAGCGGGCATCATGGCTATATACTGCGCGATCCTGACCTTATCTCCGGAGTGATTAGGCCGAATACCGTGCGGTTGGGAACTGTTGAAGATCAGCAGATCGCCCGCTTCCATTTTTACCTTGACCAGATCAAAGCCACTGGTATCAGGTTTGAAGCGATCCCGGTCGGCGGGCTGGGTTAATTTCCAGGTGTCGTAGGTACGGAACAGTTCTGGAATACATTGAAATCCACCCATGTTCTCATCGGTTTGATCGGCCAGCGCGAGGACACCCTGCACGTTCTGGGGTTTGGTTTCTGGGTCGTAATCCCAGTGGATAAATCCTTTAAACGTGTCTTCCGGGCGAAGGGGCACGTTCAGATTGGCCCGATCAATCGTGACCCAGAGTTTTTCAGTACCCCAGATATCGACAAAGGCATCGTAAAGACGCGGGTGCTGCCGATTATCCCATTCGAGCTGGTGGTTGTACAATTCCACCATGCCACTACCCGCCAGTTCCTTCATTTTCATCTCGGCGCGGGGTGGCGCGTACCAGGTCGAGGGATCGTTGGGATCTTTTTCTTCAAATTCCCATACGAATTTGGCCAGCCGCTCGGCGTTCTCTTTTGGTACCGCCTGTTTAATGACGATATAGCCGTTGTCAATCCAGAATTGCCAGTCTTCTTCCGACAGGACCCGCAATGGTTTTCCGTTCGAGCGATCACTCAATTTGATAGTGCTGCTGGTGGCAGTAGACGGGTTGCCCGGAATCTCCTTATGGGCGTTATGGGGGATCATCGTCTTTGTTACTTCCATGGTATTATGGTATTTAAAGGGGTTTTTTCTGTAACAAAGTTAGTAGTCCGGTTCTCTCCTGTGTTAGTACCATAGTTGCCGTTTTTTGCACTATATTGCTTTAGTTCATGAACACCTGATGGTTTTCTGTCATTTACCGGCAAAAATAAAGTCGAATGAAGGTCCAGCTCGAAGAAATCTATCCGGATAGCGATAGTTCATTTCACCTGTTGCTCACGCCCCACCTGAGCGACGTTTTTCTTTGGCATTATCATCCTGAATACGAAATCGTTTACATTGAAGGGGCCAACGGCACGCGCCACGTAGGCGAACATATCTCCCGCTACGAAGGCAGCGACCTGGTGTTTATCGGCCCCAATGTGCCGCATCTGAATTTTGATTACGGGGTAAAAACGGAACACCAGAAAGTCGTCGTCCAGCTCAGGCACGATTTTTTGGGCACTGCCTTCTGGCAGGCTCCTGAGTGCCAGGCCATTGCAGCCCTCTTCGAGCGGGCCCGTTCGGGCGTTTCCTTTTACGGGCAGACCAAACACGAAGTGGGCCAGCTCCTCAAGGAACTGGCCCAACTGCCTCCTTTTGAGCGGCTACTTCAACTACTGACCATTTTCAAAACGATGGCCGGCAGTAGCGAGTCCAGTTCGCTTCAGGGCAAGGCGGTAACCAATGCGTATAACCTTAGCGAACAACTGCGACTCAAACAGGTGAACCAGTTCATTGCCGACAACTATAGCCGAAAAATCGATATTCCCGAAATAGCGGCTATTGCGAATCTGACCGAAGCGGCTTTTTGTCGGTATTTCAAACGGATGACCCAACTAACCTTCACCCAGTTTGTCAACCAGTACCGGATCAACCAGGCGCAGAAACTGTTGTTGTCGAATCATACAGTCACCGAAGCGAGTGTAGCCTGTGGCTTCGAGAGCTTATCCTACTTCAACAAAATATTCCGGCGTATCACGGGCGAAAACCCCATCCAGTTTAAAAAGCGTTACCACACCTGACCAGTCGTTTCAGAATTACAGCCGTGTGAATGGTCAGATTCGGCGAGAAATTTTCCCCGGTGACCTCACCAACAGATGTTGTCGATGGTCAGTAACTCATCATCTTTTCGGCCACTCCAACCCTGCTCCTTCACGTCCAGAACGTCGAACTCTATTTTGCGGAGGTAGTCCACCCCGACGGGATCAGTGTTTTCATCTGTTAGCAACGCAAACTCATTCAAAGGCGCAAACCAAAGCCTGTACTGCTGGCGGGTCGTTAAAATCAGCGCGTTTCCGGGTGGTGAATAGCTTCCTGAAATTACCGTTTCAACGGCGAGTCTTTTTCTTTGGCCAGCGTGTTGTATACCAGCCTGTCCATGAGGGCGGGGAGCCACTTATTGAGGAACACGGTAAACTTGCCCTGCGTGGTTAAAATCAGTTCGCGTTTGCGGCTTTTAACGGCCCGCAGGATATGAGCGGCACATTCTTCAGCCGACATCATATTGCTTTCATCGCGCATACTTTCGCCGTTCACCTGCCCGTTGGCTCCCAATGACGCCACCCGGATGTTGGAGGTTGTGAAGCCAGGGCAGGCCGTCAGCACGTGTACGCCAGTGTGCAGCAGCTCTGTTCTGACTGCTTCCAGAAACCCGTTCATGGCAAACTTAGACGCCGAATACCCCGACCGCACCGGCAACCCCCGGTACCCGGCAATGGACGAAATACCCACAATAGACCCTTTACTTTGCTGAATGTACGGCAGGGCGTAGCGCGTAGCGTAAACCGTACCCATGAAATTGATGTCCATGACGGTCTGAATCACTGCCGGGTCGGTGTCGATGAGCATAGAGCGCATGGAAATACCCGCGTTATTGATCAGAATATCAATCCGGCTAAACCGCGCTACGGTCTGTTGGATAAGCTGTTTTACGTCGTCTTCCACGCTGACGTCGGCAGCGAGTGCCAGCACCTGAATACCCGCCTGTTGCAACGCCACTTCGGTTTCGCGCAGCGTGTCCACCTTGCGGGCGCAGATTACCACAATGGCTCCTTCCTGCCCAAACGCGAACGCCAGCGCCCGCCCAATTCCCGACGACGCGCCGGTGATGATAACTACCTTGTCTTTCATTCCGGCAAAAGTACAACGGGAATACATTCGGCGCGGTAAGGGCGGGCGGCAGCCCTCTGCCCCGTACCCTGCCAAAAGTGTTTACCGCAGCAAAGACAGCGGTCCTTTAAACGTCTGCTTCGTGGTTTTTACGAGGTAATAATAGGTGCCAACGGGCGCGTCGGTGCCGTACCAGCGAAACAGCGGATCGGAAGACGTAAACACGGTTTTGCCCCAGCGGTTGGTAATCTCGACCGAGATAAACTGGTCGTTGCACGAATTCTGCGGCAGGTTTTTCACCGCGAAATAATCGTTAAACCCATCGCCGTTGGGCGTAAAGACGTTCGGAACGGTAATGAGCGCATCCACCGAGGGGTCGCGGAGCCGGAATGTAACAGACGTAACGTCGGTGTGTTTGGGCTGGCAGGAACGATCATCGACCGTGAAATCGACCGTAAAACTGGCTTCTGCTTTGCCCGCCAGCAGTTCGCAGCTGGGTTTCCAGTCGAAGGGTGAACGCAGGGTGGGCAGGCCGGTTTTATTGGCAAAGGTCATACCCACACTCCGCATGTCGAAACCGCGCCCCACGGCCGTCATCACCAGCGTATCACGGTCGGGGTCATCGCCGAGTACATCGAACATAACGCGCCCGGCGGTATCGGCGGGGCTGACAATCAGATCCACCACCGGACTGGGCAGCGTGGTGCGGATGGTGGGCGGGCGGCTCGGAATGCCGAGGGCCGCGAGGTTTACCGTTACGGTATCGGTCAGGTTGCGGTTGCAGCGGGTATCGGTCACGATAAAGTCCACAACATAATCGCTCTGCGTAGCCTGGGCGCAGGTTGGTTTCCAGACGAACGGCGACGACACCTTGCCCACACCCGATGCCAGCCCGAACGTCATGCCCGCCTGCGCCAGCGAAAACCCGCGCCCCACCGCCTGAATGGAGATGTTATCATTATCGGGATCGGTACCAAAGGCATTGAACGTCAGCGATGTACCTACCGAAATCCGGCTTTTGTTGCCCGGCAGATCGGTGCCGGCGCGGGGCTTGTTGTTGGGTGCCGGAATAACGGTCAGGTTAATGGTCAGCGTGTCGCCCAGGCCCTGCGGGCAGCCATCGTCATTGGACCGGATCAGCAGCGTAAACGGCTTGCCGTCTCCCCCCACGCACTTACCGAAGCAGAATTTGGCCTGGAGCGTGTCCTTGTCCGTACGGGTCAGAAACTCATTGGGCGTAATAGTTAAGCCGGGCAGCGAACCGCTCATATTGGTGATGGTGATGCGCTGGTTAATATCGATGTCGGTGATGAACAGACTCAGACAATTGGTATCTTTTTCGGCAATAGTTACGGCGGTACTCTTACGGGCAAACGTTTTTTGGCCATCGGCCCGGAAAAATAACTGGGGTGGGTTATTGACGGGGCAGTCAATGACTTTCAGCTGAAAATCGCGCCGGACCAGCCCAATCTGCTTCCCTTTTCTAAACTCGGCCACTTCTACCGAAAACACGTACAGCCCCGGTCGGCTGGCCGTTACGCTGAGCAGACCCGTTCGGCGGTCAACGCGCAGCGGAACAGTACCCGGAATCTGATTAGTTGCCGAAATGCCCGACACCCACGATACAGGCGGATACGGCCCGGCAGAGGCTGATGGGGTTGACCCCAGACCGGGGTTGCCGGGGTTGGGGTTTCCGGCGGTGCTGAAGCCGTTGTAAGGCGTCACCATGATGTAGGTCAGGCTGTCATTGTCGGGGTCTTTGGCGCTGAAATCCAGCGTAAACGGGCGATTCACGCAGATGTAATCACCTTTGGCAATGCTGAACACCGGCGACGAGTTAACAAAAGGCGTACTGCCCGTGTATGGAGCCGGAAACTCAAGGTAAAAGGTAGAACCGGCCCCACCGGGATTATTGATATTCGTGATGGTACCGTTTCGGCAACAGCGTTCCCAACTCATGTAATAGCCCCCGGCATCGTTGAACGTAGTGGGAAAGGTAATATCGGTGCTGTACCGGATCAGGCGGGTGCGCAGGTCGGTGCGCGAGCAGGCGGGTGCGCTGTAACTCACAAACTGGTTACCCACCCGAACCACCTCTACACTGCCCATGAGTGCATTGTCGCGCTTGCGAAAAACGTAGATGACCGCCGTAGCATCTTCGGCTCCAACATTGCCGTTGATGTCGTCGAAGTATAGATTCAGATTGACACGGTGCGCGAAGGTTGCCGTTGGGGCTAATTTCTGGAGTTCCAACTCGCCCCCCACAATGTGCGTAGCCCAGGCTACGGAACCGACTAACAGCACAAAACCAGTCAAAGAAACCCAAAAACACAGGAAACGGTACAGGTATGACATACAGCGAACGGGTTGGACAGGGGGCATCCGAAAATGACTGCTTAAATTAGCAGTTTTTTAGGAGACCAATGCGTAAAAAGAGTCATAAAGCACCCGAACGGTTGTACGCAGTACGGGTAGAGTCCGTGGCAGCGGAAGGAAAATGCATCGTCAGGACCGACGAAGGCGTCATTTTTGTCGAAAATCCCACCGGCGGTCCGGGCGTTGCCCCCGGCGACGTAGTGGACCTGCGGGTCACGAATCGGAAGAAACAATACCGCGAAGCCGTGGCCGAGCGCATCATCGAACCATCTGCCGTACGTACCGAGCCGTTTTGCGAACACTTCGGCACCTGTGGTGGCTGCAAGTGGCAGCACATCGAGTACAGCGAGCAACTGGGTTTCAAACACCAGCAGGTGATTGACCACCTGACCCGCATCGGCAAGGTAGAACTCCCGGCCATTCAGCCCATTCTGGCCGCGCACCCCACCCAGTACTACCGCAATAAACTCGAATTTACCTGTGCCGAGGGCCGCTGGAAAACTCACGTCGAAGTGGCCGGTGATGCCTTCATCGACCCGCGCGCGGTAGGCTTTCACGTACCGGGCCGCTTCGACAAGGTGCTGCCCATCCGGCACTGCTACCTCCAGCCCGACCCCAGCAACGCCATCCGGCTGTCCGTATCCGACTACGCGTTTAGCACCGGCATGAGCATGTACAACCTGAAAATCCACACGGGCTATCTGCGTACCCTAATCATCCGCACCGCCGACAGCACCGGGCAACTCATGGTAACAGTACAGGTAGCGCAGGACGACCCGGCGCAACTCAGTGGGCTGATGAACCACCTGCAAACGGAGTTCCCACAGATCACGTCGCTGAACTACATTATCAACACCAAGAAAAACGACAGCTACCAGGATCAGGACGTTTTAAACTGGAGCGGCCAGCCGTACATAGAGGAACGCATGGACGACGAGAACCCGG
Source organism: Spirosoma sp. (assembly GCA_014377625.1). Taxonomy (GTDB): domain Bacteria; phylum Bacteroidota; class Bacteroidia; order Cytophagales; family Spirosomataceae; genus Spirosoma. Next base: position 20,475 of record JACMPG010000179.1, read on the forward strand.
AGCATGAACCGCTCACGTTCCGCATCGGCCCGAAATCGTTTTACCAGACCAACGCCCAGCAGGCCCACAACCTCTACAAGATTGCCCGCGACTGGGCCGGACTGACGGGGCAGGAGCGCGTCTATGACCTCTACACCGGCACCGGCACCATTGCCCTGTTCGTGGCGCGTCGGGCCAAGGAAGTTATCGGCGTCGAGTACGTGGAAGCGTCCGTAGCCGATGCCCGCGTCAATGCGCAGGTCAACGGCATCACCAACGCCAGTTTCTTCGCGGGCGACATGCGCCACATCCTGACCGACGAGTTTTTCGCCTTGCACGGTCGGCCCGATGTAGTGATTACCGACCCACCCCGCGCCGGGATGGACGAGGCCGTAACGCGCCAGTTGCTGAAAGCCGCCCCCGACCGCATCGTTTACGTAAGCTGCAACACCGCCACCCAGGCCCGCGATTTGGGTATTCTGGACGCTGGCTATGTCGTTGCCGAAGTACAACCCGTGGACATGTTTCCGCACACGCATCACGTAGAGAACGTAGTGCTGCTGAAAAAACGGGGATAGGAAATCATGGTGTAGACTACGGGATGGACCGTTTCTGTTCAGGTCTGCACCATCTCACGGGTTATAGTCACGCCAGCACCCCGACCTGTCCGGCCAACTGCGCCCGCTTTTCGACGAAGTACGCATCCCAATCGGTAAGCTGCTGAATGATCTGGTACGTGTCGGACTGTTGCAGGGTTTGCACCGTTGTTTGCAGGTTGGAGACGAGGGCCTGCAAGCGGGTGCGCTCGTGTTTGAGCAGGGCTTTTTCCGTGACGGTTTCGGAGCGAGGAACAAACGTATCGCCCCGTTCAAGGATGGTCAGGATTTCGGTGACGCGGGCGAGGTCGTTGCGGTCGTTGGCGGCTTTGAGATCGGTGAAGAGCTGCTCGGCCTGGGTTTTAAGGGCTTCGGCCACTACGTCGGGGTGGCAGAGTTGCGCGGCTTTGCGAAACCGGCGTTTGAGGTCGCGCTGTTCGTCGTCGTTCAGCTCATAGCGCGGCTGTTGGCAGGTTTCGGCGTATTGCTGCTGATAACTTTCGTAATCGGTTTCGGCCTCGTTTCGCTCGTCGTCCGTGACGGCCTGCGCCCGGCGGTGTTCGAGGAGTTGCAGAATCAAATCGCCGAGCCGGAGGTCGTGCTGAACGGCGAAGTCGTGGAGCGTTTTTTCGATGTCGCCTTTTTCGGCTTCGAGGGCCTGCACCTGCACTTCCAGAATCCTGATTTCTATCTTTAACGCACTCAGTTCGGCATCGACCCAGGTTGTGAGCGCGGAATGCTGCTTACTGAACTGGTCGATCCGGCTCAGGGCTTCGGCAAACTGCCCGCGTCGGAGCAGCCCCACCACGTCGATGAGGTCGTTTGGCAGGGGTTGCTGACTGAGTTTATTGAGGTGCGGAGCGAGTTCATCGGTTTCGTCTAAGGCAATGAGCGTTTTGATGAGGTCGAGCCGTTTCAGCACCTTGCCAAGGTCGAGCGGGGGTAAGTCGGGAGCGGGGGAGTAGCGATCACGGAGTTGGTGGAACTCGGTAGTGAACTGCCCGGCGAGTGGCCCGGCGTCGGTCGAGATCGTGATGTTTTCGTGGTTCTGCCGCGCCTTGTAACTCCAGTTGAACGAGCCGGTAATGACCGTTTGCCCGTCAATAACGCAGAACTTGTTGTGCATGAAGTTCTTTTTCTCGCCCCCAACAATGTTCACGTGACCGCCACAGCGCGTCAGTTCATCGAATGGCAACCCGTCTTTCCGAAAATTCGTCCCATCGCTGGAAATTAGCAGATTGACCGACACGCCCCGACCCGCCAATTCGCAAAGCACCTGGAAAATTTCCCGGTCGGTAAACCACGCTACCGCGATATACACGCTACGCCGGGCTTTGTGCAACTCGGCAAGAATCGTTTCGTGAATACGCTCAAAATGGGCGGTAGTTTGCATGGGATGCGGAACTCAGGGGAACAGATTGTAAATGTCTTTCTCGAATATATTTAATACTGTGAGCAGTTTTGAGGCCTGATTTGGCCAGATGCAAAAAGGGTCGTAAGATTGAAATCCCCATTTCAGCCCCTACGACCCATGAGCATCGAAGCGATTCTCAAGCCAATATTGGCTAAACTTTCCAACGTGA